>JAZQBJ010000117.1:0-26256 GCA_045545715.1 Oscillospiraceae bacterium
AGTTATCCTAAAATTGAATACCAATTAAACAAAGTTTTAAACTATAAAAATGATAACCCCTGCCCAAAATGTAAATCTGAACTATACAATGAAGGTTATCCTTGCCCTAATTGTGGATATAAAGAAGATTACGATTGGTAAGGTAAAGAGGTGTTTTAATGCCAAAAGGGAGACATTATGAGCAAGGCGTAAAACTTATGCTTCTGCGTGATTATCTCTGCTGTTTTTCAAGTCCAAAGCATAAAGTAAGTATGGAGCAGATTATAAAACACCTTGCCGAAAATGGAATACACGCCGAACGCAAATCTATTTACGCTGACTTTGAAAGATTGCGAGAATGGAACTGCGATATAGTTCTTGATAAAGTCGGCAAGGTTGGCTATTATGTCAGCAACCCAACTTTCAATTATGATGATATACGCCTTTTGATTGACGGCGTTCAGTCCTTGAAGTTTGTGCCTCAAAAGAGAGCCGAAGAATTAACAAGCAAACTTAAACAATTTACTGATGCCGAAAGCAGAAACTCATTGAGCAGAACTTCTTTTGTCGCTGACAGAGCCAAGAGTATGAACGAAACTGCCATTGAGGGTGCTGACAAAATACATCACGCCATAATGAATAACCGAAAAATCGCCTTCAAATACGCTCACTACTGGCCTGACCGCCAAGACGGAGTAAAATATTCAAAGAAGGGTGATAAATACATTGTAAGCCCTTTTGCCCTTGTGTGGAGCGGGGGTAATCAATATCTCTATGCCTACATAACCGAAACTGGCAAGTTCAGGACATTCAGGGTTGATAGAATGTATGCTGTCGCAGACCCGCTCCTTGAAGCGAGAGACGGAACAGAACTTTACCGAAAGAATGACATTGTTCGCCAAGAGGCCAAGGTGTTTGATATGTTCAGAGGCGAGCCTCATAAGGTAAGCCTTCGCATTAGAAAGAACCTTTTTGATGCTGTGGTTGATAAGTTCGGCAAAGATGTTCTGTATCGTCCAATAGTCGGTGATGATGAGCATATTATTGTGAATGTCAATGTTGAATTAAGCCCTCCGTTCTATGCTTGGGTCTTTACTTTTGGAGCAAGAATGAGGATTGTCGGTGATGAGAAAGCCGTTGCCGAGATGAAAAAATATGTTGAAAGACTTTATAAGTTGTATGAAGATGATAGCAAGAAGTAAAAACTTCTTGCTATTTCTTTTATTTATGTTAAAAGATGTTCAGTTTTGTTCAGTTAAATTGACTTTTTATTAAAAAATGTTATGCTTAATTTAAGCCGTAAAACAAAATATATGTCATAATTAAAAGAACGAAAAAATGTGGGCCGAAGGCCCGAAGATGCGTTAGCATCTTCACGACGTCAGCAACGTTTGTCACAACAAAAAGACCCGCTCTTTCGAGCGGGTCTATTTTGCATTTTATCAGCCTTTAAGGCCTCTGGACTGGCGGTCCATATCTTCGACAACGATATCGAAAATCTCGCCTTTAGTGGCGCAGTATTCAAGAACTTTCCAGGGGGTGTTGGTGTGGTAATGGAGTTTGATAAGCTCCTCGTCGCCGACAACGATAAGGCAGTCGCCGGGGATCTCGTTCATAAGATAATCGTGGATTTCGTCCTCATCAAGGTCGGTTCCTTCAATAAGGAGCTGGGTGTCATATCTGTATTCGGTTTCTTCCATTGATTAGTCCTCCTTATTTTCTTCTGCGGCTTTTGCGGCGGCTTTCTGTGCTTCATATTCGTCGCGTTCGCGGCAGATCTGTGCCATAACTTCTTTTATTGCTTCTTTTCTTGCTTCGTCGGTAACTGTGCGCTGGAAGGTGCCTTTTTTCTCGTCGATCTGGCGGCCGCGGTCTTCGCTGTAAACTTCGCCGGGAAGTCCCATTCCGCAGGTGAGAGCGGTAAGCAGGGCGTTGCCCTCTGCTCTTGCGGCATCAACAAAACCGGATTCAAAACCGACTTCGTCTCTTTCAACAATAGGGGTATAGATATGGGGGGAAACGGTTGCATCTTCGCTTACTGCGCCTTTGGTCACCATCTGGAGAAGAACAACGCGGATAGCGTCGGTTCTGTTAGGAGTAACAGCGTTGCCAAGAGCCGCTTTGGTAAGGGCATGAAGGGTCATGTGCTCGTTTTCCCAAAGAATTTCCATCAGCTCGCGCTGGGTTCCGGTAAGTCTTATCATTTATAATTCCTCCAAAAAAGTTTAAATTTAATTATAAACACTTATGTGATATATTATAGTACGATTTCGGACTGATGTCAACATCAGATAACCGAACCGCCGTTTACGTTGATAACGGCTCCGGTCATATAGGAAGCTTTTTCGCTTGCGGCAAAGAAAACCGCTTCGGCGATCTCCTCCGGTTTTCCGATATATCCAAGGGCGGATTCTTCCGCAACCGCTTCAAGGTCTTCCTTGCTGAAGCGGGCGTTCATTTCGGTATCAACAGCCCCGGGAGCAACACAGTTTACCCTTATTCCGGAAGGGCCGAGTTCTTTTGCCATTGCCTTTGTATAACCGATCACAGCCGCTTTTGCGGCGGAATAGTGACATTCGCAGGAAGCGCCGGTAACTCCCCAAATTGAAGAGATATTGACTATGGATCCATTCTGGTTTTTAAGCATGTTGCCGACGGCGCGTTTTGAACAGTTGAAAACGCCCTTCACGTTGACTCCAAAAATGCGTTCCCATTCTTCGTCGCTGCAATCCTGGAAAAGGCCGAAGGTGGAAATTGCGGCGTTGTTGATAAGAACGGAAACTTCTCCCAGTTCGCTTTCGATTTTATCGAACATTTCGCATACCGCGGAATAATCCGAAACGTCGGCGCAATAGGCTTTTCCGCCGATTTTTTCCGCAAGAGCTTTTGCTTTTTCTTCGCTTTTTTCAAAATTCACTGCAACGGAATATCCTTCCGCAGCGAATTTTTCGCATATCGCTTTTCCGATGCCGCGGCTTCCGCCGGTTACAAGAACAACTTTTTTCAAAAGCGCACCTCCGTTAAATTATGCCATTTCCCAAGTTAAACCGAAATTATCGGTAACATATTTATAGTGTTTCCAAGGGGTTTCCCCATCGAAATATACTGTAACTTTAACTTCTCCGTGGTCACCGCGGAAAACCGGCCGGTCATAGCAGCGGATCTCCTTATGCTCAAATTCCGGCGGAGCAAATTCAAAATCGGTCCAGGTTTTTCCTCCGTCGGAAGTTTTCCTGATTCCGACCCAATCTTTTCCCACAACAAGAAAACCGTGGTTTTCATCCACAAAAACCATGTTCCAGACGTTTCCGACTTCGCCGACTTTTTCAATAAGCGCACCGCGGTTCTGCACCCGATAAAGAAGTCCTGTTCCGTCCGCATAGTTTACGGAGAAAAAACCGTTTTCCTCATCATAAAAATGAACTATTATCTGCTGGATTTCTCCCGGTTCTATTCCGAAAGTGTATTCGTGCCAGAGCTCTCCGCAGTTATCGGTGGAAAGAACATTGACCAGGGAAGTATCGTAATCTTTGCGATAGACAAACGCAGTTATCTTTTTGGAACCGTACCATCCGAAAGGCGGGATTCCGGGTTCATCAAGGTCAAATGGAACGTCGGCTTCGTTTTTTCCGAAAACAACATAAATCCCCGTATATCCCCTCTTTTCGGAATATGCGACGTCTTCAATACCGATAGTTTCCGAAACTGGGTTGTGTTCAAAGTCCTCTTCGGTTTCGATAATCTCTTCCGGTTCCGACTCTTCCGAAGCCAAAGGTTCTGAAGCGGAGGGTTCTTCAATTATTTCTGAAGGCTGATTTTCACATCCGGAAAACAGAGCCAGAGCAAAGATAAGTAAAATAAATAATCTTTTCAATTCCATCCCCTCCATTTATAAATTACCTTTATAATAATATCATGCGGTATTCTTTTTTACAATTGTTATTTTTGCGAAATGGTGCTATACTCTTTTTATAAACGGCAAAGGGAGGTTTTCCCATGTTACCAACAAAACGCATTTTTGATGAAGATGCTTATATAACCGAATTTGAGGCAGAAGTTCTTTCCTGCACCGAAACGGAAGATGGCTTTGATATGGTTCTTGACCAAACGGCATTTTTTCCGGAAGGCGGCGGACAGTTTCCGGACAAGGGAACTTTGAACGAAATTGAAGTTCTTGACGTCCAGGAAGACAAGGAAGGAGTTATCCACCACTCCGTAAGGATCGGATATGCCCCGGGTGAAAAAGTTCTTGGAAAAATCGATTGGCAGCAGCGCTTTGATTTTATGCAGCAGCACAGCGGCGAACATATTTTTTCAGGAATCTCCCATTCAAAATTCGGTGCGAACAACGTCGGTTTTCATCTCGGATATGATGAGACCACCATCGATCTTGACGTTCCCCTTTCGGAAGAACAGGTTTTTGAAATTGAAAATGCCGCAAACGAAGCGGTTTATAAAAATTTTCCGATAGAGATAAGCTATCCCTCTGAAGAGGAACTTGAAGGCCTTCCCTATCGAAGCAAGAAAAAACTTTCGGGAAAGATAAGGATAGTCACTTTTCCGGGTTATGACATCTGCGCCTGCTGCGGAACCCATGTTAAACAGACCGGCGAGATCGGAATTATAAAAATCACCGCTTTCCAGAATTACAAAGGCGGAACAAGGCTTTTCATGCTTTGCGGAAAACGCGCTTTTCTTGATTATCAGCGCAAAAACCGCGACGTTATAAAAGTTACCAATTCCCTTTCGGTAAAACCCGAAGAACTTTGCTTTGCGGTAAAGCGGCTTGAAAATGAAATTACCGAACACAAAATCTATGAATCCGCTCTTAAAAAAGAACTTTTTTCCCTTAAAGCCGAAAAACTCGGAACCGGCGAGAAAATCTGCGTTTTTGAAAACGGAATGACCCCGGACGAGCTTCGGAGATATTGCCTTAATCTTTCTGAAAACTTTAAAATCGCTGCGGTTTTCAACGGCGAAAACGGAAATTATAAGTATGCGGTTTCATCAAAAACCGAAAACTGTGCGCCGATTGCAAAAGAAATGAACGCAAAATTTTTCGGCCGCGGCGGCGGAAAACCCGAACTTGTTCAGGGAAGCTGCTGTGGAACAGCCGAAGAAATCAAAGATTTTTTCAACAATTTGTAATTTATAGATTCAATTATACAAACAGTAACGAAAAGAGGCAGAGAAAATGGAAAGATTCGACGTTATCGAAACCATAAGAAAACACCTTGCCGCAGATTATAACTGCTCCGAAAAGGACTTTGATTCCTATAAAATCGTTATAACCGAACTTAAAAACGGCGGAAACAAAGCCATGAAAGCGGTTTGCTTCGGCGGCAGCGCAATTTTGTCCGTTCTTCCGAAAATGGTTCCGGATTTTGAAAGAAATTTTGGCGGAAAAGAACCCAACTGGCTTTTTGAACCCAACTCCCTTATCCTTCTCAGCGAGATTCTTTATCTTCACGGCCATAACGTTGACAACGTTTATGATTATTATGTTCCGGATACCTCTCTTCCCAAAACCGAACCGAAATATGATATTGAGATAATCAAATCCGGTTTTGACAAATTCAAAAGCGAACCTCTTTCAAAAGAAGTTTTCGATCTTGAAAGCCACGGTCCTCTTTCTCTTGCTCTTGCCGCAAGGAAAAACGGAAAAGTGATCGGAATGGCCGCCGCTTTTGCTGAAAGTGAAGATCTCTGGCAGATAAATCTTGCGGTCGCTCCGGAGGAAAGATTCAGTTTTGCCGCGGAAAACATCCTTGGAGTTTTCAAAGACGCGGTTCTTGAAAACGGAAAGATCCCCTATTTCGGCGGACCACTTAACAAGATTTCTCCTAATACAGGTTCTTCCGCCGGATTCTTCGGCTGCTGGAGCCAGATCATCACCCGTCCGAGAGATGACGAATTTCTTAATCTCCACGGAACAAGATAAAGCAAAAAAATAAAAAGACGGAATCTTTTCCGTCTTTTTTTATACAATTTTCTGTTAATATATTGACAACCGCTTGACGATATTGTATCATTTGATACAGAAAAGAGGGATTTTATGACAGCAAAGGACAGAGAGGTTTTTTTGAAAAACCAGCTTTTTTCAAAAATTGATATAGAGCTTTTCCGGGATAAAATGGAGATAGTTTCCGCAAAAAAAGGCGAAACCATCATGACCAAAAATCTCTTCAGCCGCTGCCTTGCGCTTATCCTTAAAGGAAGCGCTTCTGTTTCAAAAATCGGACTTGACGGAAAGAAAACTTTTATAAACAGACTTTCGGAAGGTGACGTTTTCGGAATGGCCACCCTTTTTTATGAAGAAGCGGAATTTCCTTCGGAAATAACTGCCGAAGGAAGCCTTCGGCTTGCGGTTTTTTCAAAGGAAACCGTTGAGGAAGCCTTTTCCGCCTCGCCGGATTTTGCAAAAGCCTATGTTGTTCTTCTTTCCGAAAAAATACATTTTCTTAACAAAAAAGTTTCGGCTTTTTCCGAAGGCGAAGCTTTTGAAAAACTTCTTCGATGGATCATGAATTATTCCGAAGGAAAAACGGAATTTGAGCTTCCCTGTTCCATATCAAAACTTTCCCTGATGCTGGGAATCGGAAGAGCTTCGGTTTACCGGGCCTTTGATACCCTTTATGAAAAAGGGATCATTTCCAGAGAAGGCAAAAAAATCGTTATTTTAAAGCCTTGAAAAGGCATTTTATAAAACGGAGGAAACCAAAATGAAAAAACTGCTTTCCCTTATTCTTGCGCTTATTATGATCATGAGCATCACCGCATGCTCAAACGAACCTGTTGAACCCGAAACCGAAGAGCCGGAAGAACCGGTTTCTTCTTCCGAACCGGAAGAACCTGCCGAACCGGAATTTTCCGGGGCAGAAGTCAAAATCGGCATGCTCAAAGGCCCCACAGGGATGGGTGCCGCATGGCTTATGGACCAGTCGGAGCAAAATCTTACCCTCAACAGCTATAAATTCACCGTTGCCGGCGCCGCGGATGAGCTTACCGGACAGCTTATCCAGGGCGGACTTGATATTGCCGCCCTGCCCACCAACGCAATTTCCACTCTTTATAACAAAACCGAAGGCAAAATCGTATGTCTTGGTGTAAACACCCTTGGTGTTCTTTACATTCTTGAAAACGGCAACAGCATTTCGAGCATTGCCGACCTTGAAGGCAAGACTATTCTCGCCTCCGGAAAAGGCAGCACTGCGGAATCCGTGCTCAACCACCTTCTTACAAAGAACAATATCAATGCCGAAATTTACTGGGCAAGCGAACATACCGAAGCTGCAACCCTTGCAATGACCGGTGAATATGATATCGTTATGCTTCCGGAACCTTTTGTTACCAACGTTATGAGCAAAAGCGAAAACTTCCGCGTTGCTCTTAACCTTTCCGAAGAATGGAGCGTGCTCACCGGCGAGGTCCTTACCATGGGCGGAATCGCCGTACGCAAAGAGTTTCTTGAACAGAACCCGGAAGCCGTCGCGGAGTTCATTAAAGATTACGGCCTGAGCATCGAATTCACCAATTCCGACCCGGCCGCTGCGGGCGTTCTTATAGAAAAATACGGAATTGCCGCCGCAGCTGTTGCCGAAAACGCAATTCCGAGATGCAATATCGTCTGGCTTTCCGGCGAAGATTACAAATCCGTGCTCAAAAATTTCCTTACCGTTCTTTTTGAGGCCAACCCCGCAAGCATCGGCGGAAATCTTCCTTCGGAGGATTTTTACTGCTGATAAATCAATCTGATTTTTTAGGAAAGGAGCGAAGAACAGAATGAAAAAAGCTTTTTCTGCCGCGTTTTCTGCGGTTTTCTGGATAGGTCTTTGGCAAATTGTACATCTTGCAATCGGGCAGAACATTCTTGTTCCTTCGCCCTTTTCGGTTCTTGAAAGACTTTTTGAATTTTGTCTTGAAAAGGATTTCTGGATCTCGGTTTTTGTTTCGCTTTTGCGGGTTGTTTCCGGACTTTTGCTCGGAACGGTGCTCGGGATTTTTCTTGCGGTGCTCACAGCAAAATCGCACCTTTTTAAAAGCCTTTTTTCTCCGGTTTTGCACGTTATAAAAGCCACGCCCGTCGCCTCTTTCATCATTCTTGCGATACTTTGGCTCAGCGTTGAAAACGTTCCGGTTTTTACCGCCATGCTCATTGTTCTTCCGGCAATCTGGGCAAACACCGAAAAAGGAATCGTTTCTGTCGACAAAGACCTTTTACAGATGGGAAAAGCCTTTGGACTTTCCCGAAAGGAAATTTTTTTCCGGATAACGGTCCCCGCGGTAAAGCCGTTTTTTATTGCCGCTCTCAACAGCGCTGTTGGAATGGCTTGGAAGGCCGGAATCGCCGCGGAAGTTATCTGTCCTCACGGAAAATCCATAGGTTCCGCCCTTCAGGATTCAAAAATTTATTTTGAAACGGTCGATACTTTCGCCTGGACCGGAGCGGTAGTTATTTTAAGCGTTCTGCTCGAAAAACTCCTTCTTGAAATTTTGAGGAAAGGGGGCCGCAGCAATGCTTGAATTTCTGAACACAGATTTTTCTTACGGAGAAAAAAAGATTTTTGAAGATTTTTCTTTTTATGTAAAGGAAGGAACTTCGACAGCCATCCTCGGGCCTTCGGGCTTTGGAAAAACCACCCTTCTTGAACTTGCGGCCGGATTTTTAAAACCGCAAAGCGGAAAAATCGTTCCTTTTGATGAAAAACCGACTTTTATTTTTCAGGAAGACAGACTTCTTCCCTGGGCAACCGCCTTTGAAAACCTTCTTGCGGTGAACATTGAAAAGGAAAAGGCTCTCGAATATCTTGAAAAAGTTGGCCTTTCGGATTCTGCGGAAAAATATCCCGAGGAGCTTTCCGGCGGAATGTGCCGCAGACTTTCCATTGCAAGAGCCCTTGCCTTTGGCGGAAACGTGTTTTTCTTTGATGAACCCCTTCGCGGACTTGATATTAAAACTTCCGGCGAGATCCTTGAACTTATGAAAAAGGAAACGGAGGGAAAAACCGTTCTTCTTGTTACCCACAGCCCCAAGGAAGCTTTTTCCCTTTGCGAAAGAATAGTTGTCGGAGGGAAGGAACCTTTTCGGGTCCTTGCAGATAAATCGAAAAACGATTTTTCCGATGAAGAGGAACTTGAAAATTTTCTTAAAAAAACCATATAAAAAAAACGCACCGGAAGGTGCGTTTTTTTGTTTTTATTTCTTTTTAAAAACAGGTTCATCGCTCGAAGAAAGCCATGCGCCGAAAATCATAAGCAAAAGCGCCGCAAAATATTGTTTCCCGGGAATTTCACGAAAAATTATAAGCGAAAGAACCGTTCCCAAAAACGGAGTAAGCCCGGAATAAACCCCAGTTCTTGCCGCGCCAAGGATCCTTTGGGCATAAACATAGACAAAGATACTCATTCCGTAGGCAACAAGACCAACGCAGAGAACCGCGGCAACGCTCCAGAGGTTTTCGGCCTTTTCTCCCGCAACAACAGAAATTATAAAACTTGTTCCGCCGCAGAAAATTCCTTTTAAAAGAACTATTACAAGCGGGTCTTTTTTTGAAAGCACCTTTGTGCAGTTATTTTCAATTCCCCAAAGCACCGCAGAAAGAAGGACAAAAACCGAACCGACGGAAAAATGCATTGAGGAAGCTCCTTCAAAAGAAAGCAAAACGCATGCAGAAACCACGAGGATTATTCCAAGCCAAAGCCTTGGGCTTATTTTTTCCCTGAAGAAGAAAAAAGCGATAAGCGCCGTTGCAACATATTCAAAGTTATTGAGAAGCGAGGCGTTTGCGGCGGTTGTCATTGCAAGGCCTGTCATAAGGCAGATCGGCGCCGCTATATCAAGAACTATCATCGCAAAAGTATATGGAAGTTCCGCCTTTGTGAATTTTTCTTCGGCCGAATCTATTTTAGCGGCTTTTCTTAAAAACGCAATAAGGCCCATTCCGATTCCCGCTCCGAGATAGAGAAGCCCCGCCATCATAGTCGGGGGAACAAAATCCAGCAGAAGTTTTGAAAAAGGAACGTTTATTGCATAAAGCGCGGCGGAAAGAATTGCAAGGAAAATTCCTTTGAAAGCTGTGTTCTTGTTCATAACATTCTGTCGATTGCGGAAAGAAGATCCTTCATGGAATCCTCATCACCGTTTTTAAGAGCATCCGCGACACAGTGTTCAAGATGATCCTTCAGGATAACTTTTTCGGTGGAGGCGATTTCCGCTTTTACTGCGGAAAGCTGGATCAGAACCTCGCTGCAGTCCCTTCCTTCTTCCACCATTTTTTTGACCGCTGAAAGATGACCCGCCGCCCTTGAAAGCCGATTTATCACCGCTTTTGTATGTTCGTGTTCGTGCAAAAAAACATCTCCTTTTCCAAATATCCCCCCATGGGGGATATTTGGATTGTAACCTATATCAGGCTTTTCGTCAATATTTTTTGGCAAAATAAAAGCGTCCTGCTTTTTTTCGGCAGGACGTTTTTGTTATTTTTTAAGATATTCAAGGATTTCCGCCGCGTTTGTATCCGGCTTTACCTTCGGCATAACTTTTTCGATAATTCCGTTCTCGTCTATCACAAAAGTGGAGCGGACTGTTCCGAAGGAAACTTTTCCGTAATTTTTCTTTTCCTGCCAGGCGCCGAAAGCTTCGATCACCTTATGTTCCGGGTCGGAAAGAAGAACAAAGGGAAGAGAATATTTTTCCGCAAATTTTATATGGGAACTGACAGAATCCTTGCTTATTCCGATAACTGTGACGTCAAGATTCTTGAATTCCTCAAAAGATTCCGCAAAGGCGCAGGCCTGGCGGGTGCATCCGGGAGTGTTATCCCTCGGATAAAAATAGAGGACGACTTTTTTCCCGAAAAAATCCGAAAGGGAAACTTCGTTTCCTTCCTTATCAAAAAGGGTAAAATCCGGTGCTTTTGTTCCTTTTTCAAGCATGGCTTATGCTCCTTTCAAAAAGCTTTTACGGATCTATATTACCACAGAAAGGTTGATTTTTCAACTTTCGGAACCCGGATCATCTTCTTTAACCGGTTCGGTGTAAGCTACAAATTTTGTGATATCGTCTGTTTTTTCAACGCTCCGGATAATTTCCCGAATAACTTCCTCGTCCATACCGAGCCTTGTTTCGAGCACAAACATATTGTAGCCGTCCGACCAGAAAACTATTCTTGTTCCAAAAGGATCTCCTCGGAACCCATCATAGCAGGGCAAAAATTCAACACAGAAAAGTTTTTCGCCGTCGATCTCAAAAACGCCTTCGGAAACTTCCGTTCCTGCCGGAACGCCGTAACCTATCGAAGCACCGTTATCGTAATTCCACGCCGGATATTGGGTAAAAATCGCATAAAGATTTTCGCCGTAATTATCATAAACCATTACGCTGAACGTTTCACCGGCTTCTCCGCCGCAATCTGTCCAGTTTTCGTTTTCCTCAAGATACGCCGGAACATAATAGTCATGGAGAAACTGGTCCGAATCTTCCGCAACGTCGATATTGAAACGTATATTGTAATGATCGCCGCTGTATCCGCCGAGAGCTTCCATAAAAACGATTTCGCCTTCATTAACGGTATTCGAAAATTTTGCCGCCGCAACAGCAGTTACGGAAAACAAGACCAAAAGCGCCGCCGCAAGCAAAAGGCTTGCTCTTGTTTTAAAACGCTTTTTTGAAAAAATCTCGCTTTCTTCAATATATTTTTCGTCAATAAATTCCATTGCGGAAATTATATCCTTTTCCTTCATAAAAAAAGCCCCTCCTTTTCAAGAAATTTTTTAAGTTTCTTTCGCGTTCTATGCAATATCACCGAAATGCGGTTTGGTGAAAAACCGAATTTTCCACCGATTTTTTCCGGAGTTTCGAAAAAGAAATAGCGCCGGATAAAAATTTTTCTTTCCTTTTCAGGAAGTTTTGAAACAAAAAGATTTATGTTTTCGCCAAGTTCCTTTGCTTCAAAGTTTTCCTCAACGCTTTCTTTTGAAGGAAGCGCTTCCGAAAGTTCTTCCGCGGCAATTTCCAAAACACCGCCGCCGCGCTTTTTTGCCTTTTCCTTTTCAAGAATCCCGACGGCAAAATTCCGGGCGATTTTCGCAAGATATATCTTAAGATTCTTCGGTTCATTAGGAGGAACAGAATTCCAGACTGCAAGCAACGCGGAATTAAGACATTCTTCCGCCTTTCCGGAATCGCCGAGAATATTTTCCGCCGTTTTAAAGCAATATCCGCCGTATTTTTCTTCCGTTTTGCGGATAGCCTCTTCATTTCTTTCAAAATAAAGCCGGATTATATCCTTATCTTCCAACCGCACACCTCCTTTTTCTTAATCGAAAAGCTTTTCATTCTTAATGACAGATTTTATATCCAAATATTACAGCAAAAACCAAAAAATCCGCCAAAAGGCGGATTTTTTTAATGCCCATGCCATTTTAATTCCCTGAATTTTCCGTATTCCGAAAAATCTTCAACAACTTCAAGGCTTTTTATAACTTCCGCAATAAATTCATCCTCAACATTTATCGCAAGAATTCTGAAAACATTGTAACCGTCCGACCAATAAAAATTTTTGGTTCGACCGTTTTCTTTTTTAAACGGTTCAAACACGACGCAGTCGATTGTTCCGCCGCCGAAAGCAAATTTTTCTCTTGAAATTTTCATTTTTTCTTCAAAAAAAATCCCGATATCGTCAAACATAAGCGCCGAATCCTGATTAAAACTTATTATTTGTTTTTTCTCTTTGTTTTCCCAATAAAACATCCCGTAATATGGGGTTGCGCTTGCGTTATATTCTCCATCCAAAAGAATTTTAGGAAGATAATATTCTTTAATAACCTCTTTTGCATCATCTTTTATCTCAACGTTGAATTCAATATTATATTCATACATTCCGATTTTTCTGTCAAAACGCTCGCTTATTTTTATTCCGTTCATTTTGTTTTCAAACCAGCCGGAAGCAACGGAGGTTATTGAAAAAGCAACAATAAGAATTGCCGCAAGAACAAAAGCCGCTTTTTTCTTTGAAAAAATTTTGTTTTCCCTTTCGCTTTTTTCAATAATTTCATCGTCAATTTCGCCGAAAACTTCAAGAAATTCAAACTTTGTCATAAAGAATATCCCTCCTTTTCAAGATAATCTTTAAGTTTCTTCCGCGTTCTGTGTAATATTACAGAAACCCTGTTTTCCGAAAAACCAAACCTTTTCCCAATTTCCTTCGGCGTTTCGAAAAAGAAATAACGCCGGATAAAAATTTTGCTTTCCTTTTCCGGAAGATTTTTTACAAAACGGTTTATGATTTCTTTGAGCTCGCCGGCAACAACCGTTTCCTCGGTATCATTATCCGACGGAATCAATTCCGAAAGTTCCTCAAAAATTTCTTCCGCTTCTCCTCCGCCGCGTTTTTTTGCGTTTTTTCTCCGGAGGTTTTCCAAAGCAATGTTTCTTGCTATTTTAGCGAAAAACAGCTTCAGGTTTTTTGGTTTTTGCGGCGGAATCGAATTCCATAAGATCAAAAGAGCTGAATTAAGACATTCTTCCGAATCCTCTTCGTTGTTCAAAAGATTTTTTGCAATTCTCCGGCAATATGCTCCGTATTTTTCGGCAGATTTTTCTATCGCCTCTTCATTTCGTTCAAAATAAAGTTCAATTATTTTTTCGTCCAGCAAAAAATCCCCTCCTTTTTGTCACCTTTAACATAAAAGTGATTTTTTTGCCGTTGATATTACAAAAAAATCCGCCGAAAGGCGGATTTTTAAATTAAATTCAGTTTGCCAGAATTCCGAATTTTTGCTTTACTCTCCTAAGCTTCGCTCCCCAGGAATCCGAAAGCAAAAGCAGGAAAATAACAGTTGCGGCGCTGTGGATTCCGTCCGGAAGAAGGCTGGTTATGCAAAGACCGATATAGCTTTGCCATGAAAGACCATAGACAAAACCCGCTCCGCTCCAGATATTGAGTATCCAGCCATAGATATATCCGCAGGCTATTCCAAAAGTGACAAGCTGCCATTTCTTTTTAAGAAGACCTTTTTTGGAAAGAAGTCCGGCCAAAAAACCGATAAGTCCCCAGGCGAACATCTGCCAGGGAGTCCAGGGACCCTGGCCGAAGAAAAGGTTTGAAGCAAGTGCGGCAATTGCACCGGTCAAAAATCCCGCTTCCGGCCCGAAGACCATTGCGGTTATCACGATTATCGCGGAGGTGGGTTTGAAATGTGGAACAAAGGCAAAAGCCGCTCTTCCCACAGCGGCGATTGCCGCCATTACTGCAAGAGGGATCCATTCCCTTGCCTGCGGTTTTTTCATTTCATAAAGCATAAGGAACGGGATCATTGCAAGAATTACCATTATCATGCTTATGAGGCCATAGTTTTTTGCTCCGGTTGCCATAAAAATCCAAAGCGTTACCGGAAAAAGCAGGCAGATGAGCACAAACATCACTTTTGTGCGGTGATTTTTTAAAGAAGGCTTTTGCAAAGTTCTTCACCTTCCTCACAAGTTATGATATTGCGCACAAGATGTCTTGTCATGCGGCTTGCCGCCGTTGTATAAAAACTGTTTTCAGAAAAGAATTTTTTCGGTGTTCCTTCGGAAACAATGTATCCGTCAAAGAAAAGCATGCAGTGGTCGGAATATTTTGCGCAGAATTCGATATCGTGGGTAACCATAAGGATCGTTGCGCCCTCGGCCGTAAGTTCCCGGAGGATATTTCCCATGTTTTCTTTTGAAAGAGCGTCCATTCCCTTGGTGGGTTCATCAAGAAGAAGGAGTTTCGGTTCAAGAAGAAGAATCTTCGCAAGGGCGGCCTTTTGCATTTCGCCGCCGGAAAGGTCATAGGGATGGCGTTCGAGAAGGGAATCGATCCCAAGTTTTTTCGCCATGCTCAAAACTCTTTCCTCTGTCTCTTTCTTCGGAAGTTTTGTGTTTACAAAAACCTCCTCCAGATCTCTTTTGAGTGTTTCAAAAACGAAAAGGGACTGGGGATTTTGGGGAAGAACAGCCATGTTGTGTTCAAAAAGCTCGATACCTTTATACTTGCTAAGTTCCTTGCCGCAGATTTTGATGCTTCCCATATTGTATTTGCGTTTTTGTGAAATCACTGAAAGCATAGTAGTTTTTCCTGCACCGTTTCCTCCGAGAATCGAGCAGATTTCGCCTTTTCTTACGGAAAGGGAAAGATCTCTGAGCACCGGGTCTGCACCTTTTTCATACTGGAACCAGACTTCGTTTATATCGATCACCTTTTCGGAAGGCCTTTCGTTATTTATGAGCACGGGAGATTCCGGCTGTTTTTCCTCAACAAGGCGGCTGAACCAGTTTCTGCCCTCCACAATGCTCAATGGGCATTCGCCCCTGAGCACGCTTCCGTACATTCTTGCGGGGGTTGGAAGAGCCTTATACATTCCGTCCGGTTCTTCGGTTGCAAGATACTGGGCCATTTCCTGAGGCGTGAGATATTTTCTTATTCTTCCTTCTTCCATAAGAAGAACTTTATCCGCATAGCCGTAAACTTCCTCAAGGTTATGCTCGGTGATGATTATTGTGGTTCCGAGTTCAAGATTTATCTTGCGGACATTTTCAAGAAATTCCCTTGCGGCAATTGGGTCAAGCTGGCTTGAAGGCTCATCAAGAATTATGAGTTTCGGCTGCATGAGCATTACGGAAGCAAGGTTCAAAAGCTGTTTCTGGCCTCCGGAAAGTTCGGCGGTTTTCTTCCGGAACCAGTTATGGATTCCGAAATAGTTTGCCATTTCGGCAACGCGGCTTCGGATTATCGGTGTTTCGACCCCGAGATTTTCGAGCCCGAAGGCAAGTTCGTGCCAGACCTTATCGGTAACTATCTGGGCATCCGGATTTTGCATTACAAAACCAATTTCCGCGGCGGTTTTTTCTTCCGGAAGAGAATAGATATCTTCGCCATAGAACTCGACTGTTCCGCGGGTTGTTCCGTTGGGTTTGAGCTGGGGTTTAAGGCTTTTTAAAAGGGTGGATTTTCCGCAGCCGGAAGGTCCGCAGACAACGATAAATTCGCCTTCATTAACGGTAAAACTGATGTCGCTGAGGGCCGTTTCGTTTCCTATTGCATAATCAAAGCCAAAATTTGTTACTTTAATTGCTTCCATTTCCGGTCCTCCTTTATCTGTATTACTGTTGGTAAAATTCCAAGAATCATATACGAAATGTAAATAAGAATGTCGATCAGATCGATTTCCGGCATCACCATTGCCGGATAAAACTCCATAGTTCCTCTTCCGCTTATATAGGCGAAAATTTCGATTCCGAAAAGAAGCAGTATCAGCGCAAGCATTTTTGCGTCTTTTTTTCCGAATCGGAAAATCGAAAAGGTACTTCGCTTATGCTGTCCGTAACCTCTTGCCCTCATCGAATCCGCGGTTATTACCGCATCCTCGAGAGCCCAGCTTACGAGAATTGAAAGCACCCTTGCGCCGGAACGTATTCTTTGTTTAAGCGTTCCGCTTTTCCAGTCAAGTCCGATGCTTCGCTGGGAGTCGGCGATGATTTTTACCTGCGTCATAAGCCTTGGAATAAGCGAAAGGGTCATGGATACAATAAGCGCTATTGAAGGAAGTATCCTTCCGAAAATGTAGATAAATTTATCTGAAGTGACAACGGTGTTATAGCAGGTGAACCAGATCACCGCACCGAACATCATTCCGGCGGAAACAATTCCGTAGAAAAACGCTTCTTTTGTCACCGGGTTATCAAAAAGATAGAAAAGGATCGTCGCGCCTCTGTGGTTAAAAAGCGGGTTTGCAAGGGCGATAAAAACGAACATCGGAACACCGAAACCGAGAGTTGCAAAAAGGGATTTTTTGCCGTTTATCAAAGCGGCAGCAAAAATTGCGCAGCACAAAGAAACCGCCACAAAAACCGGGTGGATAAAAAGAAGAGTTCCCACAATTACCGCCACAAAGTAAACAAAACTTACCCAGGGGTGATAAAGCGAAAGCCCGGATTCGGTTTTCATCGATTTCTCTGATGACATTTTTTCGCTTCCTTTTTTTAAAAATCAGTCTCCGTAAGTGTCGCCGACGTCTTCGCCCAAATCGCAGGTATAAATAATTTCGATATGGTCGCCGCGCTCGATTTCATACTGTCCCATGGAAAAGCTCGGGAACCAGCCGTTTACCTGATACATCCAGCCGGAAAGAGGGCCGCAGTCGAATTCATAAAGGTTTGCAACTCCTTCGATATAGGGAACGGTTTTTGTTCCGGTATATTCCATATGGATCTTGTTTTCGCGCACGGTTTTTGCGAAAACGTCAAAAACGGTTGCACCTTCTTCATATTCAAGCTCGAAACTTTCGAGAACAACGCCGTCTTCCGGAAGGATGGAGAGCATGGATTCGGAAAGTTCGCCGCTTTCGATAGCGGTTTTACAGGTTATGCTTACGTAGCAGATATTTTCATCCGGGCGGTTTTCAAGTTCGACTTTTCCGGATTTCATGGCGTTTTCAAGTTCCTGCTGGGTAAGTTCCTGGGTATATCCTTCAAAACCGCTGAAGGAATCTCCGCCTGAAGGAAGGTCGTTCTGACATCCGGCGAGAACAAAAACAAAAATCAGCATCAAAGCAAAAATCTTTTTCATTTTTTCAAAATCCTCTCTTTTATGACAATAAAAAAACAGCCCCGAAAAAGGACTGCAAGCTTATTAAAACCGCTTGGTATTCATCCTTTCCCAATGAATTCCCACGCAAAGTTTTTATGGCAAGTCTTCTGGCTTATGCTTCATTCGAAAAAACGCCCTTCCCGCAAAAAGCAGTGGGATAAAAATGTTTTTTCGTCGGCAATTACAGCTGAGGGAGCAGCCGCGGATTTTAACCGCGTTCCTTTTTACCGCAAAATTGCGGCCATAAAAATCGCTGATATTCAATTTCCAAAAAGCATTATAGACCTTATTCTTAATAAAGTCAACAAAAACGGCGGATTTTGAAAAATCCGGCAATTTCAGATAACAGTCGGCGCGAGGAAGGAAAAGGCCGGAATGTTCCGCAAAATTCCGTAAAGAACGGCAGCAACTATGAATATCCAGATAATTTTCATCGGTATCTTTTCGGAAATTTTGTCTTTTCCGAAGCGGATATAGCTGTATAAAAGCGCACCGAAATAGGCTGCCAGAATCGGCAGACCAAGGGTGAATATTGCATTATACCGAAGTGCCCGGTAAAAATCAAAATGCAAAACGGAACGAAGCGCTCTTGATGCTCCGCAGCCGCTGCAGTAAAAACCGGTTACCTGATAAAACATGCAAGGGATACCCGCTCCCTCGCCTTCGGCAGTAAAATAAAGGTATAATAAAGCGGCGGCGGCAAAAAAACCCGCCGCCAAAGCCATAAGCACACGTTTTTTCATCAATAGTAAAGGATTTCTTCAGTGATTCCGGCGGCAATTCCAAGTGCGAAGATCACGATATATGCCACAACAAAGAGGATTCCGAGACCGAGGCCGATCCAGAAGCTTGTTTTTGCAATTTTAATTTTGCTTTCGGCATCCGCAAAATCGCCTTTTTCGGCGGAAATATGACCGATTATGGAGAAAATAAGGCTTATGATACCGGTTATCTGACAGCAGGTGAAAATTTCCACAGCAGAAAGAACTATCCAGAGAACGGTGTTGGGTTTTTCGCCGTTAACAACCGGTTCCGCCTGATATTCCGGCATTACCGGAGGAACATAGGAACCCTGTTCCTGATATTCGTTATGTACTTCCTGCTGATATTCTTCCTGGACGGGTTCTTCAAAAGCCGGCTGTGCCTGCTCCCTGTATAAAGGTTCCTGTTCGATTTTCATTCCGCAGTTTCCGCAGAAAAGAGCGCCTTCGTTAAGTTCCGCTCCGCAATTTTTACAATTCATAAATTAGCCTCCTGTTTTTATTTTAAAAATATTGCTGCAACAATCCCAATAACAATCTCGATAACGCCGATTATCACAGTAAAAGCATACCAGCCCGCCGCTTTATCAACATATCCCGAAGCGGTGACAAATTTTCCTTTTTTCGCCGCATTATTTGCTTTTATTGCAAAAACCGTTGTCACAATTCCGGTTATAAGACAGCAGAAAATCGAGGAAAGAACGCCGAGGATTATCCAGAGAGTTGTGTTGGGTCTGTTGGAAACGCTTACGTATTCATCATCGTCATCGTCATCATCGAAAACGTTATGGGTTTCTTCTTTTTTATAATAATTCTGCTGTGACGCCGGCATGGCCCTTTGGGGTTTTCTTACCGGGTTTTTCGGCGGTTCCTTAAGCGGTTCGTTTATGTAGTTTTCGTTTCCGCAGTTTATGCAGAAACTGTCGTTTCTGGAAGTTTTTTCACCGCATACGGGACAGTATCTCAAATCTATCGGTTTTATATCCCTTGATTTGAAAAAATCGGGAGTTCTTCCGCAGTCGGGACAAGCCCCATTTTCAAAAGCGTTTCCGCATTTCGGGCAATATTCGCTTCCGCTTTTGAAAGCGGCTTCGTTTTTTCTTCCGCAGACATGGCAATGTCTTCGAACTTCATAAATTTCGGTTCCGCAGCCTTTGCAGACAACCTTGTTCTGATTTTTCGGAGTGTTCCAGGACCATTCTTCATCGGTTCCGCAGCCTTCGCAGATTCCTTCGAAGTCATATCTGCCGCCGCATCTTTCACAGTATCCCATGTATTTTTCTCCCTGATATGTTTATAAATTTTTCAGTTTGTTGTCACCTGGATTATTACCGAGGCAACCATCAGCATCAGGACAACTGCCGCTCCGGCAAAGAACCAGACTTTTGCAAAAGTGATCTTTCTCTTTGCAACGTTATATTCCAGTTCATCTTCCGCCCTTTTTGCGCCGATGGAACAGATTATTGTTCCGATTCCGGTCGGCAGACAGCAAATCACAAGAGAAACTATTCCCAGAACGAGCCAGAGAGTTGTGTGGAGATCGGCAAAATAATATCCGGAATATCCGGCCGATTGGGTTGTTTTTGAATTTTCCGGAATTTTTGCGGCAGGCTTTTCCTGTTCCGGTTCCGGCTTTTTAACAGATTCCGGTTCCGGTCCTTTGCGGTGAACTTTCTCTCCGCAATAGGTACAGAAATCATCTTTAACAGAGATTATTTCTCCGCAGAAAGGACAATACCTTGCATCCTTCACTTTAAGCTTTCTTACAGATACCTTAACACGGTCAACTGCGCAATTCCAGCAAAAACCTTCCATATCAAAGTATCCTCCGCATTCGGGACAATGATAATCATCCAGATGAATGCGCCTTGGGATAATTATTTCTTCCTGCTTTTCTTCTATCGGTTTATCCGAAGATGGTTTTATGGGTTTATTTATATAATTTTCGTTGCCACAGTTTGCACAGAAAAAATCGTCCTCGTAAGTTTTTCCTCCGCAGACGGAACAGCATCTTAAATCTTCCGGATTTTCGCTTCTCACCAAGATGTTGTTTTTTTCTTTCCCGCAGTTTGGACAAATTCCGTTTTCAATGGCATTTCCGCATTTTGGGCAATAGAGGCTGCCTTTTTTAAAAGCAAGTTCGTTTTTTTCTCCGCAAAAAAAACAATACCTTCTGGTTTCGTGAATATCTGTTCCGCAATTGGTACATTTTACTTTATCCGCATTTTTCGTAAGGAGCCAGGTCCACTTGTGGTCATCACCGCAGATTTCGCATTTTCCGTCGTTTTCGATTCTTCCGCCGCATCTTTCGCAATATCCAAAGTCGTCGTCTACGTCAATTATGCAAAAATCTTCGTCATCAAAATTTTCGTTATTTGCCACCGGGAATCCCCCCTTCGCCATATCTGTTTACAGTATAACAAAATCCGTTTTTCAATACAACAGAAAAAATTTTAAGATTTTCTTATTTTCTTTTCAAAATTCATTTTTTCTTCATTGTAAAAATGGCTTTTCAATGTTAATATATAGAATAATGCAAAAACTTATGAAACGGAGGTGTTTTCCGCGTGCTCAAAAAATTGATATGCTTTTTGCTGGTGCTCAGTTTTTGTCTTTCCGGCTGCGGCGCGCCGAAAACCCTTGGTTTCGATATCCCGAGGGGCGTCGATTCCTTCGATCCTCAGCTTGCCGGAAGCGACCCGGAACTTATCATTGTTGAAAACTGCTTCCAGGGCCTTTTGGATAAAGATGAAAACGGAACCATTATTCCCGGCGCGGCGGAAAAATGGGAAGTTTCCGAAGACGGAACCGTCTATACCTTTTATATAAAAGAAGGCCTTCTCTGGAACGACGGCGAGACCCCGGTTACTGCCGACGATTTTCTTTTTGCGTTCCAGCGGCTTTTCAGTCCTGAAACTTCGGCCCCTTCCCGAAGCGACTTTTTCAATATCAAAAACTCCGAAGATTATCTTAACGGAAAAGCTCACGAAAACCTTTTGGGAATAAGAGCCATAGGCGATTATAAACTTGAGATAACCCTTGAAAGTGCCGATCCGCTTTTCCCGGATCTTCTTACCAACGCGGCGGCAATGCCCTGCAACCGTGCTTTTTTTGAGGAAACCAAAGGCCGCTACGGCCTCGGTCTTGCCTACACAATGTTCAACGGAGCCTATTACGTCCGCCGAATCAACAACTACAGCTATGTTCTTTCGCCCAACGAGCACAGTGAAATTGCAAACGACGGATATAAAAACATCTATCTTTTTGTAAAAGACGACCCGAAAGCCGATGCGGTAAACCGGCTTCTTGAAGAAACGGTTGACTGTTCGGTAATAAACCCTTCGGACAAGGATTTTCTTGAAAACGAAGGGTTTGATATCCTTGAAAGTGAAAACACCACCTGGGCAATGGCTTTTAACACAAACGACGAGGTCCTTTGCAACAACAATATCCGAAGAGCCATCACTTATGCCATAGACAAAACTCTTCTTGCGCCTAAAATCGACGAAAACTTCCGCATTGCGGATGCTTTTGTTCCTCCTTCCGTAACTCTTAACGGTCTTAATTACCGCAAAACAGTCGGCGAAAGTTTCACCGGTTTTGAATTCGATTCGGAAATAGCTTCCGACCTTTTTAAAGCCGGACTTGAAGAACTCGGGCTTACAAAGCTTCCCACCCTTACGATAATCTGTACCGAAGAGTTTATTCCGGCCATGGGTTTTGTTCAAAAAAGCGTTCAGGATAACCTTGCGGTTTTTATAAACCTTATCCCGGTTACCGAGGAAGAACTTTCTTCCGCTGTTTCTTCCGGAAACTATGACCTTGCGCTTGTTTCGATAACTCCGCAATATGATAACCCCGGCGCGATTTTCTCGCTTTTCACCGATCCGGAAAACGTAACGGGTTTTTATGATGCGGCTTTCAGCAAGGCTGTTTCCGCCGCAGTAAAAGAAGAGGATTTTACTGCCATGGCCGAAACTTTTTCTGTTGCGGAACAGATGCTTTTGCAGGCCACCCCCGCCCTTCCGCTTTTTTATGAAACATCTTATTTCGCCGTTTCACCAAGGATTTCCGGACTTGATTATTCCGTTTACGGCGGACATATCACTTTCAGATTCTGTGAATAATAAACAGCCTTCCCCCGGGGGAAGGTGGCAAAACCGAAGGTTTTGACGGATGAGGAGCACCAAATAGCCTCCCTTGCCTAAAGGGAGGGGGATCGTCGAAGACGGTGGAGGGATTCTTTCCGCCTTCCCTTGGGGAAGGGTGTCTGCGAAGCTGACTGAGGGATTGCAAACCCTGTTCCGTTAAAATTCTTATATGAATATACCCCCATTTCTTTGACGGCGCAAAGAAACGGCGGTATAGCCGCCAAAAAAACGCCTTTCCAACCCCTGCGTTGCTCCCACAACTGCTGTCCCCTTCATAAGGGGACAAAATGCACCACCGAAAATTTGCACTTTCTAATCCCGACCGTCGTCGCCACCTTTGGAGGCGACAACGGTTTTTTGTTTAAAACGGCGGCTCGGTTAATTTTCAGATTACCTTCCCAGAGGGAAAGGTGGATTTTTAGGCTTTGCCGAAAAAGACGGAAAAGGGATAAACCCTGTCCCGTTAAAAACTTGCGGATAATATCCGCCCCTACAATAATTTAAAACAGGGCGCATCAACGGGTGCGCCCTCTTTTTTTATATTTATGCCGAAACGGTGATGTTTTGTTTTTAACGAACAAGTTTTTGGGGCAAAAACCCCTGTTTTACTGTTTAAAGTGACAAAGTTTGTAAATATTTTCCTGCAAAAACAGCCTTAAAACGGTTACAATTCTGTCAATATTATTGACTTTTGCATCTAAAAATAGTATCATTACAGTGAAATATGGGGTACCGCCCCATGTTTACTAAAAAGAAGTGTAGAAACACGAAAAATGTAAGGAGTGTCACTATGAAAAAACTTCTCGCAATGCTTCTCGCTCTCGTAATGGTTCTCTCTCTCGCAGCTTGCGGAACCACCCCCGCAGACCCCGAAGAACCCGAAGTTCCCGAAGAACCCGAGGTTGAAACCCCCGAAGAGCCCGAAGTAGAACTCACCTATGTTGAAGAAAAAGCAGCAGAAATCGCAGCTCTCGTTGAAAAATACGCAGCTCCCGAATCTGCAGAAGCTGGCTGGAACCCCTACGTAAAACAGGCTATCGATGATTTCATCGCAACCTACGGCGGCACTGAAAACGCATACGTAGTATTCGACTTCGACAACACCACCTCCATCTTCGACGTTGAAGAGCAGCTCGCTGTTTACCAGCTTCAGGTAATGGCATTTGCATTCACTCCCGAAGAAATGCCCGCAATCCTTGCAACCGAACTCGGCGACCTCAACGAAGACAGAACCGACCTCGGCTACGGCAACGGTTCTTACCAGGATTGGATCGACGACATCACCGCAGCATACACCTACCTTTACACCACTTATGGTCCTTTCACTGCTGCAGGTCTTGACGCTGATGCACAGGCAACCATTCAGGCTGATCCCCAGTGGGCAGAATTTGCAACCAAAATGAGAGCAATGTATGACCTCGTTTATGATGCAGAATCCCCTGCAGTTGCATATCCTTGGGTACTTTATTGGTTCACCGGCATGACTGAACAGGAAGTTTATGACCTCGCTGCAGCATCCCACACCCTTTATGGTGCAAAAGAATCCGAATATGTAACCTGGACCACTGCTGGCGAAGGCACCAAAGTTGGCGCTGTTGAGTACGAATGGACTTGCGGTACCGGCGTATCTGAAGAAGTACAGTGGCTCTATAAAGCACTCGACGAAGCTGGCATCGATGTTTGGGTATGCTCCGCATCCGCAATCGATCCTATCCGTGCTGCTATCGACGTATTTGGTCTCCATGACTATGTAACCGGCGTTATCGCAATGGCTCGTTGCATGGACGAAGAAGGCAAATACATCAACGCATACGACTACGAAACCGGTTACGGCTGGAACGTAGTAGACGGCGAATGGGTTAAAGACAGCCTTGCTCTCGGCGCACAGACCCAGGGCTTCGGCAAAGTTGAAGCTATCAACAATGCAATTATGCCCAAATACAACGGCGTAGGTCCTCTCGCTTGCTTCATGGACTCCACCGGTGACTGGAACTTCTGCACTGAGTATGCTAACACCAAACTCGTAATCAACTTCAACCGTGCAAACCGTAAAGTAACCGACGGCGGCGGTATCTCCTCCGTTATCGCTCTTTATCAGAGAGATTACCTCGGCTACACCGATCTCGCAACTGCAAACGCAGCAGGCGATACCTACTACGTACTCCAGGGTCGTCAGGAAAACGGTCTCCGTGGCCTTCTCGCATCTGACTACACCCTCAGACTCGGCAAAGAAGAACTCCTTCTTACCAGAAGCGAAGATCATATGGCAATGCTCAACTACATGGTCGAAAACGAAATGACTACTGAAGAAGCAATCAACCTCTTCACTGTTAAGACCAACGCTGAAGATGCTGTTATCGGCATTAAACACGGCTGCGTATCCGAATACAACGGCTACAAAAACATCAAATAATTAAATTGTTTGATACATAAAAAGACGAGGCTTCGGCCTCGTCTTTTTTTATTGTTTTATAACCTATTGCAATTATCCTCTTTTGGCTGTAAAATAGGCTTATATCAATAAATTTCCGAAAGGGGAACTTTATCCATGCAGGAACTTGAAAAAATGATGCATATCCATTGCAGACCCGGCGATGTTGGCCGCTATTGCATTCTTCCCGGCGATCCCGGAAGAGTTGAATCCATTGCCGCATATTTTGACGACGCAAAACAGGTTGCATATCACCGGGAATATAACGTTTGGACCGGATATCTCCTCGGCGAAAAAGTTTCCGTTTGCTCGACCGGAATCGGCGGTCCTTCCGCTTCAATTGCCGTTGAAGAACTTCATAAATGCGGCGCCGACACCTTTATCCGTACCGGCACCTGCGGCGGAATCGATCTTAACGTACAATCCGGCGATATCGTTGTTGCAACCGGTGCAATTCGTTTTGACCATACTTCTCTTGAATATGCCCCGATCGAATTTCCTGCCGTTCCCGATCTTGGAATAACAAACTGCCTTGTTAAGGCAACAAAAGACCTTGGTCTTCCCCTTCATACCGGCGTTGTTCAAAACAAGGACAGCTTCTATGGCCAGCATTGTCCGGAAAAATCTCCGGTTTATTATGAACTTCTCCAAAAATGGGAAAGCTGGAAGCGTCTTGGCGTTAAAGCGAGCGAAATGGAATCCGCCGCGATTTTTGTTGTTGCGGCTGCTCTTGGCTGCCGCGCCGGTTCATGCTTCCATGTTGTTTGGAACCAGGAACGCGAAGCCGCCGGTCTTGATCAGAAAATGAGCGAAGATACAAGCAATTCCGTAAAAGTTGCTGTTGAAGCGCTTAAGCTTCTTATTGAAGAAGACAGAAAGAACAAATAAAAAAAGTCCCGCCCAAAGGGAGGCACTTCGTAAGGAAGTGCCTCCTTTTTTCTTTTGGCAAGTTTTTGTAATCAGCCGGAATGATTGAATTACCACCGGAAAACTCAACGAGCATGTTGCAGAGGTTGACACCCGTGCTCAAACCATGGAATCAATGCTCGTAAAGCAAATAGCAAAACAGGAAGGCATAAACGAAGCGCTCAAAGAGCGGGATCAGATAGAATGGGTGAAAAGGATGAACAGCATCAGAAACAGGGCAAAAGAAATTATATGGAATGAAATAGTGTAGCAGAAAAAAAAGCATCGGCAAATTTGCACCGCACCAAATTGTGCGGACAGCACAAAAAAAGCACATTATGGCAGAGAAATAAAAAATTCAAGCAAGGAACTGACTTCTCTTTTCGAGGGGAGTCAGTTTTGTTTTAAGCTGA
>JAZQBJ010000118.1:0-17699 GCA_045545715.1 Oscillospiraceae bacterium
CTTTTTTCTATTTTAAAAAGCACCCTTCGCAAATTTTGCGAAGGGTGCTTTTGTTTTTATATGTTTTTTTGTTTTGTGTGACAAAGTCACTGAAAAAAATTTCCGGTTAGTCTATACTAACATCAACGAAAATAAACCGAAAGGATGAATATAATGTCTGTAAAAGTTTTAAATAAAGAAAATTTTGAAGAAAACGTACTTAAAAGCGAAAAACCCGTTGTTGTTGATTTCTGGGCACCATGGTGCGGCCCCTGCAGAATGCTTTCTCCGTTTGTTGACCAGGTTTCCGAAGAAGTTGAAGGCGTTTCCTTCGGAAAAGTAAACGTCGATGACGAAAAGGAACTTGCTTCCCGCTATGGGATCATGAGCATTCCGGCTCTTGTTCTTTTCCGCGAAGGAAAAATAGTCGATTCAATGGTCGGTTTCCGCCCGAAAGAAAGAGTTCTTGAATTTTCAAAGGGCTAAGTCCTTAAGACCAGAAAAATCAGTTATTGTGACACCGCCCCGGGAAAGCTCAACATAACCCTCGGAAGAAAAATATTTGAGCATCCGCGAGACTACCTCCCTTGCGGAACCCATATATTTTGCGATCTGTTCATGGGTAAGCTTGATTTCGGGGCTGCCGCTTTTTTCGGATTCCGAAAGAAGAAAAATCGCAAGCCTTTTGTCAAAACTCATAAAAAGTATCTGCTGCATTACCCACATAACGTCGGAAAAACGGCTTACCGTTTTTTCAAGAAGAAAAATCTTCATGGAAGGGTTCCGTTCAGAAACCCTTGCATATGAACCGGGACTTAAAATACAGCACCTGCTGTTCTCCTCTGCATCAACATAAACGTCAAAGGTGATGGAATCAAGAACGCAGGAAGCGGAAAGAACGCAAACGTCCCCGGCAAAAATTCTGTAAAGGGTTATTTCCTTTCCCTCTTCCGAAAGGATATAAACTCTCAGACATCCGGTTTTTACAAAAATAATTCCGGTGCAAACGGTTCCGTTATGTATGTTCTGTCCCTTTTTGAATTCGGCACAGCCTGCGCCGTTCATAAGATCAAGTCGGTCGCTTTCCGAAAGACCTTCCCAAAAAGGAAAAGATTTTTTCAAAAGCGGTTCGCATTTTTCACAGGGCATATTTTTCTCGCTCCTTTGAAAAGTTTTATAATCAAAAATAATATATCTCAACTTTAAAAATATGTCAAACAATTTTGCCGGAAAGGAGAATCGGCCATGTATAAAAAAATGATAAAAAGAAGAATTATTTCAATAGTTGCCGCAATGGTTTTCCTTGTTGCAATTTCCGGCTGCAGTTACGAAGAAGAAGGAAGTGTTTATATGAATATCGGCCCGAAGGAAGCAAAAAAACTTATGGAAGAGCTTGATGAATTTGTTCTTCTTGATGCAAGAAGTGAGGAAGAATTTTCCGAAGGACATATCCCCGGAGCAATCGTAATTCCCCATGACAAAATATATGAAAGAGCTGAAAGCGAAATTTCAGAAAAGGATGTTCCTGTTTTTGTTTATTGCAGGAGCGGAAGAAGAAGCAAAGTTGCGGCCGAAGCGCTTTTGGAACTTGGTTACGAAAAAATTTATGAATTCGGCGGAATCAGTTCCTGGCCCTATGAAATCGAAAACTAGTAAAAGCATCATTACATCCGGGCGGTGAATGCTCACCGCCTTTTTCCGTATGTTTTATTAAAATTATTTTCAATTAGCTGAGTTTTCCTGTTTCTTTAAAAACTCTTATGTGATATAATAATTATGTGTCACCTTATGACGCTTTTTAATGAATTATGGACTTTTCAAGGCTCCGGAAAAGTCCCGGAATATAAAAAAGAAAAAGGGGGAATGGGTATGAAATTCACTCAGAACGCTAAAACCGTTCTCGAGAGAAGATACCTTGCCAAAGATAATAACGGCAAAGTAACAGAAACCATTGAAGAGCTTTTCACAAGGGTCGCTTCCACCGTTGCGGGTGCGGATTCGGCTTACGGAAAAACCGAAGAAGAAATCAAAAACACCGAAAAAGAATTTTACGAAATGATGACTGGCTGCGAGTTTATGCCAAACTCGCCGACCCTTATGAATGCGGGACGTCCTCTTGGCCAGCTTTCCGCATGTTTTGTTCTTCCTGTTGAAGACAGCATGGTCGGAATTTTCGATACCGTAAAATACGCCGCACTTGTTCACCAGTCCGGCGGCGGCACAGGTTTTTCCTTTTCCCGTCTTCGCCCGGAAGGCTCTGTTGTAAAATCCACCGGCGGAACTTCTTCCGGCCCGGTAAGCTTTATGAAAGTTTTCAATGCCGCAACCGAAGCTGTTAAACAGGGAGGAACCCGCCGCGGCGCAAATATGGGAATGCTCCGCATCGACCATCCGGACATTCTCAAATTCATCGACTGCAAAGCCAACAACAACGAAATCAATAACTTCAACATCTCCGTTGCAATTACCGACAAATTCATGGAGGCGGTTGAAAACGGAACCGAATATGAACTTGTTGCGCCTCATACCGGCGAAGTTACCGGAACTCTTGATGCAAAAGAAGTTTTTGAAAAAATCGTTGATGCCGCATGGCGCAACGGCGAACCGGGAATCGTTTTTATCGATGAGATGAACCGCCATAACCCGACCCCTACTCTTGGCGAAATCGAAAGCACAAACCCCTGCGGCGAACAGCCTCTTCTTCCTTATGAAGCCTGCAATCTCGGTTCTATCAACCTCGGTCTTTGCGTCTGTGAAGAAGACGGAATTCTTTCCATCGATTATGATAAAATCACAGATATCGTACATAAAGCAGTTCATTTCCTTGATAACGTAATCGACGTAAACCATTATCCGCTTCCCGCAATCGACGAAATGACCAGAAAGACCAGAAAAATCGGTCTTGGCGTAATGGGCTTTGCGGATCTTCTCCTCAAACTCGGCGTTCCCTATAATTCCGTGGAAGCCGAAAGAGTTGCAGAGGAAGTTATGAGCCTTATCCAGAGCGAAGGAACAAAGGCCTCCATCGAGCTTGCTCTTGAGCGCGGAACTTTCCCCGCATGGGAAGAATCCGTTTTTGCGGACAGATATGAAATCCGCAACGCAACTATCACCACCATTGCTCCCACCGGAACAATTTCCATTATTGCGGATGCTTCCGGCGGCTGCGAACCTCTTTTCGCCTATGCTTTCACCAAAAACGTAATGGACGGCGACAAGCTTCTTGTCTGCAACGACCTTCTTGTTGAAAAACTCAAGGAGCGCGGAATCTATTCCGAAGAACTTATCCAGAGAATTGCCGACGAAGGTACCCTTGCTCATATCGAGGAAATCCCCGAAGATATCAGAAGAGTTTTCGTCTGCGCACACGATATCACCCCCGAATGGCATATCAGAATCCAGGAGGCTTTCCAGAAATATACCGACAACGCCGTTTCCAAAACCATAAACTTCCCCAACAGCGCTACCCGCGAAGAAGTTAAGGAAGCTTATGTTCTCGCATATAAACTCGGATGCAAAGGCACCACCGTTTATCGTGACGGAAGCCGCGACAGCCAGGTCCTTACCATCGGAACCCAGAAAAAAGAGGAAGAGAAACCTGAAGTTCCGGCAATGAACACCATTATTCCGAGACCCAGACCTACTCTTACCTGGGGTGCGACCGAAAAGATGAAGATCGGCTGCGGAAGCCTTTTCATCACTGTTAACCGCGATGAACACGGAATCTGCGAAGTTTTCACCAGCACCGGAAAAGGCGGTGGCTGTCCTTCCCAGTCTGAAGCGACTGCAAGACTTGTTTCCATCGCTCTTCGCGCAGGTATCAGCCAGGACGAGATTCTTTCCCAGCTTAAAGGAATCCGCTGTCCCAGCACCGTTCGTCAGCCCGGACTCAAATGCACTTCCTGCCCGGATGCTATTGCAAGAACCATTATCAAGATGAGCAAAATGCTCGGCAACAACGGTTTCAATTCCGAAGCGGAGGAGGAGCCTGCACCAAAAAAAGCTGAGGGCGAAAAGCCTGCAAACAAACCGGTTCTTGGAGCCGATGACAAACTCCATTGCCCCGAATGCGGAAAACTTCTTCGCCATGAAGGCGGCTGCACCATCTGCGACTGCGGTTTTTCCCATTGCGGCTAAATGAATAAAAACCAAAAGGCACCCGGAAGGGTGCCTTTTTTGTTATTGACGATTTTAAAAATAATGGTAAAATAAAAACAGCAAAGGAGGAATTTTTTTGGAAACAAGGCAGAAAATTATAGACGAATACAAAAAACTTGTCGTTTCAGAAAAACGAGCAAATGTTTCCATTTCTGAAATCTGTCAAAATGTTGGAATTTCAAGAAAGACATTCTATAATTATTTCCGCGACCGCTGGGATATCGTTGAACAAATAATACTTGATGATATAGAAAAGCCCATCGTTTTGGGCAATGCCGAAAAACTTCCTTATCATGATACTACTTATATCATCTTTGAAAGATTTCTTTTTGAAAAAAATTTTTATAAAATAGTAATCACCGAAAATTGCCAGAACTCCCTTTTTGAAAGCCTTATAGAATGTTTTGCAAAAATCATTTCTCATTGCTATGACAAACCCGGGCTTACTGAAAGTGAGGCAAAATATGTCGATTATAAAGAAGCTTCAAATATTGTCATGCTTCTCCGTAAATGGGCAAAAGATGGAATGACAGAACCTATTGAATCCATGGTAAAAGTTTGCATGTATTCAAATATCAGCGCAAAAAGGTAACAGTTTTAAAAACTGTTACTTTTTCTTTACAGTTTTTTGTTTTGTTAATTTCCAAACGCATATTTCTCCGTTAATATATAAACAAATAAAGAAAAAGGAGAAATTATCATGGCAGATTTCAGAGCAGATTATAGCAAATTTACAGTTGAAGATCTCGGCTGGAACAGAGTTCCTTTTGCAGACGTTGACAAAAAAGTTACCGACCTTATGGATTTCACCGGCAAAACCGTTATCGTAACCGGTGCAGGCGGCGTTGGCCTTGGAAGAGCACTTGCACACCGTTTTGCAGCTCTCGGTGCAAAAGTTGTTATGAACGATATAAACGAAGAAGGCCTTATGAAAAACGCAAAAGAAGTTGAAGAAAAATGGAATACCAAAGTATATCCCATTGTTGCAGACCTTGAAAACTTTGACAGCGTAAAAGAATTCTTTGCAAAAGCAAACGAAGCTCTCGGCGGACACATCGACGTTGTTATCAACAACGCAACCCATACCAGCTATGGTCCTTTCTTCATGTTCACCGAAGATCAGATCGATACCACCATTAGAGGCGCACTTCTTTCTGTTGTATATTGCCTCCGCTGCGCTTGCGATTATATGATTCCCCAGGGTTACGGCAAAATCGTAAACATTTCTTCCGAAAGCGCTTACAACAAAAACAACGAAAACATCGTTCTTTATGCTGCAACCAAATCCGCAATGAACGGTCTTACCCGCGGACTTGCAAATGAACTCGCTCCTTTCGGAATCATGGTAAACGGCGTTGCTCCCGGCCTTATGTTCCATGACGGACTTCGTTACAGCTTCGACAATCCTACCGAAGAAAACCTCGGCGTAAGACAGACCATGTGCCAGGGTGTTGCGGATACCATTTGCAAACGTCCTTCCCTTGCCGATGAAGTTGCAAACACTGTTGTTTATCTTGCGAGTGACGCAAACACCTATATCTACGGCCAGACCATTCTCAATGGCGGCGGCATCAACGTATTTTGATAAGAAACAACATTTTTTTCTATTTCTCAAATACCCCCAACGAAAAAAGACCGCTGAAAAGCGGTCTTTTTTCATTATCGCAACTCAACAGTTAAATAAGTGTAATATATATTACATATTTAATTGGGGTTGACAAACACTTTTTTTGGTGTTATCATATCATAGCATAAGGGAGTAGTTGGCGCACCGGAATGGGTTCGGGGCGTTATGTTATTCGTCATCACGCCGAAACGGCCGGATAATGTATTAAACGACAAGACTTTTTATTACAACTCTGTAATAGGGGTCTTATTTTTGTGCCTCTGTTACGGAAAAACGGAGGTTTTTTTTAATATTATGATGTATGTTCTTCTCATCATCGGATTCATCCTTCTCATCAAGGGTGCGGATTTCTTTGTTGACGGTGCTTCTTCCGTCGCAAAACTTTTAAAAGTTCCCTCGGTAATAATCGGTCTTACAATTGTTGCAATGGGAACAAGTGCACCGGAAGCCGCGGTAAGTATTTCCGCGGGTCTTGCCGGAAGCAGCGATATCGCTCTGAGCAACGTAATCGGCTCAAACATTTTCAATCTGCTTATCGTTGTGGGCGTTTCCGCAATAATCTGCCCTATGACGACCGAAAAAATCATTATGCAGCGCGATATCTGGTGGAGCCTTGGCGCAACTGTTGCGGTCCTTATCATGATGATAGATATGAAAGTTTCCACTATTGAAGGCATTATCCTTCTTGCGGGTATGATCGCTTATATAGTCGTTCTTATTCTTGCGGCAAAGAAAAACCGCGACGAAGGCGACGAAATAAAAGCTCTTTCTCCGCTAAAAAGCGTTCTTTTCATAATCGGCGGTCTTGCCGCAATCGTAATAGGCGGCGACCTTGTTGTTGATTCTGCCTGTGATATTGCCGCCGCTTTCGGAATGAGCGAAGCGCTTATCGGTCTTACGATCGTTGCAATGGGAACTTCTCTTCCGGAACTCGTAACTTCCATTGTTGCCGCAAGAAAAGGCGACAGCGGCCTTGCCCTCGGTAACGTAGTAGGTTCCAACATCTTTAACCTGCTCTTCATTCTCGGTTCCGCTTCCGCTCTTACCAGCATCAACGTTGCTTCCGAACTTTTCATCGATACTGGAATCCTTATCGCAGTAACCCTTCTTATGTATTTCCTTTGCCGTTCCAAAGAAAAAACAAGCCGTCCGGAAGGAATCGTCTGCGTCCTGACCTATGCCGCATATATGGCTTATATTATTATGAGATAATAAAAAAGAGGTTTTTTGGTTTTGGAAAAATACGAAGTTTTTTATAAAGACGTTCTTATAGGAAATCTTTTTGTGAACAACGAATATAAATATTGCTATGAACCGGTTTTTGAAGGCGTTGAGCGGGTTAAAGATTTCGCCTGCCTTCTTCGGGTTATGGAAGAGGGAACAAACGGCGCTTTCGGCGAACCGATTCCGTTTTTTCAGGAGCGCCTTAGATATATGAAGCTTTGGAAATTGGGCGTAATAAATTATCAGACAGATAATTTTGTTATTAAAAGAATAAGCGAATAACAAAAAAGGCACCGCAAGGTGCCTTTTTTGTTATTTATGTGCCTATTATGCGCTTTAAACAACCGATGAAGGGAATAATGCCATTTTTGAAAAATAAAATGCTAAAATAAATCAGCAATTAAAAATCAAGGAGTTTTGTTATGGAAGCAATAAAAACAATCGGTTTAACAAAAAAATATAAAGATTTGATTGCCGTTGATGATCTAAATCTTGAGGTCGGGCATGGAGAATTGTTTTCGCTATTGGGAATAAACGGAGCGGGCAAAACCACAACGATAAAAATGCTTTCATGCCTTATAAAATCAACCAGCGGTGATGCTTTTATCGAAGGAAACAGTATAATAAAAGACGGATTGAAAGTTAAAGGCATAATAGGAGTTTCACCGCAAGAAACTGCGGTGGCACCAAATCTTTCAGTTAAGGAAAATCTTGAGTTTATATGTGAAATCCACGGATTTTCGAAAGAAAAAAATGCAGAAAAAATTGAGGAACTGTCAAAACAGTTCGGTCTTGAAAATATTTTACATAAAAAAGCGGGAAAATTATCCGGCGGTTTACAGCGAAGATTAAGTATCGCAATGGCACTTATAAGTGAACCTTCGGTACTGTTTCTTGATGAACCGACCCTTGGGCTGGATGTTATTGCAAGAAGCGAACTTTGGGATATTATAAACGGTTTAAAAGGAAGAACGACGGTTATATTGACAACGCATTATATGGAGGAGGCGGAATCACTTTCTGACCGCATAGGCATTATGAAAAACGGAAAATTGCTTGCGGTTGGAACAGCGCAGGAACTTATAAAAATGACTGCATCAAAAAGCTTCGAAGATGCGTTTATTTCAATAGTTAAGGGGGAGAAAAAATGAAAACGCTCGCTTTTTCAAAAAGATGTGCAAAAGAGATTTTGCGCGACCCTTTGAATATTTTTTTGGGGCTTGGTTTTCCGCTTGTGCTTCTGTTTCTTTTAAGCGCAATACAGGCGAATATTCCGGTGGAACTTTTTGAAATAGAAAGACTTGCGCCGGGAATCGCTGTGTTCGGCCTTTCGTTTATGACGCTTTTTTCTGCAACTCTTGTGTCAAAAGATCGGGAAAGCTCATTTTTGCAAAGATTATATACAGCTCCGCTTAAACCGGCGAATTTTATTCTCGGTTATATGCTTCCGCTTTTGCCGATAGCTATTGGACAAAGCGCATTCTGTTTTCTTACGGCAATCTTTTTAGGATTACCTGTTACGGTAAACATCATTTTTGCGTTTTTTATGATGATACCGGTTGCCGTTTTTTATGTTGTGCTTGGACTTTTATGCGGCTCTGTGCTGAACGTAAAACAGGTGGGCGGAATTTGCGGAGCTTTGTTGACAAATCTTTCCGCATGGCTTTCGGGTGTTTGGTTTGACCTTGAACTTGTGGGCGGAGCGTTCAAAAAAGCTGCGGATTTTCTGCCGTTTCTTCATGCTGTGGAACTTGAAAGAGCCGCGATAAACGGAAATTTTTCGGAAATTTTCCCGCATATTGTTTTTGTTTCCGGATATGCGGTGCTTGTGGCAGTGTGCTCCGTTATCCTGTTTTTAAAGCAGATGAAAAATCAGTAAATATAAAAAAGGCACCGCACGGTGCCTTTTTATTTTTGAGTTTTTCAGCTTTCAGCCATCATCTGGAGGTTATAATAAACTCCCTGCTTTGCCATAAGTTCTTCGTGGTTGCCCTGTTCAACAATTCCCTCATCGTTGAGCACGAGAATGGTTTTGGCATTTCGAATGGTGCTCAAACGATGGGCAATGGTGAAAACGGTTCTTCCTTCGGAAAGACGTTCAAGGCTCTTCTGGACCATTCTTTCGCTTTCGTTATCAAGGGCGGAAGTTGCTTCATCAAGGATGAGCACGGAAGGGTTCTTAAGGAAAACGCGGGCGATGGAAATTCGCTGCTTCTGTCCGCCGGAAAGTTTAACTCCGCGTTCGCCGACATAAGTATCATATCCGTCCTCAAGGGAAGTTATGAATTCATGTGCTCCGGCAAGTTTTGCGGCTTCGATAACTTCCTCTTTTGTTGCGTCGGGTTTTCCGTAAAGAATGTTTTCAAAAATGCTTCCGCTGAAAAGATAAACGTCCTGCTGAACAACGCCGATGTTGTTGCGAAGGCTTGAAAGACTGATGCTTCGGATATCTCTTCCGTCAAGGAGAATTTTTCCTTCGGAAACATCGTAGAAACGGGGAATAAGGTTAGAAAGGGTTGTTTTTCCGCCGCCGGAAGGCCCGACCAAAGCGATGTTATCGCCGGGAGCAACATGAAGGTTGATTCCGGAAAGAACGGTTTCGTCCGAATCGCTGTATTTGAAAGCAACGTTTTCAAGAATGATTTCGCCGGTCACGTTTTCAATGGGCTCTGCATCGGGAGAATCTGTGATTTCCGGTTCAACGTCCATGATTTCATAAAAACGCTCAATTCCGGTGAAGCCCTGCATAAAGGTTTCGGTAAACTGGGCAAGGCGGGAAACGGTGTTGAGAAGAACGGTTGTATAAAGAAGATATGCCGCATAGTCACCGGCGCTTATCTGGCCGTTCATAAGGAAAATTCCGCCGACGGCAACAACGGAAATATACATACAGCCGTCAAAAAGACGAATCACGCAATGGAGCTTTCCGAGAGCTTTATAAGCCTTGCGCTTTATTTCAAGGAAAATCTGGTTATTTTTCTTGAATTTTTCCTTTTCAATGCCTTCGTTTGCAAAGGACTGAACAACGCGGATTCCGAGAAGGCTGTCCTCGATCTGTGCGTTGATTTCGCCGATCTGGGAACGTTCGCTGTAAAAAGCGTGCTCAAGTTCATGGCGGAGTTTAAGCACAAAAAATCCAAGGAAGGGTATCATAAGGAAGATGAAAATCGTAAGCGGAACGTTAACGCTCATAAGGATTATGAAGGAAGCAACAAATTTTACAATTCCGATGAGTATTTCTTCCGGAGCGTGGTGGGAAAATTCGGTAACGTCAAAAAGGTCTTTTGAAAGACGGCTCATAAGCTGGCCGACTTTGTTGTTGCTGTAAAAACTGAAGCTGAGATCCTGAAGATGGGAGAAAAAATCCCTTCTCATATCCGCCTCAAGATGTGCGCCCATAAGATGGCCGATGTTTACCATAAAATAGTTTGCGGCCGTATCGATAACCCGAAGGAGAAGATAGATTCCCGCAATTTCGAGGATCATCTGAACCGAAAGGCTCATAACGTCATCCGTTGCCGCGTTGGTAATGGTACGCACTATCATAGGAAGAACGATATCGCAGACGGTTGTAAGAATTGCGCAGAAAAGGTCGAGGATAAGGGTAGGAAGATAGGGTTTATAATAGGGCATAAAACGGCGAAGAAGACCCGCTTTTCCCAATTTCTTTTCCATAATGAAAACTTCCTTTCGTTTTTAAAAAATCAGCCGTGAAGTCTGTTGTTTGCTTCAGAAATGCAGTCTCTGAGGTATCCCTGGAGATTAAAGGATTCTCCGGTTCCGATCGCGACGCATTCTTCCGGGTTTTCCGCAACGGTGCATTTGAGATTAAAGCGTTTTTCAAGGAATTTATCAAGTCCGTGAAGTCTTGCGCCTCCGCCTGTAAGAAGAATTCCGTTTGTTTTAACGTCGCCGGCAAGTTCCGGAGGAGTTTTTTCAAAAACTTTCTGAATAGCCGCGGCAAGCTGGTCCGCAAGGTCATAGAAAATATCCGAAAGTTCCTGCCAATGGATTGTTACTCTTCCGGGAAGACCGGTCAGAAGATTTCTGCCTTTAACTTCAAAAGTTCTGTCGTCATCAAAACTCCAGCAGGTTCCGATATTTTTCTTAACTTCCTCGGCCATTTTTTCGCCGATAAGAATTCCGTGACGAAGTCTGATATATTTGATTATCTCTTCATCAAAGCGTTTTCCGGCAAGTTTTATGGAATGTTTGCAAACAACGCCCGAAAGAGAAAGAAGAGCAATATCCGAAGTTCCGCCGCCGATATCAACAATAAGCCGTCCCTCTGCTTTTGAAATATCAAGGCCGGCGCCCATTGCCGCGGCAACCGGTTCTTCAATAAGAAAAACTTTTCTTGCACCCGCGGCAAGAGCGGCGTCAACAACTGCGCGCTGCTCAACGTCGGTTATAATTGAAGGAACGCAGATGGCTACTCTGGGTTTAAGATAGCTGTCGCCGCAAACTTTTTTAAGCGCGTGGTGAATAAGAACGTTCGTAAGGTTATAGTCGGAAATAACTCCGCCGCCCATGGGGCTTGCGGCGGTTATGTAACCCGGGGTGCGTCCGAGCATTTTAAAAGCGTTTTCGCCAACCGCAAGAACTTCGCCGGTGTCGTTGTTGACGGCAACAACGTTGGGTTCGCTGAAAACAACGCCTTTGCCGGATTCGTAAACTATTATTTTTGTGGTACCAAGATCTATTCCGATATCAGCAGGCATTTTTATCCTCCGATCTTTTATATTAATTAATATTATTCAATAAGTGTAAATCCAAACGGGAAAAATGTCAATCCTTCATCATAAACCGGAGATTTGTGAATCTTCCGCTTTTACGGTTGTTGTCGACCATTGCCATAACGGCTCTTGCGCTTCCTACAATTATAAGAAGTTTTTTTGCCCTTGTAACCGCCGTATAAAGAAGGTTGCGGTAATAAAGCCTTGAATTTGGCTCAAAAAGCGGAAGAATAACCGCTTCAAATTCGCTGCCCTGGCTTTTGTGAACGGTTACCGCATATGCGTGATCAAGTTCGTTCGCGCTGTCAAAAGGATATTCCGCAACTCTGTCATCAAAACGGATAGCCATCATTCTTCCGATGGGGTCCATTTTTTCGATAATTCCGATGTCGCCGTTAAAAACACCGCGTCCGACCTCTCCGTCGTCTTTTGACCATGTCATGTCATAATCGTTCCGGGTCTGCATAACTTTGTCGCCTTCGCGGAAAAGGTGACCGCCGTGGCGGAATTCCTTTTTCTTTCCGTCCGGAGGGTTAAGCCGCTTTTGAAGTTCAATATTAAGGTTCCAGGTTCCCGCTTCGCCGCGTTTTCCGGGACAGAGAACCTGAATATCCCAAAGGGGAGAAAAACCATATGCCTTCGGAAGGCGCTTTTCGCAAAGCTGGCAAACCGCCGAAGCACATTCGCTTTCGGTCTGGCGCGGAAGGAAAAAGAAATCGTTGTCTTTCGATTCAAGATAAGGATATTCGCCGTTTACAATATCGTGGGAGTTGGTGACTATCATGCTTTCAGCCGCCTGGCGGAAAATCGTATCCAGCTTAACCGAAGGAAGAATATCCGAACGGATAAGATCATGAAGTACGTTTCCTGCGCCGACGGAAGGAAGCTGGTCGGAATCTCCTACCATAACAAGACGGCTGTGGAAAGGAAGCGCCCGCAGAAGAGAATCGAAAAGAAGGGTATCCACCATGGACATCTCGTCCACTATGAGCGTGTCGCATTTTAATGGGTTGCGCTCGTTCCTGCGGAAAATCGGCGTAAGTTCGTTTCCGGAATAATCAACTTCCAGAAGGCGGTGGATAGTTTTCGCTTCGTGGCCGGTGAGCTCGGAAAGACGCTTTGCCGCCCTTCCGGTGGGCGCCGCAAGCATAACTTCGTCGCCCTGCTGTTCCAAAAGTTTTATAAGCGCGTTAAGAGTGGTTGTTTTACCGGTACCCGGCCCGCCTGTAAGAACAAAAACGTGGTTCTGAACGGCGTTTTTAAGCGCCCTTTTCTGAAGTGAATCATATTCTATGCCGAGTTCTTCCTCAAGAAGTTCGATGGTTTTATCAAGAGCGGGGGAGCTTTGTTCCTCCGAACCCATAAGCATCATCTTAAGTCTTCCGGCGGCGGAAGTTTCCGCAAGAAAAAGAGCAGGAAGATAGATATATCTTCTTCCGTTTCTGTAATATTCGTCAAGTTCCTCTTTCTGAACAAGTTCCTCAAGAGCATCGGCCATTTCGTCTGCTTCGCCCAAAAGTCCGGTGGCAGCAGCAAGAAGGCTTTCTTCCGGAAGACAGGTGTGACCGTTGTCGAGGTTATGAACAAGAACATGTTTTATTCCGGCCTTAAGGCGGCGGATATCCTGCGGATCGCCCTTTTTGGTGAAAATTGCGTCCGCTTCCGAAAAATCAAGCCCGATTTCCGGGTCGCAAAGAAGATAAGGGTTGTCCTTTATGAAATCAATTGCGTTTGTACCCCATTTTTTCCATGCACGAACGGCGATGGCCGCGGCAAGTCCGAATTCCTGTAAGGCGGTCATAACTTTTCGTGCGCCGAAAGCCCGGAGATATTCTTCGTTTATTTCAAGGGCAAGCTTTTCCGAAACGCCTTTTACCCTTGCAAGCTCCATCGGTGTGTTTTCGATGACCTCAAGGGTATATTCGCCGAAGGCTTCAACGATCCTTTTGGCAAGGGCGGGCCCCACTCCTTTGAAAGAGCCGCCGGAAAGATATTTTCTGATGGCGGTTGCAGAAGCGGGAAGCCGTCTTTCGCAAACATCGGCCCGGAACTGGCTTCCGTAAGTCGGATGGGACGAGAAATTGCCGGTGAGGGAAACTTCCTCGCCGGCTTCAACTTTTCCAAGCTCGCCAACAACGGTGACAAGCTCTCCCTGCATATCAAGATCAAACACAACAAAACCGCTTTCCGGTTTATAAGCAACAATTCCGTCAACGGTGCCGCTTATGCGTTCCGGTTCCTGTTTTTCGTTTTTATCAAGCATATGGTCCTTCTCCGTCCTTAAAAATATAAATATATTATAGCGTTTTTTAAACGTTATGTAAACCTTCCTTAAACATAGAAAGGACCTCGTCTTCTCCGCGGAAAAGGCTGCAGTCAAACCTTTTTTCAAGCCGTTCACAAATTTCAAGGGCAGTGTCGCTTGTTCCGGAACAATCAAGAAAAACCTCGCGTTTCATTCCGTCTGTTTCAGCAAGAATGCTTCGCAGGGCCGGTTCAATGTCCTCTTCGGCAACGGAAGAAACTTTGGCAACAACAAAAATCCTGTGTTTTATTTTTTTTCTAAGCGGATTTTTCAAAAGCCACTCCGCAGCTTCGACCATACCCAAAGCCGCAAAAAAAGTTATTACCAAAACAGCAATCCCATCAAAAAACACAAAAAACTCCTCCCTTCGATCAATGCCATATTATGAAAAAACAGAAAATTCGGTGAATGTAACGCCGAAAAGAAAATTTGCATAGCATAAAGCATACCGAAAAATCGGAGGTTTTAAAAAATGAAAAATTCGTTTTACATAGCCGGCGGCGACCTTCGGTCGGTCTATCTTGCAAAGCTGCTTTTTGAAGAAGGTCACGATGTAAAAGTTTTCAAAATGGAAGATGCCGATCTTCCAAAGGAAATGGAACAGATAAAAAACATCGATGATTTTAACAAAGCCAAAAATGTGATTCTTCCTCTTCCTTGCTGTGATGAAAAAGGATTTTTAAAAACGGCGTTTTCGAAAGAAAAAATATCCCTTTCCGAAATCGTTGAAAAAATGCCCGAAGGCTCAGTGCTCATGGGCGGTCTTTTGCCGGAAAAAATCATATCCATTTCAAAAAAACAAAAGATATCTGTCTGTGATTATTACCGAAGAGAGGAATTTGCGGTGAGAAACGCCGCGCTTACAGCCGAAGCTGCCGCGGCAAAACTTATGGAAATGCTCAGCGAATCCATAAGTTCCGTTCCGGTGCTCATTCTTGGCCACGGAAGGATCGGAAGACTTCTTTCGGCGATTTTGAAAGCGCTTGACGCAAAGGTAACCGTTGCCGCAAGAAGATATTCCGATCTTGCATGGATAAGAAGCGAAGGCATGACCCCGCTTGAATTCCGGCTTCTTGATGAGGAAATAGGAAATTTCCGCGTGGTTTTCAACACAGTTCCCGCACCGGTGCTCACAAAAGAAAAACTGGCGCTCATGGATAAAGATTCCATAATAATCGACCTTGCTTCCGAACCTTGCGGAACGGATTTTTCCGCCGCAAAGGAACTTGGAATAACCGCGGAAAAGGCCCTTGGCCTTCCGGGAAAATTCGCGCCCAAAACCGCCGGAGAAATCCTTAAGGAGACCGTGCTCAACATTCTTTCGGAAATGGAGGAAAAATCCGATGCCCGATAAAAAACGTCTTGGTTTTGCCCTTTGCGGCTCTTTCTGCACTTTTAAAAAAGTCCTTGCGGAAATGGAAGAACTTTCAAAAATCTATGACATAACACCGATCATGTCCGAAGGCGCCGCTTCCATCGACAGCCGTTTCGGAAAAGCGGAAGATTTTCGTAAAAGAATAAACGAAATCTGTGGAAAAGAACCCATCACTACAATCGCAGGGGCTGAACCCATCGGCCCGAAGGCACTTTTGGACGTTTTACTGATTGAACCCTGTACCGGAAACACCCTTGGAAAGCTCGCAAACGGAATTACCGATACGGCTGTCACAATGGCGGCAAAAGCTCATCTCCGAAACGGAAGACCGCTTGTGATAGCCGTTTCCACAAATGACGCTCTCGGCGCTTCCGCACAGAATATAGGCCGCCTTATGAACGCAAAAAACGTTTATTTTGTGCCGATGGGCCAGGATTTTCCGGAAGGAAAACCCGCTTCTATGGTGGCGCATTTTGAAGAAAGCTCAAAGGCAATAGAATCGGCCCTTTCCGGAAGACAATGCCAGCCGCTTTTTTACTGAACTGAATAAAAGCTCCGTTTTTTTCCAATGCTTTGGTTGCTTCAAAGCAAAAATCAAAAAAGAACGGAGCTTTTATTTTATGAAAAAACTTGTTGCTGTTTTTATATTATTCTCTCTTGTTTTTTCCGGCCCTGGAGTTTATGCTATAAACTATGAGCAGGCTTTTGAACTGGATCTGACAACTCCCTGCGGATATTCCGCGGCGGAACTTTCAAAAGGCCTTTTGGGCGAACTTTCCGCTCTTTCAGAAGATTTTATAAAAGCCGAAGAAAAATACGGAGTAAATGCGCTTTTTCTTGCGGCGGTGGCCGCTTTGGAATCGGGCTGGGGAAAATATTGTTTCCGCCCGAATAATATTTTCGGCTGGAGCGGAAAGGATTTTGAAACAAAATCCGAATGTATAGATTTTGTGGCATCAAAAATTTCCGAACACTATCTTTCTGAAGAAGGGAAATACCATTACGGAAAAACCGTTTCCGCAGTAAATGTATGTTATAACGGAACCGATTTCTGGAAGGAAACCGTTGCGTCAATAATGGCGGCGATAAGCCGTCGCTGTGATGAAAAAGCTTTGCTGCTCAATGGCTGAAAACGCTGAAAACGTTTTTTGAACAGCCTTCCGGAGAATATTGCCAACGGTCGATGTGCCCTTTTGTAATAAAATATTCCGGCGGAGAGGGTTCAAAATCTCCGTCAAAAGCGTCAACTACAATAAGCTTTATCTTCATTTTTTCGGGGATAAGGCTTTTTATATATACGCATGCCTGTTGACCGGGTTTTAACCTTGAACAGCTTTCCGCAAGTCCCGCAAGGTTGGGCGCAAGTTCCACAAAAACCCCATAATCTTCAACGGAGCGGATTATTCCGGCAACGGTCTCTCCCGGAGAAAAAGCGGCTGCGTTTTCTTTCCAGCTTCCAAGGAGTTCTTTGTGAGAAATACAGATCCTACCGAAATCGTCCCTTCCGGAAACAACCGCAAAAATCTCCTGGCCGCTTTTAAAACGGTCGGAAGGATGGCTTATCCTCGAGATGCTTATGGAATCTATCGGCAAAAGGGAAGATATCCCGCATCCGATATCTGCAAAACATCCGAAACTCTCCATATGTGTAACAACCGCCGGTATGATATCCCCGGGAACAAGTTTATCAAGATATTCCGAATTGCATTTTTCCTGAACGGCTTTTCTTGAACAAACAGCGGTAAGGCGGCCGTTTTTATCCTTTTCGAAACCGATTATAATAAAGCAAACCGGTTTGTTGACCCTTGAAATAATAGCGATATCCCTTGTTTCTCCGGTTTCGATTCCAATTGCGCCTTCGCTCCGGGGGATGATCCCTTTCATTGGCCCAAGGTCAAGAATAAGATCATGTTTTGCGTTGCAAACCAAGGCTTTTGCCTCAAGAATGGATCCGTTTTTAAAAGCCTCTTTGATGCTTTCAACGCTTGAAAGTGCGTTTTTGTTTCTGGGCGTTTCTATAAGCGAGCCTTCCGGCAAAAATTCCGTCATTTCTCTTCCTCCAAATTTTTTTATGGAATATCTATATTCAAAAAACGGCGGAAATATGAAAACAAAAAAAGAGGCTCTTTTGAGCCTCTTTAATCTATTAGATAAATTGGAATTTGACGGTATTACAACAGCTTTATCTCATTGGCAATCATAGCCACGTTTTTGGCGTTGGTATCAATTTTAATGGTATTGAGTGCTTGATACATCGGTATTCTTGCTATGCTTCGCTCAATTATATCTTCAGAA
>JAZQBJ010000119.1:0-3114 GCA_045545715.1 Oscillospiraceae bacterium
GGTTCCGCAGCCGAAGAAGATACCACCGGTGCAGGCGACCAGGGCATGATGTTCGGTTTTGCCTGCCGCGAAACTCCCGAACTTATGCCCATGCCCATCAGCTTTGCTCACAAACTCGCTCTTCGCCTTACCGAAGTTCGCAAAAACGGAACTCTTCCCTATCTCCGTCCCGACGGCAAAAGCCAGGTTACCATTGAATATGATGACAACAAACCTGTTCGCGTTGAAGCTGTTGTAATTTCTTCCCAGCACAGCGCAGACGTTACCCTTGAAACCATCCGCAAAGATATCAAAAAACACGTTATAGATGCTATCATCCCCGCAGAACTTATGGATGAAAACACCAAGATCTTCATCAACCCCACCGGTCGTTTTGTAGTTGGCGGACCTCATGGTGACAGCGGCCTTACCGGACGCAAAATCATTGTCGATACCTACGGCGGTTATTCCAGACACGGCGGCGGCGCTTTTTCCGGAAAAGACCCGACCAAAGTTGACCGCTCCGCAGCTTATGCCGCAAGATGGGTTGCCAAAAACGTTGTTGCAGCCGACCTTGCCGAACGCTGCGAAATCCAGCTTGCATATGCCATCGGCGTTGCTCACCCCGTTTCCGTAATGGTTGAAACTTTCGGCACCGGAAAATATTCCGACGAGGAAATTTCCGCCGCAGTTCAGAAAGTTTTCGATCTTCGCCCCGCAGCAATCATCAAAGCTCTTGATCTCAGAAAACCCATCTACCGCCAGCTTGCAGCTTATGGCCACATGGGCAGAGAAGAACTCGGCGTTGCATGGGAGAAAACCAACAAAGTTGAAGAACTCAAAGCTTGCTTTGCATAAACTTTCAGTTTAAACAAATCAACGCACCGGTCATTGAAAAATGCCGGTGCGTTTTGTATTATAATGGTGAAAGGAGCTGATACCCATGAATATTGAAATCGGCGCAAGAATCAAACAACTCCGAAACGCCGCCGGAATGACCCAGGAACAGCTTGGAAACGAACTTTCCGTTTCTGCCCAGGCGGTTTCAAAATGGGAAAGCGGAACAACGACCCCGGATATTCAGCTTTTGCCGAAAATATCGGTTCTTTTCGGCGTGACCATTGATGAACTTTTTTCGATGACTGACGAAAGCAGAATCGAACGCATCGAAAATATGGTCGATAATATGCATTTTATTCCGGAAAAGGATTTTTTGGACTCCGAAAAATTTCTTAAAGAAAAACTTTCCGACGAAAAATCAAAAGCAAGAGCAGCTCTTGTTCTCGGCGAACTTTATTCAAAACGGGCTTCCGAATACAGCGAGCTTGCCATAAATATCGGAAAGGAAGCTCTTTTTCTCAACCCGGACGAAAAACGCGCCCACAACGTTATATTCGATTCCGAAGGCGGGCTTTATTGCGATTACAATGCTTCGAACCACGTTGAAATAATCGAATTTTATAAAGACTTCATCAAAAAACACCCGGAAAATCCGAGAACGTATCTTTGGCTTATGGATCTTCTCCTTGCTGACGGAAGAACCGCCGAAGCTAAGGAATATCTTTGGAAGATGGACAAAATTGAGCACAGCTTCCGCACCGACCTTTATCTCGGACTTATTGCAAAGGCGGAATGCAACCTTCCGAAGGCTCTTGAATATTGGGAACACATGACCGAAGAATTTGATTACTGGCTTTCCTGGTCCTGCAAAGGCGACCTTTTTGCAAGGCTTTGCCGCTTTGATGAAGCGATGAAATTTTATGAGCACGCGCTCAAGCTTCAGGAACCGCCCAGATATATGGATATTCCCGAATCCATGTCCTTTGTTTCCGAAGCCCTCGGAGATTATGAAAAGGCGATTGAATTCCGAAAACTCGCAATAGAAATCTGTGAAAAGGAATGGAATATCACCGAAGGCGAATGGGTGGATATCCATAAGAGAGAAATTGAAAGGCTTTTGGATAAAATAAGGATATGAATAAAAAAATGCGGCCTTCCGGCCGCGTTTTTTATTCGCTTATTTTTTTATAATGTTCTTTCATGCAGCGGAAAGTTTCTTCGCTTAAATCGTGTTCGATTTTGCAGGAATCTTCCAGCGCGGTTTTTTCATCAACGCCGATTGCCATAAGGAATTTTGAAATTACGATATGGCGTTCATAGACCCTTTCTGCAATTTCCCTTCCCTTTTCGGTAAGGGTTATCATATAATCCTCGTCCATGTTGATATATCCGTTTTCGCGGAAGTTTTTCATGGCAACGCTTATGGTGGGTTTTGAAAAGCCCAGCTCGTTGCAGATATCGATTGAACGAACCTGGCCGTTTCTTTTTTGTATCATAAGTATCGCTTCAAGATAGTCTTCTCCGGATTCTCTTATCTGCATCTGGCGGGCCTCCTTTTCTATCTAATCTAACTGTATCTTACTATAATTAATTGATTTTTGCAAGATAATTTATTTTTTCACACATCAAGAAGGCATAAAAAAAGCGCCCTTTTGGCGCAAACATTTATATAAATGAAATGACCCTTGAATTATCGCATCTTTCACCTACGATAAAGCAAGGGTCATTTCTGTTCTATTTTAGTATCTAACATCAATTTGACCTCTCTTTCTATTGATTCGGACATTCATCTCGTTGTCTTTGGCTGATTATAAATTCCGGACGCTTCTTACTTTAGCCTATAAATAAAAATGCGTTAATCAAAAGTTGGGACATGATTTTATGCCGGAAAATTTTTTACCAAAGGTGGTAACGGTTTTTCCTCTGAAAGCTTTTCTTAAAAATTAAAGCTTTCAATTATCAATTGTACATTGGAATCATCCTTTCTGTGATTTAAATATACCACCTTTTTTTCGGTTTTTCAATTCGCAATGTTATACTAAGTTAAAGCGATGAAGTTATGCAAAACACAGAAATCGTTTTTATCCCATTGACATTTGTCCGCGATGGGTGTATATTAAAAATGTTGGGCAGCCTTTTGCGGGCTGTTTTTTTATTTTCCGGCGGATTGCAGGAACAAAAAAAGCGCCCTTTTGGCGCAAGCATTTATACAAATGAAATGACCCTTGAATTATCGCATCTTTCACCTACGATAAAGCAAGGGTCATTTCTGTTCTATTTTAGTATCTAACATCA
>JAZQBJ010000120.1:0-22462 GCA_045545715.1 Oscillospiraceae bacterium
AATTTATTATTTTATCATATAAACGCCATTATTACAAGCAAAAAAGGAAACGCCCGGTTATTTTTTTGATATATTAAAATCATTTTTTAAAATTGTTTTTTTGTCTTTGTTTTTATTTTCAGTAAACAGATTTTCTTTTGTCCGCAAGATAAATACAATTTTTGTATTTTTTATAAAAATTTATAAAAATATATCATAAAATTGATAAAAATGATACATTTTTCACATTTTGGTTATTGCAAAACTGTTTTTTTAAATATATAATAAAATATATATTTTTTGAGCGGCGTTCCCGCCAAGGAGGATAAAAATGGGAAATAAAGCTCTTGACAGAAAAATCCTTTCCGACGCCCTTGCAAGACGTCTTCCGGCATATTATCGCCACGTCTGCATCATGCTTGCGGAAGGCAAACAGACCATTACTTCCGGCGAACTTGCCAAAAGAATCGGCAACACCAGCGCCCAGGTCCGCCAGGACTTTTTCACCTGCGGCGGCGTTGAAAACTATCACCCGGACACTCTTAAGGAATGGCTTTCCGGAATTCTCGGAATTAAAGAAAAACACCATATGGTCGTTATCGGCGCCGGAAACCTCGGACGCGCGATCATCAGCTTTAAGGATTTTAACAGCGACGGTTTCTTTATCGATGCGGTTTTTGACAACAACCTTATGTTTGACGGTATGCAGATCTGCGGAATTCCGATCCTTAATGTAACCTCTCTCGAAGAATATCTTGAAACCAACAAAGTTGATATCGTTGTTATCACAACCCCGGCAAACGTTGCGGAAGAAATTCTTGAAAAATCCATCAAAGGCGGAGTAAAAGGCGTCTGGAACTTTGCTCCCGTTGACCTTCGTTCCAACGACAAAATCGAAGTTCAGAACGTTCATCTCAGCGACAGCCTTCTTACCCTTTCCTTCAGAATGAACGAAAAGAACTTTTTCAAAACCGAATAATTCCAAAGAAAAAAATAAAATCCCGCTTTTCGGCGGGATTTTTTGTTAAACAAGTTTTTCAATCTGTGATTCCCCGAAAACCTCAAATCCGTTTTCAATAAGGAGTTTTGCCGTTTTTCCAAAGCCAGGAACAAGCCCGCCGTCGAATTTTCCGTTGTGGATAATTCCGCTTCCGCAGGAAGGGCTTTTTTCTTTGAGCAAAGCTTTTTTTGCGCCGAAAAGTTTTCCAAGGCGCAAAACCTCTTCTGCACCTTTTATATATTCTTCGGTGACGTCACGGCCGTCTTTGGTGATTACTTTTTCCCCGGAAATTTCCGCAGGGACCCGCGGGGTGGAAAGTCCGCCCATGATTTCGGCGCAGACAGGAACAAGCTCATATTTTTCCATGAGTTTTATGACGTTTTCATTCGGCTTGCTTTTTCCGTCATACCGGCAGGAAACACCGAGAAGGCATGCGCTTATAAGAAGTTTTTCCATTTTTTCAAAAGCCCTTTCTTTTTTGTTTCTTCCGGAATAATGATATAACATAATCCAAAACAAGTCAAACAAAACGGCGCGGAAATTCCGCGCCGTTTTTTATTATTTTCCCTGTTCCGGGGGAACAACCCCTCCGAGGGTTATTGTAACTTTATAAAGATCTCCGTCAAGTGTAAGTTCAAAAGTTCCGCCGCAAAGTTCCGTAAGGGATTTGGCGATCGAAAGGCCAAGTCCGTTGCCTTCGCTGTTTCGGGAAGCATCTCCGCGCACAAAGCGTTCCATAAGTGCTTCCGCGGTCATATTGAGCGGTTCTTTGGAAATGTTCCTTATGGTAAGCACTGCTGTGTTTTCGCCCTCTCCAAGGTCGAAATAAGCTCTTGTTCCGGGTTGGGCATATTTTATGATATTCTGTATCAGGTTATCAAAAACGCGCCACAGAAGCCTTCCGTCGGTGAAAACGCGAACTTCGTTTTCCGGAAGATTTATGACCGGAACAATTTCCGCTGCTTCAAGTTTTTCGGAAAATTCTCCCACAGACTGGTTGATAAGTTCGCCGACGTTGACAACCTCTTTGTTAACCGCAACGGCACCGCTGGAGGCCTTTGAAGCTTCAACAAGGTCTTCGGTAAGCTTTTTGAGTTTTGCGCTCTGGCGGTCGATAACTTCGATATAGCCGAGGGCGGTTTCGTTTTCGATATTCTCCTTTTTAAGAAGATCAACGTAGGAAACTATCGAAGTGAGCGGAGTTTTAAGATCGTGGCTTACGTTTGTGATAAGTTCGGTTTTGAAACGCTCGCTTTTTATTCTGTCGTCAACGGCTTTGGACATTCCCGATGCCGCGCTGTTAAGGTTATATGCGTGACGCCGGAGCATGGGCCAGAGTTCCCGGCTGTTTATGCGGTAATCAAAATCCCCGTTGGCAATGGCTTCGCCGCCTTTGCGGAGTTTTCCAAGCTGGATTCCGAACCACATGGCAACGCAGGTAAGGGCGGTTATTCCGAACAGCGCAAAGAGAATCGCAAAGGGTCTGAAATCGTATTCTATTGCCGAAACACCGAGAAGGAACATTATCATTCCGCAGCCTGCAGCAAAAATCGCAAGTTTCCATGTTATTCCGATGCTTCGCATAAACCAGCGGAAAAATTTTGCACAGACGGAAACACATTGGTAAATAAAGGTATGTTTCCACCATTTTTTTGTTTTGATATGGGCAGCCGTGCTCATAACAACAACAAGGGTGACCGCCGTAAGCGCCGCAAAACAAAGCCCGAATGAAAGATACTTATAAACGTCATCATACGCCCACCTGAGGCTGAGCGTAAAATCCACCAGCGCTGTTATTCCGATGCCCGCAAGAATAAGCATTATGTCGTAATCAACGGCATTTAGGAATCTCAATCCGAGAGTTCCTTCGCTGTCATGGCCCGAAGCGGTTATCAGATAAAGGCAAATTACCGCGTTGACGATGAAGCATAATATTCCGTATTTTATGAAATTATCTCTGTTTTCCGAAAGAAAAACAAATTTCGAATATTCCTCATAACCCTGCTCATAAGGATCCATCGGCATTATGAGATATCCGTCCATGGAATAGTATGCGATATGTTCTCCCTGTTCGGTAACTTCTTCGGCAGGATATTCGCTTACAATGTGAATATAGCCCTCTGAGCCTTTGTCATCCGGTTTTTTGATATTTTTATTCTGGTTTTCCGGAACGGTTGAAAGAACAATCTCCCCTTCGGAATCATAAATGGTATAGGCAAAGTTCTTGTGATCGAAATAATATTCATATTTTTCAAGATTCGCAAGGTCGTTCCAATAGATGTATTCCCTGACATCCGCAAGGCTTTCGTTGATAAAATGTCTTGCGGTTTTTGTCTGTTCAAATTCCGTTTCTTCTCCGGAAAAATACATTCCGTCGTCATAAGCTTCCGCCGCAAACCATCCGCATCCGATAAGAAGCGGAGTGAGTATGCAGACGATTACAAAACCAAGCATTTTTAAAAACAGGCTTCCGAAAAGTTTTTTCATTTTCCGCCCTCCAGTTTATAACCTTTTCCCCAGACAACTTTGAGATACCGGGGGTTTGCGGGATCTATCTCAAGTTTTTCACGAAGATGCCGGATATGAACGGCAATGGTTCCTTCCGCGCCCAAAGGGTCGCTGCTCCAGACGGCGGAATAAATTTCCTTTGAGGAAAAAACCTTTCCCGGGTTCTGGATAAAAAGTTTCAGAATATCGAACTCCGTGGGAGTCAGCGAAACCGGTTCGCCGTTAAGGGTAACGCTTTTTCCGTTGTCATCAAGTTCAATCCCGCCGACGGAAAGGGTGTCTTCCTTCTTTTCCATTCCGCCGAGATAGGCGTAGCGCCTGAGCTGGGCCTTTACCCTTGCGATAACTTCCAGCGGGTTAAAAGGCTTTGTTATGTAATCATCCGCACCGGCGGTAAGCCCGAGAATTTTGTCGCTGTCTTCGCTTTTTGCGGTAAGAAAAATAACCGGCGCGTTACTGCTTTCCCTTAGCTTTGCCGTTGCGGAAACTCCGTCCATTTTCGGCATCATAATATCCATAAGGATAAGGTGAATTTCTTCCGCAGCCACAACGTCAATGGCCTCACTTCCGTTTTCGGCTTCAAAAATTTTATAGCCTTCGCCGGCAAGATATATTTTAAGGGCGTTTCGGATATCCCTGTCATCGTCACAAATCAGCAAATTATACATTTTCTCGCCTCCAACACTATAATAGCAGTTTAAAGCTTAAGATAAAAGTAGGGAAATTATTAACATTTTCTTAAGATTATAAAAAAGCGGCGGAGAAAACTTCTCCGCCGCAAATCAAAACTCATATTCAAGTTCGCCGATGGGTATTATCGGTTTCGGCGGAACAGAAAAATCGTTCAGCTGTTTTTCAAGAAAAATCACGCTGTGCCATTTTTCAAATTTATATCCGCAGTTCTTCCGAAAACCGTTCCGGATGAAACCATATTTTTCATGCATCCTCACGGAAGCTTCGTTATCCTCGTTAACAAGAGCATAACAGACGCAGAAATTCTGTTTTTTAAGGATATCAAGGATCTTTTCATAAAGAGCGCTTCCGATGCCTTTTCCCTTTGCGTTCTCATCAACATAGACCGAAATTTCGACGGTCCATTGATAGGCCGCTCTTGTGTATTCCGGGCCGCCGTAGGCATAACCGAGTATTTCCCCGTTTTCCTCATAGACGATCCAGGGGTATTTCTTTTGAATTTCAGAAATTCTTTCGGTAAATTCAGAAACTGACGGAACATCATATTCAAAAGTTATGGCTGTTTTTTCAATATAGGGCGCATAGATTCCGAGAATCGCTTCCGCGTCTTTTTCGGTTGCAAAACGAATTTTTCCGGTCATGTTTTTTCCTTTCTCATCTGAAAACATCTTATGAAAAACTGTATCAAAGTGAACGGCAGAAGTATAAGCAAAAGTATCCTTCCGGAATCGGAAAGCGGAACAAGCATAAAAAGTTCATCAAAGAGATTGATCGCGGCGGAAAAGATAACCGTGTTTCCGATAACGATTGCCGTTTTGAATTTGTTGAGCGGAAGGCAGGTTGAAAGAAGAAGTATAAGGCTTGCCGCTCCGGTATAGACAGTACATATCGTTGAGCATTCCTCGGCCGAAATTCCAAAAGCGGAGCCCGCGATGAGCACCGCCATAATTCCGCCGAAGGCGGTTGCCGCACCGATGGCCGCTCTTTTGAGCACCGTTTTCATAAATTCCTTGGGAACTCTTTTGAAGTTTGGTTCAAGGGCAAGAAAAACCCCCGGAATTCCGGAAGCAACTGCTCCGATAAGGGTCATCTGGATAGGCACAAACGGATATGCAAAAGGCGCAAAAAGAAGGACCGCGGTAAGAACAAAGGTATATATGGTTTTCATAAGAAAAAGCGACGCTGCCCTTTGGATATTGTTGATAACGCGTCTTCCTTCGAGCACCACTTCCGGCATTGCGGAAAAATCCGAATCCAGAAGGACAAGCTGGGCGGCATGAGTTGCCGCCTGGGCACCGCTTGCCATTGCAACGGAGCAATCCGCGTCCTTCAGCGCAAGTACGTCGTTGACTCCGTCTCCGGTCATGGCAACGGTATGGCCGTTCTTCTGAAGAGCCTTGATTATGACGCGTTTCTGTTCCGGGCTTACCCTTCCGAAAACGACGGTTCTTTCCGCAATTGCAGAAAGTTCCTCATCGGAAAGAATGGACGCATCCGCAAATTTTTCTGCGCCGGGCACCCCGGCTTTTTTTGCAATTGCGGAAACCGCCGCCGGGTTATCTCCGCTTATAACTTTTATGGAAACGTCGTTTTTGCGGAAATATTCAAAAGTTTCCGCAACATTCGGACGAATTTCATCTTCAATCAGTATAAAACCAAGTGGTTTTTCCGATTTGTATAATTTTCCGTCAAAACTTCCTTTGCAAAGAGCCAGAACCCGCGTTCCGCCGCAGGAATATTCCGCCGCTTTTGCAACGGTTTCCGGGAAGATTCCGCCGGTTACAAATTCCGGTGCGCCAAGCATAAAGCAGCCTTCTTCGCCGAAATCCGCCGCAACATATTTCAGCGCGGAAGAGAAAGGCAAAATGTTCTTTGCCGGATTTCCAATTGGATTTCTGTTTCCGAAGGCATCAACTATTGTCTTCGCGGTGGAGTTATCCGCCGGAACTGCGGAATAAATTTTTGCCGCAAGGGCGCCGATGTCGTCGCCGTCAAAGCTGACGGTGCCTTTTATTCTCATATTTCCGCTGGTTATTGTTCCGGTTTTATCAAGGCAGAGAACATCCGCCCTCGCAAGGGATTCCAAAGAATAAAGCTGCTGGGTAAGAGTGCGTTTTTGGGCAAGGCGGACAACGCCGACGGCAAAGCTCATGCTCGTGAGCAGATAAAGCCCGTCCGGAATCATTCCAACCATTGCCGCGACGGTGGGAATCATGGAATCCGCATAGGAAAGTCCCTGGTCAACAAAATGGTTCCAGAAAGTGAGCACGCCCATCGGGATTATAAAGAAGGCTATGGTCTTTATAATTTTCACCATTGTGGTTTTGAGCACGGATTTTGCTGTTTTAAGTTTTTTTGCTTCCGCGGTAAGTTTTTCAGCATAGCTTTCCGCGCCCACTGCCGTAAGAACAACCGCCGCTTCGCCGCTTATCACAAAGCTTCCGGAAAAAAGTTTGTCTCCGGCGGCTTTAAGAACAGCATCACTTTCGCCGGTTATAAGGCTTTCGTTAAGCCTTGCCTCTCCGTCGAGCACCGCCGCGTCAGCGGTTATCTGGTCGCCGGCGCCGATGAGCACCACATCTCCCAAAACAAGTTCCTTATAAGGCAAAACAACCTCTTTCCCGTCGCGAATCACCCTTGCAGTTGGCGCGGTGAGCACCGAAAGACTGTCAACGGTTTTTTTCGCCCGAAGTTCCTGGATCGTTCCGATAAGGAAGTTCGATATAACAACGCCTAAAAAAAGCATATTGCGATAGCTGCCTGTGGTTATAATGAGAACCGCAAGCACAAGGTTAAGCATGTTATAGAAGGTAAAGAGGTTTGAAAACCATATTTGTTTTACACTTTTTGAAGCGGAAGAAGGCGAAACATTCGCCTTGCCGTTTTCGGCAAGGCGTTTTGCTTCTTCGCTTGAAAGAGCCGGCCAGCTTTGGTCGATTTTCAAGATATCACTGCCTTTTTATTTTTACGCAAGGTTGAGCTTTCCGAGAAGCTTGTGGATGCGTTTATAAACAAGATAGGTAACGGTGCCGTTTATTCCGGCTTTTGTAAGGTTAAAGAGAAGGATAAAAGGCATAAGGCTTTTTACCATTCCTTTTGCGGCTTCAATTTCCATTCCGGCCATTGCGTTGAGATAAACCGGAGTGAGCGCAAGGTTTGCCGGGTACATCACAGCAACCATTGCAAGAACACCACATGCGATTGCGATGAGAGCGCCTTTTTTTGTCTTTTTATGTTTATAAATAGAACCTGCAACAAGTGTAAAAGCGCTTGTTGCGATTATGTGCATAACGATTCCGTAAACTCCGCTCTGGGCGGAAACGGTCATTCCCTGAATTGCGGAAACAAGAACGGTTAAAACAACGCCCCAGACCGGTCCGAAAAGGAAGGTTCCTATAAGTATCGGAATATCCGCCGGGTCATATTCAAGGAAAGAAACGGCCGGGAAAATCGGGAAATGGATGAACGCGACCAGAACGATGGAGCAGGCCGCAAGTACGCCGAGAGTTGTGAGTTTTTTTGTGTTCATGTTTTTCATAATGATACCCTTTCTTTTTGAAAATAGTGTGAACAGTTTCTTAAAAGAAAGGCAAAATTGCAAAAAAGAAAGGCTCCGCACAAATTTTTTGTACGGAGCACAAATTTCTTCACGCAGTTTCGCCATCCGGACTTATGCAAAATTTGCACACACCGTCGGTACGGGATTCTGACCCGTTCTTGCTGTTAAGCTCTCGGACTTATCGGATAAAACCGCTTCACCGCCGGTAGGGAATCTCACCCTGCCCCGAAACTATTTAATTTTATGAATAAGCGCAGTACGCCTATTACCATTGTTTTTGGGAAAGATTATTCTTCGTCTTCCTCTTCTTCGTCCATATCGAATTCGAGATGTTCGCCGCAGTTGGGGCAATCCATTTCGCCTTCGTCAACGATGCAGCCATCGATGCAGATAACTTCGCCGCAAGCAGGGCATTCTATTTCGTAGAGATCCTCGTCGTCGCAGCAGCAGTCGCAGTCGTCATCGTCGCAGCAGCAGTCGCAGTCGCAGTCATCTTCATCGAATTCATAGTAATCGTTTTCAAGAGCTTCAAGGTCTTCATCGATAAGTTCGACCTGTTCGCCAACTTCTGCAAGAGCGTCCTGAACGTCTTCTACATCGTATGCAAGGTCTTCGAGAATGTCAACGATAGCGTTGAGAACTTTGTCATCACAGTTAAGGCCTTCCATAAGACCTTTGAGATGTGCAACTTTTTCAGCAATAGTCATGTTTTTTCTCCTTTGCCATAAAGGCGGTTTAAATATTTGTGATCGGATTATGCTCTGCCGATATATTCACCGGTTCTGGTGTCGATCTGGATCTTATCGCCTTCGTTGATGAAAAGCGGAACCTTAACCTGTGCGCCGGTTTCAACGGTTGCGGGTTTGGTAACGTTGGTTGCGGTATCGCCTTTAACACCGGGTTCGGTTTCGGTAACTTCGAGGGTTACGAAGTTAGGAGCTTCAAGACCGAAAACTTTGCCTTTGTAAGAAAGGATGCGGCAAACGTCCTCTTCTTTGCAGAATTTGAAGGAATCGCCGAGAAGGCCTTCTTCGATCGGGATAAGTTCATAGGTATCGGGATCCATGAAATAATAAAGGTCACCGTCGGTGTAGCTGTAGGACATTTCTTTTCTCTCGATAAATGCGGTGGGGAATTTATCGGTAGGGTTGAAAGTACGTTCAACTACTGCACCGGTAATGACGTTTCTGATTTTGGTACGAACAAAAGCTGCACCTTTGCCGGGTTTTACATGCTGGAATTCGATGATCTGATATACATCACCGTTATCATCAAAAGTAACGCCGTTTCTGAAATCGCCTGCAGAAACCATAAGTTAAACCTCCTAAAATGAAGCGCAATTGCGCATTTTTTACACTATCAATAATAAAGTATTTTTGCCTTTTTTGCAATAGTTTTTTATAAAATTATGCCCATTCTAACCTTTATATTTCAAAAAAGAGCGATTTTCGTACTTTTTGTTCCGATTCTACTTTCCGTGGGTTGCCGTTTTCTTTCGGATATGATAACCTCAAAAAAAAGAAAGGAGCGATTTTTTATGTCCTATATAAACGGCAAAATCATAAAGGAACTTCGGGAAGGGAAAAACCTCACACAAAAACAGCTTGGGGAGATAATTTCCGTTTCGGATAAAACAGTTTCAAAATGGGAAACGGAAAAAGGCCTTCCGGATATAACCCTTCTTGAACCGCTTTCAAAAGCTCTCGGAGTTTCTGTGGCGGAACTTCTTTCCGGAGAAAACATAATCAACAAAAACCGCTCCGGAAATATTTCAAAGCTTAAATTTTACGTTTGTCCGGTTTGCGGAAACGTGATAACCGCCCTTGGCGAAGGCTCTTTTTCCTGCTGCGGAACAAAGCTCCCGGCTCTTTCCGCCGAAAAAGCGGGAAAAAATTCTTTTGAAATTGAAAGACCGGAGGGAGATATTTTTCTCCGCTTCAACCACCCAATGACGAAAGAACATTATATTTCCTTCGCCGCATACATCACCTATGACGGAGTTACTTTGAAAAAGCTTTATCCGGAGCAGGAACCGGAAGTTCGTTTTCCTTTTTCCGGAAAGGGAAAAATCTTTTTCTTTTGCAACCGGGAAGGACTTTTTGAAGCCGCAATCTGATTTTTTCTGTTAAAAAAATCTTTCTTTTTATCAAAAATGCCTATGACATTTTTTGTTTAAATATGCTACAATATATATGTGAAAAGTTCACCTTTTGAATGTTTTGCAGTATATTTTGCCGGAATTACGGAGAAAGGAAAGATTTTTGATGTTTGAAAAAGGCCATATTTTTGTCTATGGAGCAAGCGGCGTTTGCAGAGTTGAAGATATCTGCGTAAAAGATTACGGCGCAGGAAAAAAGGAATATTATATCCTTCAGCCGGTTTTTGACCTTCGTTCAAGTCTTTCCGTTCCCGTTGACAGTCCCGCTTTTTCTTCCCATGCAAGGGAACTTCTGAGCAGGGACGAGGTTCTTGATATAATAGATTCCCTCCCGAATGTTGAGGCCGAATGGATATGTAACGACAAGGAAAGGATAGAAACTTTCCGAAACCTTCTTGAAGGCGGAGCGCAAAAGGATATTGCCGTTCTTATCCGCAGCCTTTATCTTCATAAAAAGGAACTTGCGGAAAAAGGCAAAAAACTCCGCAGCAGCGATGAACAAATCATGCAAAGGGCGGAAAAACTTCTCTACGGCGAATTTGCCTGGATCCTCGGAATCGATCCGAAGGAAGTTGTTTCCTTTATAAAAGAAAGAATCGAATAAAAAAATACCGTTTGCAAAAGCAAACGGGATTTTTGTTTGTTCTGAAATTTCAGTATCTGTCGTCGTCGCGGTGAAGATCCCAAAGGGCTTCGTAAATTTCGACAACATCTTCTTTTTTCGGAACTCTCGGGTTGGTCTGGGTGGTCGCATCTTTAAGAGCGGCGTCTGCCATTTCGTCAATGGCTGCAAAGTATTCTTCTTTTGTGATTCCTCCGACATCCTTAATGCAGCAGGGCATATCCATCTCTCTGGTAAGGATCTTGATATAGTTCATAAAGGAACGGACGGTGGAAACTTCGTTGAAGTTTACGATTCCGAGAGAAGCGGCGATCTCGCAATATTTTTTGACGCATGCAGGAAGGTTGTCATGAGGAATGGTCATGTTGGTTATGTCGCTGTTATAGCTGATTATGCAGGGCAGAAGCATGGCGTTTGCTCTTCCGTGAGGAATGTGGAATCTTGCGCCAAGCTGGTGGGCCATTCCGTGGTTAAGGCCAAGACCTGCTTCGTTAAAGGCCATACCTGCCATACAGGAAGCGACGTGGATCTTTCCTCTTGCTTCAATATCGTTTGCATTAAGATAAGAACGGCAAAGATAGCGGCAGCAGAGTTTTATTGCTCTTTCGGCAAGGGCATCGGAAAATTCGCTGTTTCCGGTACTTACAAAAGCTTCGATGGCGTGGGTGATGATGTCCATACCGGTATCGGCGGTAATGGTTTTCGGAACGGTTTTAACAAGTTCCGCGTCAAGAATCGCAACATCGGCGATAAGTTCTTCGGAAACAAGGGGATATTTGGTTTTCTTTTCCGGATCGGTTATTACCGCAACTTCGGTAACCTCGCTTCCGGTTCCGCTTGTGGTGGGGATTGCAACAAAAGGCGGATCAAAGGTGGGGTCGGCTCTGTGTCCAAACATTTTTACCGCTTTGGTAAAGTCGATTGCGCTTCCGCCGCCGACGGCCATAATGCAGTCCGGGCGGAGAGCCAGAGCTTTCTGAACTCCGACGATAACTTTATCCATCGGGGGATCCGGAACAACGTCATCATAAATAAGATAAGGAACGTCCGTTGCGTCAAGGCGGTCGGTGACCTGTTTTATAAGGCCGCTTTTGACGGTAAAGGGATCCGCAACGATGAATGCGCAGCTGCTGTCCTTATCAAGAAGGTGATCGAGCGCATTTTCGCCAAAATATACTTTTGTTTTAAGATCAAATTCCTGCATATAAAAATCCTCCATCTTGTTTTATGGGGAAACTTATCCGAATACATTATATACCATAAATAAGAAAAAATAAAGAGTAATTTTTCATCAAAATCCGACTTTTATAAAAATAAAAAAAGTCCCGCAAAACGCGGGACTTTTGTTCGTTATTCTTTGTTCTTTTCCGAAAGATTTCTTTCGTATATCTTACGGTTGTGGTCATCAATAATTTTTTCGGTTTTTTCCTTTATAATTTCAAAACATTTTATTCCGTAAATCTTTCCGTATTTACGGATAAGAATCACCGCAAAAACCGCCGGTGTTACCGCAAAAACCATTCCAAAGGCAAGGAACATGGCGCAGTAATCTTCGGTAAGACGGGCGGCGTTTTCCCATTCCGGAAAAATAATGCCGTCAGTCCTCATGGAACGTTTTCCGAAGGAAAAAATCACGTCAAAAATATTGCCTGCTTTATAGCGTTTATCGACTTCGACGGTTTCAAAACCTTCCGCAGGAAAGTTTTCCACCGCAATTCCTTTTGCAAAACCCGAAACCGGATTCGGAATAACCGCTTCGTAGCAATCTATCTTTGCGCCGGAAATTTCCGCAAGTTTTTCATAGGACATATAAAGTCCGCCGTCGGAAATTCTTGCTTTCTCGCTTGCAAAATCCTCTTCCGGTTCAATAACGCCGGAAATTATAAAACGGTTTCCGCCGATAAGAACTTCCATTCCGGAAACCTCAACTGCACCGAAAAGCTTCCATGCAAGGTTTTTATCGATAACGATGCAGTCTTTCATAAGGTCGTTTCCGCTGATGTAGTTTCCGTCCCGAAGGAACGGGCGGTGGAAAAAGAAGAAATCCCCGCCGATTCCGGTGGCGGTTACTTTTGCGGATCCGCGGCCGGTTGAAATTTCGACAATTCCGTTCCCGCTGTAGGCAAAGTTCCAGAGTTTTCCTTCGCCGGAAGAATCTATTGATGCTTCAAGAAGTTTTGAATCAACGGTTTTTTCAAAGGAATAAACCGCAGATTCCTCGATTTTTTTGTTTACCGGCATAAAGCAGGAAATATAGGCGTATTCGGCGTCGCCCTCCCCTTCCCAGCTTTCTGCGGAATCAATATGATGGAGGGTGTTTGAAACAGAAACATAGCCGAAAACGCAAACCAGCGAAAGCAAAACGAGAACCCCGTTCAGCAAAACCGGAAATTTGTGTTTTTTAAGCCATTCCATAAGTTTTTCACCTTAACCTTCCGCCATGCGGACAAGAGTTCCCGCCTCGATTGGTGCGGAGGAAGTTGTTATTACGTATTCCCCGTTTCCGATTCCGGAAACAGCGGAATAAACGTCGTCGGAAGCAAGCACCTGAACGTCAACGCGTGTGGCGGTATATCTGTTTCCGAGAGGGCTGCTTTTTGTTGTTACCGCGAGCACGAAGCTTCCGTTGCTGTCGCTTCTTACTGCGCTTTTGGGAACGATCGCATCATAGTTTCTTCCGCGCTGGCCGATGGAAATATCCACGTTCATTCCCGGTTCGATATCGCCCGAAAGCTCGAAAACAAGGAATTTGTTTCTTCCGCCGCTTTGAGCATCGTTTCTGATATCCGTGAGCACGGCATTGATCTGGCTTCCCCACCAATAGGTGCTCACTTCGGCGGTGTCGCCGATGGAAACTTTCTGTGCCTGCTCGGCGGTTACAGAAACGCTGATGGTGTATCCTCTGTCGGAAAGTTCGATTATCGCAAGGGAATTTCCGGTTTCTGCGGTATCGCCGGATTTTACGCTGATTTCAGAAATCGTTCCGCCCACTTTTGCGGTGATTTCATTTCCGCCGGTTCCGCCGGAAAGTTCCGCAACCTTTTCGCGCTGTTTATCAATGTCGCGTTTCATATCCGCAAAATCAAGATCCTGGATCTTATCGGCAATTTCATCTGCTTTCACCTGTTTTTCAAGGTTATCCAAAGCTATGCTGAGATTCTTTTCCGCTTCTTCAACATCTTTAAGGGCAGCTTCATAAGCTTCTGCGTTTGCTTTGTAATTTTCAAGATTTGCGGCAGCGGAATCATAATCAGCCTGCGCCCTTTCAATTTCCGCATTTGCAGAATCCAAGGCCGATTTTGCGGAAATCATATCTTCATAAAGGTTATTATAAACGTTTTTGAGGTTTTCGGATTCGGAAGAAAGGCGGAGAAGCTCTGCGCTGTAATTATCCATTGCCTTTTTCCATTCGGTTGCGGCGCTGTCATATTTTTTATATTCTTCGCTGTCGGCCGTATATTTTGCTCTTTCCGCGTTTGCAGAATTGAAGTTTGCTTCCGCTTCGGCATAAAGCTGCTGATATCTTTTGATTTCTTCGGAAACCGCTTCGTCACCGGTAAGAGTATCTATTGCCTCAAGAGCCTCGTTATATTTTTCTTCAAGGCGGTTTTCATTCTTATATTTTATTTTTTCATCAAGAACAGCCTTTGCGCTTTTGACAGCCGCTTCGGAACCGGTTACGGAGGGTTTGAGTTCCTTTGCGTTTTTTCTTGCTTCCGCAAGGGTTTCTCTTGCCTCATCAACGGCCGTTCCAAGGTCGTTTCCGCTTTCTGCAGAAGCCTGGAGAAGCTGTTTCTGGTACGCAAGTTCCATATCATAGAGGGTTTCCTTCGCCGCTTCAAGTTCAGCGCTGTCCCCTTCACCAAGAACGAAAAGAACGTCCCCGGCGTTAACGGTCTGGCCGACTTTTACACAAACGGTATCGATCTTTCTGCTCTGGTCGATCTCAACGATATATTCCTCGTTTGCGGAAACCGTTCCGCTTCCGCGGATCTTTTCGTTGATACTTCCTCCCATTACGTATTGGGTCGAAACTTCCGGAAGGGAACGATTCATAATTGTGTTGGAAAAGAAGGTAAGAACGAGAAGAACGCTCAGGAAAACTATCGCCGCGTTTTTGACCCATTCTCTTTTTATTGTTTTAACTTCTGCCATAGCAATTATCCTTTCACCGAGCCTTGGTGCGCAATACCTTCAACAAGGTATTCCTCCCCATGAAGGAAGAGCAAAAGCGTCGGAATCATATATATTGTTGCAACGGCAAAGGCTATTCCGACTTCGCCGGCGTTTATCTGGGAAAGATAGACCGAAAGAGGCTGCTGGGCCGAATCCTCCAAAAGGATTATCGGCTGTTCGACCATGTTCCAGTAATCGATAAAAACAAGAATCGCAATGGAATAAAGGGCGCTTCGGCACTGAGGAATACATACTCTTGTAAATATCTGCCATTCGCCCGCTCCGTCAAGTTTTGCCGCTTCGATAAGCGAAGAAGGGATCCTCCTCATGAATTTTGTGAGAAGGAAAACCGAAAACGGAGCAAACATTCCGGGAAAAATTATTGCCCAGCGGGTGTTAAGAATTCCAAGCCATTCGCTTACAAGATAGTTAGGAACAAGCGTTACCTGATAAGGCATAAGCATCAGGATAACATAGAAAAAGAACATGAAACTTCTGAATTTTCCTCTCCATCTTGTAAAACCATAGGCCGCAAGAGCCGCCGTTCCAACCTGGAGAACAACTATCGGGATGACAAGTATCACCGAGTTCCAGAACTTGAAAAGATAATCCGGACTTTTTATAAGAGCGGTTATGTACTGAGAAAAAGTGACTTCGTCCGGAATAAATTTAAGGGTGACTTTATCGGAAATATAGCTTTTGTCGCCGGTTATGTTGGAAAAAATCATTCCGTAGTTTGCGTTAAGTTCGCTTTGCTCCATAAAGGAGTTTGTTATGGTAAGCACCGTCGGCAAAAGAAAAAGGAACGCGAACACCGCGGCAATGAGAAATATCACGCCGCGGCTGAAATATCTTTTTTTCTTCATCAGCCTTCCACATCCTTTCCGAAAGTATCTTCGACCTTGAAAAGAAGGGCGATTATGACCACCATAACGATGGCAAGGATCACCGCCGCGGCGGAAAGCTTCTGATAATCGAGGGCTTCAAAGGTGTTGTTCATAAAATGCTGGAGCATATAAAGCCGCTCCACCGGATATTCCCCGGTGAGAAGATAGATCTCTCGAAAAACCTTGAATGAGTTTATCATCGAAAGTATCGTTACAAAAAGCACAGTCGGGGAAATATATCTCAGTTTTATCTCAAAGAATTTATAAACTTCGGAAGCGCCTTCAACGTCCGCAACTTCAAGAAGTTCTCTCGGAATATTCGCAAGCGAAGCCATGAAAAGTATCATGTTGTATCCGAGGTTTTTCCAAAGATAAAGAAGGACGATAACGCCTATTGCCCATTCGGATTTTAACCAATCGATTTTTTCGGCGCCGAAAAACATGATTATTTCGTTGAGCACGCCGTTGTTATGGAAAAGCACCTGCCAGATGAGCACCACCGAAGCCACCGGAACCATCATCGGGCTCAGGAAAAATGTTCTGAACTGGCTTTTAAGCGGAATCCTTGCTTCAAGCATAAGCGCAAGGCCAAGGGCAAGAATCACCGCCAGCGGAACTGATATCACCGAAAATTCCGCCGTGTTTTTTACGGCAATTTTAAAAGCCTCGTTTCCTATTACGCTTTGGAAGTTTTCAAAAAACACAAATTCCGGGTTTATGGGGCTTTTTATTACGGAATAATATACCACCACCAGAAACGGCAAAATGAAAAACACCGAAACGCCCAGAACGCTTGGTCCAAGGAACATCCAGCTATGGATAAAATCCTTTGTTTTATAACTCAGATTTTTCCAAATTTCCCGGAAACTTCTGCGTTTTTTTGTTTCATTAACGCTGTTCGTTGACATAGATATTTACCCTGCTCTGGATATATTCCGCGGTTTGCTGCGCGGTTCTTTCGCCGTTATAGAAATAAACAACTTCCTCGTTCACGATTTTCATAATGCTTTCATCATAGCGCTGGATCCTTGTTGTGTTGCTTATGATATCCATAAGAATATCTTTTTCATATTCGGTCATGGCGTAAACGGGATATTCGTAATACTGGCCGTTGTTTTCGACCCAACCCCAGGTTTTGGGAGCTTCGTGCCAGCCTTTTTCGTTGATCTGGCCTTTTGTGTATTCAGGAAGGACAAATTCGTTTTCCTCAGCTTCCGGTGCTTCGGGAACTTCGGTTCCTTCGGGAAGTTCAACATCCACAGAAACTTCCGGAGTAGGCATCATCATGGATGCATACTCTTCGGGATCGAAGAATTCATCAAATTCCGGAGTCATCTCTTTTTCAAGCATCTTATCAAAAACCGCCTTGTTGGTCGGGAAATTATAGATGGATTTTTCCTGATATTCCTCAGTAAGGATCTTGCTTATGAATTCCCAAACAGCTTCCTTATATTCGCAGCTCGCGGACATGGCAAAACCGGAATCGAGAACAAATGCGTTTCCGTTGCCTTCTCTTGAAGGCTGGCCGACAAAGCTGGCGTTTTCGCCGAGGATATAAAAGGTTCTGGAACGGAATTCGCCGAAGTTATAAAGGTATGCATAGGAAAGAAGCTGTTTTCCGGTTGCAACCTTGATTATCGGATCCTGATAATACATATAATAATCTTCGTCCATTTCAAATTCGAGAGGGAAGTTTTCGGTAAACTCAAGAATATCTATAAATTCTTCGCTTTCAAAACTGCATTTTCCGCTTTCCCAATCCACAAAACTTTCGATGTTGTTGGAGAAAAGGGTGCTGAAAGCAGCTTCCTTGTTGAAGCCGTCGCCGAAAACGGTCGCTCCTTCCGGAAGCTTTTCAAAGGCCGATTTAAGGTCATCAAAAGTCCAGCTTGTTCCGTCGCCTACCACGTTTTTAAGGCCGACATAGCTTTGAACAGTAAAGCTGCTGTAAATTTCATAAAGCTTGCCTTCTTCGGTCATAAGGGCATCGAAAAAGGGTTTGACAAGGTTATCCCAGCCGATATCTCTTTCAACATAGGGCGCAAGGTCCTCAAAAATTCCCTTGCCGGAAAGTCTTCCAACGGGCATGTTGTTTGTGATAAAGATATCCGGAATGTTTCCGCTTATGATTTCGGTATTGAGCTTTGTAAGTCCAAGATAATCCTCGCCGGAAGCATATTCGGAATAATCCGTTGCCATGATTCTGTATTCGGTGTTTGTTCTGTTGAATTCAAGAATTTCCTGGCGGATATTATAATCCATATAAATGCAGGCAAGGGTGATTATTTTTCTTTCCGGAACTTCGGAATAGGGTGTTTTTTTAAGGGTTATGATATTATATTCCGCGCCCTCATCGTTCCAGGTTTCCTCAAAAGCAATTATATTTTCCTCATCGATTATGGAAACTCTTTCGCTGTAAACGCTCGAAGCATCCACATCGGAATCGAGCCAGTCGAGAATTTTGGTGAGCTCGCCGGTTTCAACGTCATATCCGCAGATTCCGCTTCCGCTGGACGTAGAGCAGATAAAGTCATAAATTCCGTTTCCGTCGGAGAAGGAATAGACGTTTTCGGGCATCATAAAGGTTTCGCCGAAGGCCTTTTTGGAATCATCGAAAACCTTGAGTTCAAGGCTTGTTTCTCCCCAGCAGAACATACCGACTCTTCCGTCCTTGAGCTGGACGATTCCGTTGTTTCCGTTTATGTTTTCGATCTTATAGAGCTCGTTAAGATCCTTATCAAAAACCTTTACTTCCTGGTAAGAGGCCATATACCAATTCCCGTTTTTCGCGCCGAGGATTGCGGAAGGATAAAATCCGTTTTCGTTGCTTTCGTCCACTGAAAAAATGGTTTTTCCTTCGCCGAATTTTCCGTCCGCACCGATGGTATAAAGAACGTATTCGGTGGTATATTTCTGGTACGCCCATCTGTCCATGGTTTCGGGATTGAAGTTTTCCGGAAGGTCAAAAGTTCTTATGGTTTTGTTAACAAGAACAGCCGGACCTTCGGGTGTTGTTATGATCTGATGGATATATTCGGAAACTTCCATCTCTTCGGAATAGGTATTGTTCGCTCCGAAAACTCCCAGTTCCTCAACGTTTTTTCCGTCCGGAGAAACGGCGATGACTTTCTGAACATAAAGATAATCGGTATAGGCTTCGCCGGTAATTTCGTCGGTTCTTTCAACTTCCGTACTGGAATCGGCGATCATATAAAACGTTCCGTCGATGAATTTGGTATTTCCGACCCAGTCGATTCCTTCCGGAAGTTCAAGTTTGGTATAGGTCGGAACATAAATATATTCCGGAAGTTCCTTTTCCGGCTCTTTTTTTCCGCATCCGGAAAAAGCGGAAATAAGCATTACTGCCGCAAGAATAAATGCCAGAGTTTTTCTAAAGTTTTTCATATGATCCCCTCACTTTTCGGAAATTTATCTCTATACTATATAAGTTCGCAAAAAACGTCTTTTTGTTGCATTATTTTTGAAAAAATTTTTTCTTTTTTTAACTATACCACATATAGCCTTATGTGTATATGATTTTTGAGCCAAAAGGCATAAGACTTATTGCCGCAAGTTTGAAAAACTGTTTTCCGAAGGGAATTCCCACAATGGTTATACACCAGATGCATCCGCAGATAAGAGCGGTAAGGGCGATTTCCCAACCGAAAACGATTATCCAGAGAATATTGAAAAGGGTGCTTCCGAATCCGAATTTTTCATAGTTTATTTCTTTTTTGAAGGGAAACGCACATATCCCGGCGATTTTGAAGCACTGGACTCCGGCCGGAAGTCCGATAACGGTTATACAGAGCAAAAGCCCCGCCAAAGCCCACTCGAACCAGAGCAGCGCTCCGCCGAAAAGGAACCATAAAATATTCCCCAATGTTTTCATTATATCAATCAGCCTTTCTTTTTTTGCGGTTTTTCCGCAGGTTTTTATTTTTTTCGGGCAAACCCGTTTTTTTCATCCTTATTATAGCATAGCTTTATTCAAATAAATGGAAATTGTGACAACATTAAACAAAAATTAATAAACCGTAAAATATTTGTTCACAAAATCCGCAATAAATCAGTTTTTTCAGGGTGTATATTTTTCTGGAAATGTTTTTTATTTTATGATATATTTATTTTTTCAGAACTTTTTATTACCGAAAGGGGGCTTTCTGACCAATGTGCGGAATAATCGGATTTACCGGAACGGCAGACGCCGCTCCCATAGTTCTTGAAGGACTTAAAAAACTTGAATACCGCGGATATGATTCCGCCGGAGTTGCCGTGAACGGAAAAGACGGAATAAAAATGATAAAATCCTCAGGCAAAATCGAAAACCTTTGTAAAAAGGTCGCTGAAGCCGGCGGAATTTCCGGTTCCACCGGAATTGGTCATACCCGTTGGGCAACCCATGGTGCTCCCACCGACACAAACGCCCATCCCCATATGACCGAAGACAGACGTTTTGCCATAGTCCACAACGGAATCATCGAAAACTTTGCGGAACTTCGGGAAGAACTTATCGCAAAAGGCTGCATTTTTAAAAGCGAAACGGATACCGAGGTCATTGTCCATCTTCTTTCTCAATATTATGAAGGGAACTTCAAGCGCGCGCTTATGAAAACCGTTGCAAGGCTCGAAGGCAGCTATGCCATCGGCGCTGTTTGTTCGGATTTTCCTGAAAGCGTTTTTGTAACAAAAGCTCTGAGTCCCATGATAATAGGCATTGGCGCCGGAGAAAACTTTTTTGCTTCCGACGTAACCGCCCTTGTTTCTCATACCAAAAACGTCATCTATCTTGAAGACGGTGAAATTGCCGAGCTTACTCCGGAAGAAGTCATAATTTATGACGCCGCCGGAAAACCCGTTGAAAAGAAAATTTCCCGGGTTGCATGGGACACCGAAGCCGCAGAAAAAGGCGGATATGAGCATTTTATGCTCAAGGAAATCATGGAACAGCCGAACGCCCTTAAGGCAGCCATTGAACCGCGAATCAAAAACAAAAAGGCTTTTATTCCCGAACTTTCCTTTACAAAAGAGGAACTTCTCGGCATAAATCATATAATAATCACCGCCTGCGGTTCCGCATATTATGCCGGCTGCGCCGGAAAATACACCATCGAAAAGCTTACAGGAATTCCCGTAAGCGTTGAACTTGCAAGCGAACTTCGATACAGTGACCCCATAGTTGATGAGCACACCATGCTCATCGTGCTCAGCCAAAGCGGCGAAACCCTTGATACCATCTGCGCCATGCGCGAACTCAAATCCCGCGGGGTAAAAACTTTTGCAATAGTAAACGTTGTGGGCTCAACGATAGCAAAACTTGCGGACAAGGTACTTTATACCTATGCCGGACCGGAAATTGCCGTTGCCACCACAAAGGGCTATACCACCCAGGTTGCGGTACTTTATCTTTTTGCGGTTTTCGCCGGGGAGATCCTTGGAAAAATTTCTTCGGAGGACGTTGAAAAACTCACCGGAGAAATCCTTCTCATTCCTTCCCAGATCCAGCGAGCAATCGATCTTAACCCTCATATTCCGGACCTTGCAAAAAAATATCACGACAATCCTTCCCTTTTCTTCATCGGAAGAAACGTGGACTATGCAGTTGCTCTTGAAGGTTCGCTGAAAATGAAAGAGATCTCCTACCTTCATTCCGAAGCCTATGCCGCCGGAGAACTTAAACACGGCACCATTGCTCTCATCAGCGAAAAGCGTCTTGTTATCGCTGTTGCCTGCTATGAAGCGCTTTTTGATAAAATGATAAGCAATATTAAAGAAGTCAAGGCCCGCGGCGCAAAAGTTCTCGGTGTTGCAAAAGAGGATATGAAAAAAATCTTTTCGGAAGCAGACGACGTCATTCTTGTTCCTAAAACAGACCCGCTTTTTGCCGCGCCTTCCGAAATCGTTCCGCTCCAGCTTCTTGCATATTACGTTGCGAAGGAAAACGGCTGTGATATCGACAAACCCAGAAACCTTGCAAAATCTGTTACCGTTGAATAACAAAAAGCGGTGCTTCCAAAAAAAGAAGCACCGCTTTTATCAGACTTTTTTAATAAATCTGTTGGAACATTTGGGACAGCAGATTTCGACTTTTCCCCTTCCCCGGGGAATTCTTATTTTCTGGCCGCATCTTGGGCATTTGAAATGTTTATAGGTTTTTCTTTCTTCAAAATCCGCTCTTACCCCGACCCACCAGTTTTTTGCCTTATACCAGAAAGTCATGAATTTCTGATTTTCGGCTCTTCTTTTAACGATGTTTTTTGAAAGGGTCCTGAAAATTGCGATTCCGTAAAGAACAAGAGAAATAAGATAGAAAAGGCGGAAACGGCTGAATACATAAAGGGTATAAAAAGCAAAGCCGCCGATTATCAAAGCAAATGAAAGCTGGTCGGTTCCGTTTCTTCCGTACATAAATTCTCTTATTTTTTGCAAAAACATGTGAATATCTTCCTTTTTTATTTAATATATTAATTTTAACATGGATATATTTTACAATGGTTAACGAATTATAAATTTTTTGAATCAAAACCGTGGACAGTTTTTTCTGAAAGTGATATAATATTTTCCGCAAATTACAATATGGAGGCATAGCTCAGCTGGTTAGAGCGCTTGCTTCACACGCAAGAGGTCCACGGTTCGAGTCCGTGTGTCTCCACCATAAAACAGCGGTCGGCTTTGCCGGCCGTTGTTTTATTTTGAAATAAAACGGACGAGAACGGCGTTCGATAAGTGACGACCCGTGAAAACAAGCTTTTTGCGCAGTTTGAACGGCTGACGGAACTTATGCAGGGAGCGAAGCGAGTCGCAGTCCGTGTGTCTCCACCAAAAAATGATTTGGTCACTTTTTTGGGCACGGGGTTTTTTATCTCATAACAAGAAAATT
>JAZQBJ010000121.1:0-3843 GCA_045545715.1 Oscillospiraceae bacterium
GAAGTCTTCTGCGCCTGCTTCCATAACATCTTCCATAAGTTTTTCTTCGTCAAGATCTTCGTCAGCAATTACGATAAGACCTTTGCAGTCGAACATAAAGGAAACGGAACCGGTCTGGCCAAGGTTGCCGCCGTATTTGGAGAAATAGCTGCGGACGTCGCCGGCGGTTCTGTTGCGGTTATCGGTAAGAGTTTCTACGATAACTGCTACGCCGCAGGGACCGTAACCTTCGTAAGTGATTTCTTCGAAAGTGGTTTTGTCGCCAAGACCGGCAGCTTTTTTGATGGATCTTTCGATGTTATCGTTGGGAACGTTGTTTGCTTTTGCTTTAAGAATAAGTGCCTGGAGTTTGCTGTTGTTTGAGGGATCGGGGCCGCCTTCGCGAACTGCAACGGTGATTTCTTTACCGATTTTGGTAAAAACTTTGCCGCGGGCTGCGTCGATTCCTTCTTTTTTACGTTTGATGGTACTCCATTTGGAATGTCCGGACATTATATATCTCTCCTTAACGGGAAAATTAGTTTATAGATTATTCTAACATATAAATTTGGCTTTTGCAAGCCGTTTTTTAATAAAAGACAAAAGGGCGGTTTTACGTTGATTTTTGCAAAATTTTTATTGAAAAATTTTAAAAAGGTGAAACAAAACGTTCTTTTTATGTTACTATTATTATAGAAAGAAAAATTAAAGGAGGGGTTTTCTTTGAAAAAATTTTTGGTTTTAGTTTTGGCAATGATCCTTTTGCTTTGCGCCTGCGCCGCTGAGGAAACTCCCGAACCTGTTTTGCCGGAAGAACCGGCTCTGACCGAACCGGAGGAAGAAAAAGAGCCGGCTTTGGATGAACCGGAAATTTTGTTCCCGAAAGAACTTAAAGATGAAGAAAAGCTTGCGGAAAGAATATATAATTCCGAAGAGCACGGTTTATATATGGAAGCGCTTTCGGGAAGAATAAACCGCCATAAAGACGGAACTTTTGAAGAAACGCCGAACCATCATTCCGCATATCCGGAAGATTTTCCTTCGGCGGAAAATCTTTTGCCGCTTGACGAAACCAACACCGTTCTTGCCTGGAGAAACACAATACAGATGAGCGAAACCAGCTGGATCGATGGCGCCGTTGATTACATTTATCTTATCGACGCTTACCATGCAATAGTTCTTGAACCGGTCTCGCTTGAAATGTCTGACGGAACGGTTTCCTACGGATTCGGGAACAGCGGCTATATTGATGCGGAAGAGGCGGGCTTTGAAAACATCTGCGAATGGATAAACAAAATTTATACTGATTATTATTCAACCGCAAAAATAAATTTCATGCTTGAACTTGCTCCGGAAAAGGGAACGCCTCTTTCCCAAAAAGAAATCGGCAAAGCCGCAAAAGCTTTTGAAACGTTTTATGAGGAAGACGGAATCGTATATCATAACATCAGCGCGATGTTCGTACAGGGTTATTACGACAGACCCGAAGAAATGAACGCGGCGGCCTTCCTTTATTATTTCCCGAGCCGGATTCTGGTAACCGATGAAGCGGAATATGACGACCTTAAAGAAACCTGGGCCTCTTACGGAAGAAACGTAAAGGAGGACAGCAAAATTGAAAATCACCCGGTTCCCCTTCATAAAATCCCGAAGGAAATGGTGAACGAAGCCCTTGAAAAATATATGGGAATAACCGTTGATGATCTTATGAATTCCGACCTTGATTCCCTTGCGGAAAACGGCGTTTATTATATGGAAAAATACGATTGTTTCTATTCGGAAGCGAGCGATTCCATCGGCAACTCTTTTGTCTGCACATCCGGCGAAAAATTCTCCGACGGAACCGTGGTTCTTTACAGCGAAAACGTAAAAGTGCTTGTTTTTAAAGAACATCCGGACGGAAGCTATAAAATTTATGCACACAAAAGATTATATGATTAAAAAGAAAACTCCCCGCTCGAACAGAGCGGGGAGTTTTATATTCCATTAAAGAATAAACTGCAAAACCGTTCCGGTAAGGACAGAAACCGCAAAGAGAAAAGCGGTAAGACTGAGACATTCGATTTTGTCAACGTCGTTGCGGAAAAGAATAAGAAGACCGGTTCCGGCGCCGACGGAAAGACCGGCAAAAGCTGCGCCGAAAGAAATGGCGCCTTCGGCATAAAGCTGTGCGATGATTATCGAGGAAGCGCAGTTGGGGATAAGACCAACCATTCCCGCAACAAAGGGCTGGAAAAGGCTTTCGCTTGCAATAAAAGAAGCAAAAGCTTCTTCGCCTATGGCGTGTATGCAAACTTCAAGAGCAAACATCACAACAAAGATAAAAGCGAAGGTTTTTGCGGTATGGGCAATGGTGCTTTTAAGAAGTCCGTGGTGGCCTTCGGTGTGGCAATGGGAATGTTCTGCCTTAACCTCTGCAATCTCCTCTTTTGTGATGTTGAAAAGCCTGAAACGGTCAACAAGAAGTCCCGCAACGATTGCGAGCAAAAGCTTTGCACCGATAAGCGGAAGGATTTTTCCGGCGCTTTGGGGGTTGGAAAGAAGAACCGGAATGGCCTCGTCGCTTGTGGAAATAAAAACCGCGAGCATCGTTCCGGCGGTGATTATTCTGTTGGAATAAAGGTTTGCTGCAACGACGGAAAAACCGCATTGAGGAACTATTCCGAGAAGGGCACCGATGGCGGCTCCGGCTTTTCCGAATTTTCCGAGCCATGAGGCAAATTTTTCCGCGTGGCGGTGTTCAATAAATTCAATAAGGAGATATGCCGCAAAAAGGAAAGGAAGTGAAGAAGCGGCGTGTTCAAGGGTGTGTTCAAATATGTGAAAAAATTCGTGCATTAAAATAACCTCGACGTAAAAAAGGAACTTTTATAAGAATATATTATATTTTACGGAATGAACCATAGTCAAGAAAAATTTTGTTATTTACAAAAAAATTTACAAATTCCGTATATGCTTTTTTCCAAGGGTTTTCGTCCCGTTGGAATAAAAAAATACCGCCGGAAACCCGACGGCATTTTTTGGCGGAGAAGGAGGGACTCGAACCCTCGCGCCAGTTTTGAGCCAGCCTACGCCCTTAGCAGGGGCGCCTCGTCACCACTTGAGTACTTCTCCATGGCAGCGTTCTCGCTTAATATTAAATTGCCTTTTTTAAGGTGTTGGCGGAGAGGATGGGATTCGAACCCATGGCTCTTTCGAGTCGCCGGTTTTCAAGACCGGTTCCTTAAACCGCTCGGACACCTCTCCACGGCTGAATTATAATATATCATAAAAAGAACCTTTCTGTCAACACCGTTTTTGCTTTTTTTAAGGAAAAATCTTTCGACTTTCAGTCACAAAAAACGACCGAAACAAAATACGGTTTACCTCGGGGATTTTTTGTGATATATTAAAAATATGTTTTTTGAAGAGAGAGGGTGGAAGCCTTGAAAGTTTTTGCGCCGGATTATTATAAAGATTTCAGATGTATAATGGGCGATTGCAGACACACCTGCTGTGCCGGTTGGGAAATCGATATTGACGAAGAAACCGCCGAATATTACAGAAATATTCCCGGAGAATTCGGCAAAAAGCTTTGCAAAAACATCGATTTCGGCGAAGAATGTTCAAGCTTTGTGCTGAAAGAAGATGAACGCTGCCCCTTTCTTAACGAAAAAGGCCTTTGCGAAATAATAATCAATCTCGGCGAAGAATCCCTTTGCCAGGTTTGCGATGACCACCCCCGCTTCCGCAATTTTTATGAAAGCAGAACGGAAATCGGCCTCGGGCTCTGCTGCGAAGCTGCCGCGAAGCTTGTTCTTGAAAAAGAAACAAAAACCAAAATCATCGAAATCAGTGATGACGGTTTTTCTTCCGAAGATGATG
>JAZQBJ010000122.1:0-3333 GCA_045545715.1 Oscillospiraceae bacterium
ACAGAACGACATGGCTACGATCCGACTTCAGAGCTATCCTTTTGTGGATATCGTTTTCGGAACCCATGCCGCTCCGAGATTACCGGAACTTGTTTATAAACATATCACCGCAAAAAAACGTCAGTTCGATATCGGCGAAGGCGAAGGCTGCATGGCCGAATATCTTCCTATACACCGTGACAATGATATGAAGGCAAATCTTCCGATAATGCATGGATGTGATAATTTCTGCACATACTGTGTAGTGCCCCTTGTTCGCGGAAGAGAAAAGAGCAGGGAACCGGAAAACATTCTTGCCGAAGCAAGAGAAATCGTTGCGGCGGGTTATAAAGAGATAACTTTGCTGGGCCAAAACGTAAACTCCTATGGGAAAGGACTTGTAAAGGGAATCACCTTTGCAGAGCTTCTTCGGGAAGTTAACGCAATTCCGGGAGATTTCAGAATAAAATTCATGACTTCCCACCCGAAAGATTGTACCCGTGAACTTCTTGAGGCAATCCGGGATTGTGAAAAAGTCTGCAACTATATCCATCTTCCGGTACAAAGCGGTTCAAACGACGTTCTTCGCCGGATGAACAGAAGATATACCGCCGAACATTATATGGAACTTGTTGATATGGCAAGAGAAATCATTCCCGATGTTACCATAACAAGCGACCTTATAGTCGGTTTTCCGGGGGAAACCGAAGAGGATTTTGAAGCAACTATGGAACTTTCGAGGAAGGCCAGATGGAGTATGACTTACAGCTTCATCTATTCAAAACGAGAAGGAACCAAGGCTGCTGTTATGGAAGACCAGATACCTCATGACGTTTCATCAAACCGTTTCCAAAGACTTCTTGATTTACAGACGGAAATCAGCCACGAAATAAACGCTTCTTTTGTTGGAAAAACAACGACCGTTCTTTTCGATGATGAAGTTGATGTGGGAGAAGGCTATATAAGCGGAAGAAGTTACGAAAACCTTGTTGTTCGTGCCCCAAGAACCGATGTTCAAAAAGGTTTTGCAAAAGTATATTTGAAAGAGTCCCTTGGCTGGGCTCTTGACGGAGAAATTATTAAAACGGAGGATAAATAAAATGACTGTTATCGAAATGGCAAGAGAACTCGGCAAAAAAATCCAGCAGGAAGAAAGCTACATTCTTCTCAACACTGCTCAGAGAGCTGTTGAAGAGGACGAAGAACTTCAGGAAAAAATTGCTGAATTCAATATGAAAAGATATGAACTCACCCAGGAAATCACAAAAGCTGACCGTGATGACAAAAAGGTCGAAGAACTTGATAAAGTAGTTCGCGAGCTTTATGATGTTGCGACCAACCATGAAAAAATGCTTGCATATAACAATGCACAGGATGAATTCAACGAAATGTTTGAATATGTTCTTCATATCATCCAGATGTCTGCAGCAGGTGACGATCCCGACACCATCGAAAGACCCGAACAGGGCGGATGTTCCGGCGACTGCAGTTCCTGCGGCGGATGCGGCTGATTTAAATAAAAGGAGGAAAACACAATGGATAAACAGGCAATTGCAAAATATCTTGATCATACTCTTCTTAAGGCTAACGCAACTTATGAACAGCTTACTGCTGTTTGCGACGAAGCAAAAAAATACAACGTTGCTGCAGTTTGCGTAAACTCCGTAAACGTTGATTTCGTACATAAACAGCTTAAAGGCACCGATATCAAAACCTGCTCTGTTGTAGGTTTTCCTCTTGGCGCAATGGCTTCCGCAGCAAAAGCATATGAAGCGGCCTGCGCAATTGAAGACGGAGCAGAAGAAATCGATATGGTAATCGATATCACCTCCGCAAAGGAAGGCGACTGGCGCTCCGTAGAAGAAGACATCGCAACCGTTCACAGCGCATGCAACGGAAAAGCAATCCTTAAAGTTATCATCGAAACCTGCCTTCTTACCGATGAAGAAAAAGTTGAAGCCTGCCTTGCAGCAAAACGCGCCGGTGCAGAATTTGTAAAAACCTCCACAGGTTTTTCCACCGGCGGCGCAACTGTTGAAGATATCCGCCTTATGCGTGAAACCGTTGGTCCGGAAATGGGTGTAAAAGCTTCCGGCGGTGTCAAAACTTTTGAAGCTGCCTGCGCAATGATCGAAGCCGGCGCTTCCAGAATCGGAACCTCCAGCTCTTCTAATATTTGCGACTGATCCAATCACAGAAAATAATAAAGCAGAGCACTCGTTTTTTACACAAAAACGAGTGCTTGTGATTTTATCGCCAAAAATAATAAAGAAAGGAAAAAGACTTGTTTTTTAAAGCAAGGATAGACATAAAATGAAAAGAATAATTGCCGCAATACTGTTTTTGAGTATTGTTTTTTCCGGTTGTTCTTCAAACAATGCGCCGGAAGAAAATCCGAATAAACAGAATACAGGAACTATTTATCTTTATGGAGAAAAACATAATGACGAAAAGATTATGGAACTGGAACTGAAACTTTGGCAGCAATATTATAACGAACAGGGCATGCGACATCTTTTTGTTGAATACAGTTATTATACGGCACAGCTTCTTAACCAATGGATGCAGGCAGAAGACGATGAGATTCTTGAAGATGTTTTCAGAGTATGGAATGGAACAAGCGCAGGAGGCGAAGCAAACAGAAACTTTTTAAAAGCAATAAAAGAAACTTGCCCGGAAACGATTTTTCACGGAACGGACATTGGTCATCAATATAATTCCATTGGAGCAAAATATCTTTATGAACTTAAAGAAAAGGGTCTTGAAGATACGGAAGAATACAGGCTTACCCAGGAAGCCATAAAGCAGGGACGCAGTTATTACGGAAGCGATGAGCCAAACCATGTTTACAGAGAAAACGCCATGGTAGAAAATTTTATCAGAGAATTTGAATCTTTGAACGGAGAAAGCGTTATGGGAATCTATGGTTCCGCACACACTGCGTTGGATTCTCTTAATTTTACTGGTGAAGTTGACTGTATGGGCAAGCAACTTTTTGCAAAATACGGAGATAATGTGATAAGCGAAAATCTTTATGAAACGATTTTAAAAAGTGCGGAACCTATCGGCGAATCTTCTGTAATTATTAAAGAAAAAGAAATAAAGGCCTATTACTATGGAAGTGAAGATATCAGCGCTTATTTTCCAGAATACGAAAAACGTGAATTTTGGCTTTTGGAAGATGCTTATGACATTCTTTCAGAATATGCCTTAAACGGAAATATGCTTCCGCAGGGCGACTGGCCTATGCTTCTTAAAAAAGATACCTCCTATATGATAGTATATTTTCTGAAAGACGGAACGCAGAAAACAGAGTATCACATCTGTGACGGAACGGAATTTAATAAAGAATTG
>JAZQBJ010000123.1:0-6277 GCA_045545715.1 Oscillospiraceae bacterium
TTTTCTTGTAAGAACCATAAGATATTCGATGTTTCCCTGAGGTCCTTTTATCGGAGAAAATTCAAGACCTACAATTCCGAAGCCGGCATTTTTGGCAAAACCGACAGCTCTTTCAAGAACTTCAATATGGGTTGCCGGGTCCCGAACCACTCCGTGTTTTCCTACTTTATCCTTACCTGCCTCAAACTGGGGTTTAACAAGGCAAACCATCATAGCTTCTTCGGAAAGGAACGGAACAAGAACCGGAATGACAAGTCCGAGAGAAATAAAAGAAACGTCGATACTTACAAAATCAACAATATCCGGAACCTGTTCAGTTGTGATATAACGGACATTGGTTCTTTCAAGGTTGACTACTCTTTCGTCCTGACGGAGTTTCCATGCAAGCTGGCCGTATCCTACGTCGATGGAATAAACTTTTGTTGCGCCTTTCTGGAGCATACAATCGGTAAATCCGCCGGTGGAAGCACCGACGTCCATGCAGATCTTACTGTCAAGTTTGAAACCGTAAAGTTCCATTGCTTTTTCAAGTTTAAGTCCGCCGCGGCTTACATACGCAAGCTTTTCCCCACGAAACTCAATGTTATCCTCAGCAGTAACCGGTTCTCCGGCCTTGTCTGCCTTCTGATTGTTTACATAAACCTGTCCGGCCATAATTGCCGCCTTAGCCTGTTCACGGCTTTGTATGATACCTCTTGCAACAAGTTCTGCATCAAGGCGTTGTTTTTCGCTCATTTCAAAGCCTCCTTAACAGCTTTTATCATAGCTTCACGGTCAAGACCGTAAAGCTTCATTGCGTTTTCCGCCTTCATATGAGGAACAAATCCTGAAACGCAATGTTTTATATATTTTCCTTCGAAACCGGATTCATAAAGCTTTGTGCCAAAATGTTCGGCGATGCTTCCGGATTCAACAGATTCTTCAAAAAAAAGAACGGTTTTGTGTTTTTTGGCGATTTCGATAAGTTCGTGCTCAACAGGGAATATTTTTCCGATTTTGAGCACGGAAACACCGGTTTCTTCAGAGGCAAAGGCTGCTTCAATAAAGAGCCTTCCGTAGGTCACAATAAGACAATCGTTTTTGTTATTAAAATAATCAAAATCACTATAGTTTTTTTCGAATCTTTCGGGAACCGATTTTTCTTTATCTCTGGGATATCTTACGGCCTGAACTCCTTCGGATGAAAATGCAGTGGAAAGATCATTTTCAAGTTCAGAATAATCAGAAGGACTGTAAACAGTGATTCCGGGTACGGTTGTAAGGATAGGAACATCAAAAGTTCCCTGATGGGTTTCTCCGTCGCCGCCCACAATTCCCGCTCTATCGATTCCAATAACGACATGTTTAGGCTCGATGGAAGCATCATGAAGGACCTGATCATATGCTCTTTGTAAAAATGTGGAATAAACGGCAAAGACAGGTTTCATACCTCCTGCAGCAAGTCCGGCGGCAAAAGTCATTGCGTGCTCTTCAGCAATTCCGACATCAAAAAAACGTTCCTTATATTTTTCCGAAAATTCACGAAGACCGGTTCCATCAGTCATAGCTGCGGTTATTGCACAGATTTTATCGTCTTTTTCTGCAAGTTTGCAAAGTATGGAGCCGAAAGCGGAAGAAAATGAATATTCAGATTCTTTTTTTAAGTTTCCGTTTTCTTTATAAAAAGGAGCAACACCGTGGAATTTGGAAGGATTTTCTTCCGCCGGTCCGTATCCTTTACCCTTAACGGAATTTACGTGAACAAGAACGGGCTTCTTAATGCTTTTTGCCCGGTTAAGTGTTCTTATAAGCATTTCGGTATCGTGCCCGTCAACGGGCCCGAGATAAACAAAACCAAAGTGCTCAAAAGTGTTGCTGGAATAAAACATATCCTTAAAAAATGTTTTTATTTCACGAAGCGTTACGAAAAGGCCTTTTCCGATAAAAGGTATTTTTAAAAGAAAATGTTCAAGGCTGTCTTTAAAACGGAAATAACCTTCCTTTGAACGGATTTTCGCAAGATATTTTGCCATGGCTCCGACATTTGGAGAAATGCTCATTTCATTATCGTTGAGCACAACTACAAGATTTGTTCCGCTTCTTCCGGCATTGTTCATTGCCTCAAAAATCATTCCTCCGGAACATGCACCATCTCCGACAACGGCAATAACAGAATTATTGTCTCCGGTAATTCTTTTCGCTTCAGCAATTCCAAGTGCGGCAGAAATTGATGTGCTCGCATGTCCGGCCACAAAATGATCATGTTTGCTTTCTGCGGATTTCGGAAAACCGGAAAGACCGTTTTCGGTGCGGATTCCGGTTATATCGCGTCCGGTAAGGATTTTATGAGCATAGCACTGGTGGCCGACATCCCAGATAATGGGTTCCTTTGGCGAATCAAAAACATAATGAAGCGCAACGGTAAGTTCGACTGCGCCGAGATTTGAAGCGAGGTGTCCACCGGTTTCAGAAACTTTATCGATGATTTCATCACGAAGTTCTTCGCAAAGCAAACCGAGTTCTTTATTATTCAATTTTTTGATATCTTCGGTTTTTTTGATTTTACCAAGAATTTCGTGTTTCATTATTATCTCCGTTTATTTCATTCGTCTGATCAAAAAATCAAGCAATTCCATAAAATTTTCAGTTTTATAACCAAGTTCTGAAAGTTTTTCAAGCACTGCTTTTGCTTTTTCAATATGGAAACGAGCGTCTTCTTTTGCTTTTTCCAATCCGTGAACTTTTACGTAGGAATTAAGTTCACAGGTATTATAGTTTCCGTCAAAATCGAGTATATCGTCGATTATTTGGAAAGAAAGACCGAATTCCTCGGCATATTTTTCACAAAGAAAACAATCACTGTCTTTTGCTCCGGCAGCATAACAGCCCATGAGCACGGCAGATTTGATGAGCGCTCCGGTTTTAAGTTTATGGATAGTTCCGAGGGTTTCGGCGCTTACCTCTTTTTCAGCTGCTTCAAGATCAAGAACCTGGCCTCCTACCATTCCGCGGAAACCTGCAAGCTCGGAAAGAATTTTTACAGCTTTTATTGCTCTTTCGGGATGGTTGTTTGCGGAAAAACTTTCGGAAATTGCACTGAAAGCATGAGTCAAAAGTGCATCTCCCGCAAGAAGAGCGTTTGCTTCGCCAAAAGCGATATGGCAGGAAGGCTTTCCCCTTCTCGTATCATCGTCATCCATGCATGGAAGATCATCATGAATCAATGAGTATGCCTGGATACATTCAACCGCAACGGCATAAGGCATAGCTTCTTCAGTGCAGCAGCCGAACATTTTTGCAAATTCAATTGTCAGGATTCCGCGAAGACGTTTACCGCCAAGGGCAGAATATCTCATGGCATCAACTATTTTATCGAAATTATGAGATTCGGAAACAAGTTCCGTGCTCATAGCACTGTCAATTAAGTTTTTATCATCAACGAGAAAAGACATTTTGTCCTCCGTTTCAATCAATTTCAATCTTTTCTATTTCAAGTTTTGCTTCGTTAAGTTTTTTTTGACAAAATTTGCTGAGTTCAAGACCTTCTTTAAAAAGAGTTATGGAATCATCAAGAGAAATTTCATCTGATTCGAGTTTTTCGTTGATTTCAGCAAGCCTTTCAAGGGCTTCTTCAAATTTTATTTCTTTTTTCAAATCGAAATTCCTCCTTCTGTTTTTTCGATAACGGAAGCTTTGAGCACGCCGTCCGGAAAATATATATCTATCACATCACCGCATTCAATTTTGTCAACAGATGTAATTTTTTTATTATCTTTTTCAACGCTGCAAACTGATTTTGAAAGAATTTTTACGGGATTGTTGCTATCAAGCTTTGAAAGAGCCAGCGTGAACGCGGAATCTTTATTCACCAATATATTTTTATATAAATAAATTTGTTTTTCTGATAGAAAATCAAGTTTTTGCTGCTGTTTAACAATAAAATTATCTGTAAAGTTTTTTGACTTAACAGAAGTAAAACTTGTCAGTAAATCCGCATATTTATCGCATTTTACTTTGATATAATCACGCATCCACTCGATATTATCATCAAAAATCTGACGAAGCGAATTTATATCCGGACTTGCAATTTCCGCTGCGGCAGAAGGTGTGGGAGCACGGAAATCGGCGACAAAGTCGCTTATTGAAAAGTCGGTTTCGTGTCCGACGGCGGAAATTACAGGTGTTTTGCAAGCAAAAATTGCTCTAGCAAGGTTTTCGTCGTTAAATGCGGAAAGATCTTCCGAACTTCCACCGCCTCTTCCGATGATGATCACGTCGGGTTTTATAACATTATCCTGTTTTTTCAAAGCTAAAATCATCTGGGAAGAAGCTTCGTCACCCTGAACAGATACGGGCGTGAGCATTATTTTTGCAATCGGCCATCTTCTTGTGAGCACGTTTATAATATCCTGGAGCGCAGCGCCGTTTGCTGAAGTTATAACACCGATTTTTTCAGGATAATCAGGGATATTTTTTTTGAATTTTTCATCAAATAGACCTTCGGATTCGAGCTTTGCTTTAAGTTGTTCAAAAGCAAGGTGTTTTGCACCAAGACCTTCCGGCTGAATATCATAGACATAAAGCTGACATGAGCACGACTTTTGATATACCGAAAGATCACAGCGGACGATGACCGACATTCCGTTTTCGGGAAGAAAACGGATTCTCTCTGCGTAACTTTTGAACATTACGCAATTGATTTCGGAACCGGAATCTTTAAGAGAAAAATAAAAATGTCCGGAATAGAAATTAGCTTTAAAATCGGTTATTTCACCTTTGATATAAATTCCGGAAAGCTTTTTGTTTTCATCAATATAGGATTTAAGATAGGATGTTATCTGTGTTACGGTAAGAATATTGAAACCGGGCACAAACAATCATCCTTTCCTGAATTATTTTTTTGACGCGATAGCGGTGAGCACCGCAATTCCGGCGGCGTTATCAGAAGAAAATTCCGGCATTGCAAAAATTCCGCCGTATTTTTCTTCAATTGTTTTTCGAATTATTTTGTTGGACATAACTCCTCCGGCATAAATAAGCGGAAGATTTCCGTATTCGCTGATAAGTGCATCCGTCATTCCGCAAAGCGCCGCTTCAATCGATTTAAGACAAAACAAAGCAATATCCTCGTGTTTTTCACCTGAATCAAGCATTTTACGGCACTTGTTTTCAATTCCGGAAAGACAACATTCAAAACCTTTCATTGTCGGTTTGATTTTATATTTTGCGGTGCTCAAAAGAGCAATCTCTTCAAGATGTTTTCCGGCAGGAAAAGGAAGTCCGAGCATGCCGCCAACTCTGTCGACGGCCTGTCCTGCCTTAAGATCAGCGGAACCGGAAACTTTTTCGCATCTTATAATGCGATCATCGTCGGGAGATACCAAAAGTGCTTCGGTTGTTCCACCGGAAAGATGAAACGCGATGAATTTTTTTTCAATAAGATCAAGTCTTCCGGAAGAAAATAATGCGGCGGCTATATGTCCCTGCTGGTGCGAAAATTCATATCGTTTAACACTGAGCACGGAAGAAAGTGTTTTGGTCACCATATCTCCAACAAGAAAACAAGGCATGTATGAACCTTCGATATCTCGCGGTCTTGTTGAAACTCCGATGGCATCAATGGGATATTCGTTTTCACTGAAAAGATCTTCCGTAATATTTCCGAGCTGTTTTACATGGGCAAAAACGGCATCAGACTGACGAAGGCCAAGTTCTCCTTCCTTAACGGGAAGAAGTTTTTTTCGCTGTATGATTTTATTATTCACTTCATCATAAACAGCGGCAGAAGTAGTATAGTTACTTGTATCTATACCAAGAAACATTATTCTTCAGCACCTTCGTTTTTTTTCTTATATACCGCGCCGAGAATTCCGTTTACAAAACCGGGGTCATCATCACCGCAGTAAATTTTTGCAAGTTCAACAGCTTCATTAATGGAAACGCTTGCGGGAACTTCTTCGCAGAAATGATACATTTCGCAAACAGAAATTCTGAGAATTGCAAGAGTTGCCTTTGCCATTCTGCCGGGTTTCCAATGGCTGGAACAGGAAGCAATGATTTCGTCGATTTCTTCGCGATTATCAATGGTTTTTCTGGCAAGTTCCTTTGCAAAAGAACCATCGGGAAGAGAAAGGTCTCTTCCCTCTGCAGCATTTTCAAGGATATAGTCCAATCCTTCGCTGTGGAAGCTGCTTTCAAAAACAATTGCAAATGCGATTTCTCTGGCTTCTTTTCTTGTCATTTTAATAATCCTCCAATAAAAAACCTCCCCGATTTTTGCCGAGGAGGGAAAACTCGC
>JAZQBJ010000124.1:0-2118 GCA_045545715.1 Oscillospiraceae bacterium
TATTTCGGTTTAAGACGGTGCCACTCCCCGTCCTCTTTGAATTCGATGAAATAAAACTCCTCATAACAAGTCGGATCGTAGCCATGTCGTTCTGTGAGCCAAGGAGTTGAAAGGCAGAGTTGTCTTCCTAAGACCGCTTGGCCTCCGACTTTATTTCGGTTTAAGACGGTGCCACTCCCCGTCCTCTTTGAATTCGATGAAATAAAACTCCTCATAACCTATTTCGTTTTTACTTTCGTTAACTATTTCAAGTGCGATTTTTTCATTCGAAACTTCTGTAATTTTAAGTTTAAGTATCTCGGTATCGGAAATGATTTCTTCCGAAATTCCAAGTGATCTGTTTCCGGAATTACAGCCGGAAAACAGAAAAACCGCCGTAAGAATGATCGCAAAAATCTTTTTCAATTGACCCACCTCAAAAAATTTTTATTTTATCTCAAATTCAAAGAAAGCAACGTGTTTTCCGTTTTCATAATTTTCGCCGTCAGTAAAAACGTTTTTAACAAGGCGATAGCTTCCCGCCGGAAGTTCGCCATAGATAAGGCTTAAATCCGTTTTCCACTCTGCGGTTTCGCCGGCTTCCGCGTTCCAGAGAACTGTATCAAAAGCGGGAATACCTTTTGTTTCAGCGGTGACCCAATCCTCGCCTTCAAGCCGCTGGATATAATAATCATCGCCGTAGCGGATTTCATAATTAAATCCGTTTTGGAAACCGATGGTAAGAATATTTCCGGAAAGCGAAACCGTTCTTTCCCAAAGGGGAACAATGTTCGTTTCCTCAAAACCGGTTAACTCAAATTCAAAAGGAACGATTTGTTCGAAGGTTTTTCCATTTTCATAAAATTCAATAAAAAGGTTCACCCTATATTTTCCGACAGGACGTGTTCCGTGGCTTCCCCCGGTTCTGTTAAAAAAATCAACGCTTTCTCCGGGCAGAATTTTTGTTTTTGTATCGCCGAAATTGATTCCTCTTATGGTATCCAGTTTTTCAAAACCGTTTTCGCCTTCGATAAATATTTCGTTATATTCAAGAAGGAAAACTTCTTTTTCGCCGTCATTTGTTATTTTTGCTATGATATCAATGTTATCGCAGCCTGCCGCTTCCGCTGCGATTTTCTCTTTTTCGGAAGGATTTTTTTCTTCTATTTCAAAATAATAGTGCTCGTACCACTGGTTTATGTTTCCGTTATCACGAAAACTTGTTACAACAACGCGGTAATTTCCCGCATGAAGTTTTCCGAAAATATCCTCAAAAACAAAAGTTATTTCCTTCTTTTCGCCGCTATTGAGAACAAATTCCTCCGTAATTTCCTCTTTGTTGAGAGGTTCTATCAAAACCCAGCTTTCGCCTTCCTGCTTTTGAAAACGGAACCGGAGATCATAGGAAATTTCATACTCCTCCCCGTTTTCCGCAAAAAAAGTTATACTTTCCCCTTTTTCTTCCGAAAAATCCTTTTCTATAACGTCAAAAAGTTTTTTCGGCGGAAGGTCCCAGCCTTCGGCGATATCTCTGTCTGTTCCTCCGCAGGAACAAAACAAAAGGACCGCTAACAATATAGTCGCGATTTTTTTCATTTTATTTCACCTTTCCGCCCTGTTTTATTTCAAATTCCGCAAAAATTCTCTGGTTTCCGCAGATAACTTCGTCCTCGTTCCAAATCCAGATATCTTTTGATATTCTGTAGATTCCTTCTTCAAGAACGCCGTAACGCATTTCAAGATTTTCTTCAAAAGTTTTTGCTTCTCCCGGATTAAGGCCATAAGCTATTCCCGTAAAAAAGACTTCTTCCGCTTCCGAAACCGGAACCCAGCTTTTACCTTCTTTTTTCTCAAGATAGTATTCGTTCCCGATTTCCACGGTGTTTTTTGAATTATTGACAACAAAAAAACTTATGCTTTTTTCGTCAAAAGATATAATTTCCGCAGTAAAAAGTTCCGGATCAACCTCCGGTTCGCCAAAGGCGCAGCCGCAAAGGCAAAGCAAAAAAACAAACATTAAGAATCTTTTCATAAAAACCTCCGAAAAACAAAAAATGACGCCGCCTTTTTTGGCGGCGGGACCTCCTTAAAAACAGACAAAGGTCCCCTAAAATTTATATTCTCCCGGTCCCACGGCGG
>JAZQBJ010000125.1:0-17655 GCA_045545715.1 Oscillospiraceae bacterium
GGAAAGCTCGTCACCGAATTTCTTTCGCTTATCATTCAGTTCAAAACGGTCAAACAACTCGTCCACTCGCTGTTTGTAATCCGTCAAACGGTAAGCACGAGCCAAAAACTCCATGTGTTCCGATACAGTCAAGTTCGGATAATGAAGCAAAACATATAGCCGTCTGCGTGGACAATGACAGCAGCTCCGCAGAGGTGTGGCATTGTCCATAAGGCTTCCGCAGAAGCCGCATCCGCCTCGCAGAGCGCACGGTTGCCAAAGCGATATCCAAAGAATCTATGAGGACAACGCAAGCGGAAAACTTTCCGATGAACGTTATGCAACAATGTCTATGTCCTATGAAAATGAGCAACAGGAGCTGAAAGAATCCATCATTACTCTTGAAGAATATCTGAACACGGAAACAGACAAGACCGAAAATCTTCAGAGATTCATAGACAAAATAAAACGGATAACGGAAATCAAAGAACTCACGCCCGAGCTTATCCATGAATTTATTGAAAAGATAGTGATATCTTCTCCGAGATACTTCGACGGAAAGCGATATCAGATAGTAGACATCTACTACAATGGAATCGGAATTATCCGTGGACTAACACCGGAGGATATGGAAGAATCCTTTGAACGTGAACTCGAACAAAAGCAGAAAGAAAAGACGGCATGACAAAGTCACGCCGTCCATACCAAAACTATTTACTTTACAAGAGCCTGTACCTTGGTTACTTCCTTACGGAGGGGAGCCCAAAGGCGTCTTTTTTTATTTTGGTGCGGATGATGGGACTTTCGTCGCGGCAAATTCCGCTTTTCGGTATTTTATCTTCGATAAAAAGCCGAAGCCGCTCCATTGCCGCTCCTCTTCCCCAAAAAATCTTTTGGATTTTTTGGGGACCCCTTCTTTTGGATGGTTTCAATTCAACATCATAATAAGAAAAAAGCCGCAGTTCAAAAGAACCACGGCTTTTTCTGGTGCGGATGATGGGACTTGATAAGATTTTGCCTTCGGCAAAATCTTAATGCTTTGCTCGGCACTCGGCGGTCAAAAGAACTTACTTTTCACGGCAAAAAATATTTCCGCCTCGTTTACACTCGCAAACCTCTCCGGCTGAAAACGATTCACCGAATCGTTTTTTAACGCCGTCGTCCGGTTTGGTTCAAGTCCCGTTTGTATAAAAAAACAAGGTACAGCAAGTGCTGTACCTTGTTTTTTGGTGCGGATGATGGGACTTGAACCCACAAGGTGTTGACCACCACCGGAACCTGAATCCGGCGCGTCTGCCGATTCCGCCACATCCGCATTAGCAAAAATTATTTTAACATTATAAACAAAAGGTGTCAAGCAAAATTAAAAAAAGCGCTGATATTTTAGTTTTTTTCGCAAAAACTAATGTCAAAAATACAGAAAGGAATGAAGCAAAAACAATGAAAATAAAAAGAATTCTCTCTTTTGTGCTTGCCGCTTTGATTTTGTTCGGTTTTTCCGGATGTATGAACCGCGGCGAAAACGAAGACCCGAACAGCACTCCCGAAATTTCCGAAGAGGATGAACTTGTTCTCTATCATAACAGCACAGAACTTGCACCAATGCTTATGGCAATAACGGAAGAATATTCCGCAAAAACCGGCAAAAAAGTTTCGGCAAAACTTGCCGGAAACGATTTTATGGGCGAAATGCAGTCCAATTCCGCCGCAATCTATATCGTTGATACCCATTCCGACCTTTCGGAATGGCATTCGGGCGGTCTTTTTACAGATTTTCTTAACAACACAGGGCTTTCCTCCGTTGTTACCGGAATTCCATCCGGACTCCAGCTCAACCCCGCCGGGATCGGGAGTTACGGTATTCCGCTGATGCTTGAAGGTTACGGTTATATTTTCGATAAGGAAATGCTCTCCGCGATTTTCGGCGAAGAAAATTCCGAAAAAATTTCGAATGACCTTCGAACCTGTTCCTTCACAGAGTTTGAAGGTTTTGTTGCGGCGGTGGATACTTGGATCTCTGCGCCTTCCGCAGCAGAAATAACCATCGGTGGAAATAAATATACCTTTGCAAAAGAAAAAACCGGAAAAGCAGTCAACCTCACGGGCGTTTTTTCTCTTAACAACGAAAGCACCAGGGCTCTTGAACATCTTTTAAGCTATGGTCTTGCGGCAAAATTTGCAAGCCGCTATGAGGTTATGACCGCCACCGGAGAAGCTGTTTCCGGAATGGAGGATATTCTCTCCTCCTATGTTGAGGTGCTCGATCTCCACACAAGCCATATTGCCGGCGCGGAAGGCAGCATCGGCCGCGGCGAAGAGTTTACCGGCGGAGATTATAATTATTCCACCGCTGTGGATCTTTTTGCCCGGGGAAATGCTCTTTTCTATCCCGGCGGAACTTCCGATGCGGCAGATTTTGAAAAAGCCGCAGAAGGCTTTGGAAAAAATCTTGATATAATCCCGATGAAGCTCCCTCTTTCCGAAGATGAAGTGACCGCCGCAGGGATGTCCGCGGAAAAACTCCAAAGCTCCATCGTTATCGGAAGCCGTTATTATATCGCCGTCAACCCGAAAGCGGACGAAACTTCTGCAAAAGCAGCGAACGAACTTATCGACTGGATTTTTAAGAGCGAGGAAGGAAAGACCGCCTATTCCTCCGCTTTCGGCGGAGTTCCCTTCAATTTTGAATATCTTATGAGTGATAATAACTCCGAAGCCGAACCTTCTTCCGAAGGAGAAAAAACCGAAAGCGGAACCGTTTCTCCGGAAAACGCCGACCCTTCGGGAACAGGCGAAACCGATCAGCCGGGAACCGAAACCGAAAACCCCGGAACTTCCGCAGAAGAAAACATCCCCGAAGAAAACCCGGATCTTGTGGGCCCCATGAACCCCAGCCATAATATTACCAACAGTCTTATGGCCGCCGTTGCAGAATATTATTCCGAGGGAAACTGGATCCCGGATATGGCCTTTGCCCTCCCGGCGGATTTTGCAAAAAAGATCCTTGGCGAAAATCTCAAGGATTACTGGGGAATGGAAACCTGGGCCGAAGCCGACCGCAAAAACTTTATCGATACCATTATCGGCGGTTGGAAAGAACGCCTTGATGAAGAAAATTCCGCTGTCGGCTAAAAAAAGCCTTCCCAGAGGGGAAGGTGTCACCGCAGGTGGCGGATGAGGGATAAACCCTGTCCAACCAAAAACGGGCGGATAATATCCACCCCCTGCAGATAAAAAATGAGCACGGTGCTCAAAACACCGTGCTCATTTTCTGAATTTTTGAAAAATCAATCGTAGCTTCTCATTACGGAAACGACTTTTCCGAGAATATCAACGGAATCAACAATGATGGGTTCATAATCGTCGTTTTCCGGCTGAAGACGGAAATGTCCGTCCTCTTTATAAAAACGTTTTACCGTTGCGGAATCTTCAACAAGAGCAACAACGATCTGGCCGTTAACTGCTTCGGGGGTGCGGCGGACAATAACGATATCGCCGTCAAGAATTCCGCATTTTATCATGGAATTTCCGTGAACGTGAAGAGCAAAAAGATCGGTGGTATCCCCTGCATAGGGAACGTATTCGTCAACTTCCTCTTCGGCAAGGATCGGAGAACCGGCGGCAACGTGGCCGAGAACGGGAATGGTTCCGGGCGGGGTGGCGTTTTTGATGCTTATGGCGCGGTTCTGGTTTTCTCCCATGGAGATTCTTCCGTCCGCCTGAAGTTCTTTAAGATAGCGGTGAACGGTGGAGGTGGATTTGATTTCGAGTTCGGCACAAATTTCGCGGACCGTTGGCGGATAACCGTGGTCGTTAATAAATTCTGTCATGTAATTAAGGATAGCTTCGGCCTTGTTTCCCATAAAAAGCATACTCTCCTTTCGGCGGTCAAAATATTCCAAATGAATTATAGCACATATGTTCGGCTTTGTAAACATATGTTCGGCAAAATTTTTTGATGTTCACAAATTTCTTTCGGAAAATATTTGATTTCTTCACGGGTTGTTCACTTTTCCTTAACAAATAAAAAAATATAGGTGATATAATATAGATGTACTCAAGAAGAGCCGCAAACTTTTTGAGTTACACCCTCCTCAAAAACTCAAACTAATTGACTTACAAAAAAAGAAAAACACCGGGCTTGACCACCCCGGTGTTTTTCTTTTATAAAAATTAAAAAAGCCGGAGGAATAAAATTCCCCCGGTTTTTCAGTTGAGTTTATAATAAATTGAAAAATTGTAATTTGTTTCGCTGATGAAATCCTCAAGGGTAAGGATAACGGGTTTTCCCTCGCCGAATTTTCTCATAAGCTTTCCGCCGACGTTATAAAATCGGTAGAGATTCCTTCCGTTTTCGTCTTTTCCGAAAAAAGTAAAGGCAACGTAATGGGCGACCCTTGGTTTCCGGTAATACATGATTATGGCTTCTTTTGCGCCGTTTTCAAGAATTTCGTTCGGAGAAAGGGAAATTTCGACCTTTTCGCCTTTTTTCTCCATAAAGCGCTTCATAAAGAAGGCGTTTGTTCCGAAAACTCCCCGGAAGAAACAGCCTTTTTCCATTTCGGAAGCAAGGCGCGGGATCCCTATGACCCTTCCCCTTGAAAAAAGAATGTTCCAATAGGCGATGCAGCCGCAGCCGCAATAGGCAAAATCCCTTGCGGAATATTTGATGCAGGAAAGGCGGTTTTGGTTTTCGATGAACCCGTCTTCGGAAAAACCGTTTTTAACGCTTCGTTCAAGGGTTTTTATAACTCTCCTGTTATGTTTTAAGTTTTCTTCCTTTGAATAGGAAAGATTGCTGAAATCAAAACCGAAAATTTTCATCAGAGATAAAGATTCATATAATCTGCGGAAAAATATTCGTCGCCGATTTTGAAAAAGTTTTTGTGGGTTCCGATTTTTTCAAAACCGAATTTTTTATAAAGGCCGATGGCTCTTTCGTTGTCGGAACGAACCTGGAGCTCAATAACTTCGGTGCCGTTTTTTCTGCAAAAATCAATAAGAAGATTCATAAGTCCGGTGCCGATGCCTTTTCCCCAATAATCTTTGCGAACGGTTATGGCAAGGTCTTTTCTGTGGGCAAAACGCGCTCTTCCGGAAACGGAAGAAACAGCTCCGCTTCCGACAAGTTCACCTTCATCAAAGGCAAGGATCATAACACCGTCCGGGTTTCCGGAAATTTTTCTGATATAATCCGCTGTTTGGGAAATGGAAAAGGGAAGTCCCTCTTCTCCGAAGGTAAGGTTGTCGCTTTCCGCACCGACAATTTTGCAGTATTCAAGAAATTTTCCCGCATCGGAAGTTTCAGCTTCGCGAAAGATAATGTTCATTGGCATTTATGTCACCTCTTTGGAGTTAAAATCAATGTTCACAGCCGCCGCAGCCGCTGCATTCGCCTCCGCAGGAACCGCACTCGTTTCCGCAGTCGCCGCAGCTGTCGCAATCTCCGCAGCCGGAAGCTTTTCCGCCAAGATCATGGCCGCTGCTGAGGAAAGCTTCGCATTTTCCGCCGGCAAGAACTTCCGGCGGTTTTTTATCAAAGCGAAGGCAGGCGGAGGTATCGCCGCGCTTTTTATATGCACAGTGGTGGCAAACAAGATCCCGGTTGGAAATTTCCTTTCCGGCCTGGTCTGTCACGGTGATCCGGTCCGGAATATAGTTATGGCCTTTTCCGCCGTTTTTACATCTGCATTTATGTTCCATTGGGCAAAAATCCCTTTCAGTTATAAATCTGAATAAATTATACCATTTCCCGTTCCTTATATCAACGCAAAACCGATAAAATTCCAAAACGGAATTTTCCCAAAAAAGCCTTTTCTAAAGGTAAGGCTCCCTTGTGTAAAGGGAGCTGGCAGCGGAGCTGACTGAGGGATTGTCAACCCTGTCCCGCGAATAACGGGCGTATAATATCCGCCTCTACAAATAAAAAAGCCTTTCCCTTGGGGGAAGGTGGTATTTGCGAAGCAAATGACGTATGAGGGGCATAATTCTGTTCTGTTAAAAACGGGCGGATAATATCCGCCCCTACCACAACACACCGATATCAATTCCGGTTCGAAAAAAGCCTCCCCTATCAGGGGAGTTGGATTTCGTCGAAGACGAAAGACGGAAGGGTGGAAACCTACATCAACTCCCACCGCAATAAAAATCCCTCCTCCACCATCTTCGATGGTCCCCCTCCTCCTCTGAGGAGGTAAAAACGCGGGCGTATAATATCCGCCCCTACCATAACACACCGATATTAGTTTCGGCTCCGTAGGGGCGAACCTGTGTGTTCGCCCGAAAAAATCCTTCCTTTAAGTTCAACACATTTTCCTTAAAAACCGCCGCCAAAGCCTTTAAAAAAGCCACAAAGTGGGGAGAAATTTGACAATTATACCCTTTTTGAATATAATAGGCTTTGTTGAAAAGGAGGGACTTTATGCAGAAAATTTTGTCAAAAGCAGAAGTCCTTGTATCAAAACTCCGGCCCCGACACCTGATAATTGCTATCTTTGTGCTTTTGCTGGTGTTTATAATGCTCTGGTCGGCTTCAAGAATCAAAAACGTGACCGTTGATATCGACGGCGAAAAGCAAACGGTGGTAACAGCCCTTGCGGATCCCTACAGGGTTCTTGAAGAACTTGAAATCGAGCTTGAACCGGAAGACCGGGTGATTATCACCGGCTTTGGGAAAGGCGGATTTTTCGGCGAACTTGGCCAGAACGAAGCGGAGATAAAGATACAAAGAGCCGTCAACGTTGAAGTTTCTGCGGACAGCCTCAAATACCATGTCACCGTTGCGGAAGGCGACACGGTTTCGGATGTCCTTGAACTTTCCGGACTTGAGATCCGGGAACACGATTTTTTAAACGTTGATGAAAACAAAAAAGTTGATGAAGGCGATGACATAAAACTCACCCGGGTCGATTATATAATCACAACGGAGGAGGAAACTGTTCAAAGGGGAGAAACGATAAGGGGAACTTCCCTTTTGTCAACAAGCCGTCCGGTAATAATTTCCTATGGAAAAAACGGAACAAAGCTTAAAACCTTTGAACAAAAAGTTGTTGACGGAGTTTATCACGAAAAGGAACTTGTTTCCGAAGAGATCATCAAAAAACCCATCAACGACATCTATCTTGTTGGCGACGGAAGCGCAATTTCTCCGCTGGATTACGGCTTTGAAATTGTCGACGGCGTTCCGACAACTTATGAAAAGGTCTTTTCAAACGTCCGCGCAACCGGTTACTATGCTCCCTACGGAGCGGGAACAGCCACCGGACGCCTTGCCCAGGTGGGATATGTTGCGGTAGATCCGAAGATAATCCCATACGGAACGAAAATGTGGATAGTTGCCCACGGAAACACCGGTTTTGTCTATGGCTATGCCCTTGCGGCAGACACCGGCGGCGCGATGCTTTCCGGAAAGAACTTTGTTGACCTTTATTACGAAACCTATTATGAATGTGTGCTCAACGGCCTTCGCCGTGTTGACGTATATATTCTTGAAACCCCAACCGATTAAGCCTCCCTTGCCTAAAGGGAGGTGTCACCGAAGGTGACGGAGGGATTCTTTTATATTAAAAATTAAAAACGAAAGGTTGTTTTTAAATGGTAGAATTAAGACCCATTACCGAAGAAAACTTTGAAGATTGTATAAACCTTGACGTTCGCGAAGAACAGCAGGATTTCATTGCAGAAAACATGTGCTCCCTTGCGGAAGCTTATGTTGCAATGACCAGCGGTCCGGTTGTTCCGATGCCCTATGGCGTTTATGACGCCGAACAGGATAACATGGTCGGCTTCCTTATGATCGGTTATGCCGAGGAAGGCGATGAAGATCTTCCGGAACCTTTCTATTGCATCTGGAGAATCATGACCGACGCAAACTGCCAGAAAATGGGTTACGGTACCGCCGCTCTTCAGGAAGCTATCAAAATCGTAAAAGAATTCCCTCTCGGCGAAGCAAAAAAACTCTGCGCCGCATATTCTCTTGAAAACAGCCGCGCAAACAAACTCTTTAAAAACGCAGGTTTTGTTGTGGGCGAAGCAAACGAAGACGGAAACGTTCTTGCTGTTCTCGATATCTGATGTATTGGGTCTATACCCTTCGGTGCGAGGATGATTCGCTCTATACCGGTTTCACCGATGATATAAAGCACCGCATATATGTTCATTATCATCAGCTGAAAGCCGCAGCGAAATATACAAAAAGCCACAAAGTCCGGGGAATTGCCGCCCTTTGGAAGACAAATTCCGAAACCGCCGCGCGAAAACTCGAATTTCGCATAAAGCGCCTTGAAAGAGCAAAAAAACTTTTGCTTATCGAAAAGCCTGAGCGTATTCCGGAAGTTTTTCCGGAACTTTCGGAGTTTGAAATAACCCCGGATGCCGAAATAAAATTTGAAGACTGTATCTGATTATGCCCCCCTTGCCTAAGGGGGGTGTTTTTTTGACCAAATGTCAAAAAACGGAGGGGATTCTTTGAATTTTTTAATACCGAAAACAGCCTTCCAAGAGGGAAAGGTGGATTTTTCGGCTTTGCCGAAAAAGACGGAAGAGGGATAAACCCAGTCCCGTAAAAAACCGGCGGATAATATCCGCCCCTGCCGAAAAAATCTCTTTACCCTATTGACAAATATATCGGCTTACGATATAATTATATCGTCGAACGATATAACGGCAAAAGATATAGAGAAAGGGGATATACTCCATGGAAAATATAGCTCTTACCGAGGCGGTTTTCTATATTCTTCTCTCACTCGAAAAACCGCTTCATGGCTACGGAATAATGCAGAACGCCGAAAAACTTTCGAACGGAAGGGTAAAACTTGCCGCCGGAACCCTTTACGGCGCAATAAATACTCTTCTTGAAAAATGCTGGATAGCTTCCGTTCCGGGAGAAAACGGTGATCGCAAAAAGGAATACGTCATTACCGAAAGCGGAAAAAAAGCGGTTTTTGCGGAACTTGACCGCCTTCGCGAACTTGTTGAAAACGGAGAAAAACTGACTGGGGGTTGGAACAAATGAGAAAAGTCATCAAAAAATTATTCTGGGCATGGGATTATGAAAAAGAGGAAAAATGGCTCAACGAAATGAGCGCAAAGGGTCTTGCCCTTGTGGATTATTCCCCATTCCGCTATTCCTTCGAAGAATGTGAACCCGGCGAATACACAAACAAGATCCAGCTTCTTGAACACCGCCCCGGCCACCCTGAAAGCGAACAGTATATCCGCTTTATGGAGGAAACCGGCGCCGAGCAGGTTGCAAGCTATATGAACTGGGTCTATTTCCGCAAAAAGACCGCCGAAGGCCCTTTTGAAATTTTCTCCGATATAGAATCGAAGATGAACCACCTTATCCTCATCAAAAGACTGCTCCTTCCAATTGCAATCCTTAATCTTGCAATTTTCCTGATGAATGTGGTGAATTTTGCAATAAATTATCCGCGCGGAATCTGGATTCCGTTCATAAATCTTGCCTGCGCCGCTCTTCTTCTTTTCGGAGTCCACGCAATCCAGAAAAAGATAAACACCCTTAAAAAAGAGCATGCCATAAGGGAGTGAGCACCGAATGTCCGAATTTATAAAAGAGATTCTGCCCTTCGTGCTCATCGGAGTTTCGATCGTGATTTTTGCCGTGAGTTATTCTCAAAAACACAAAAACAAAGAAGCGGAAAACGATTGGGATTTTACCTCAATGGGCCCGATTTTCGGCGTTGCGGTGGGAATTGCCGTCGGAACCGCAAACGAAAGCATCGGCGCTGCCCTTGGCGCAGGAATAGGAATGTTTATCGGAACATTGGCAGAGTTTTTTATAAGCAAAAACAAATAAAACAAAAAAATGAGCACCGCACTTTCGGGCGGTGCTCTTCTTATATCATTTTCAAAATTTCTTCGATGTCAAAATCGGAAGTTCCGTCGATTTCAACGGCGTTTTCGCCGTTTGGCCGCTGAAAACCCCGCCAGAACATCTCGACCTCTTCTTCCGAAACCGGAAGATTGTTCGGCCCGTTTTTGCCTTCTCTTTCGGCAAGGCGCTTTTTGAGCACCGGAAGATCGGTGTTTATCCAGATAAGGATGGGTTTTCCGCCGCAGTTTTCAACGTGAGCACGGAAAATGTCCCGCTGCTCCTTTTTGCAAAAAGGCATATCCACGCTGCAGGCTCTTCCCTCGGCGCAGAAGTTGCGGATTTTGGCAAAAATCCGCTCCGTAGCCTGTTCATAAAGAAAATCCAGGTGCTCTTTCGAAAAAAGCCCCGGATAAACGTAATAATCCGGCCAGAGTTCCTCGTCCATAGAGATTCTTGGAACACCGGAAAGCTCGAGTTTTTTTGAAAAAAAGGTTTTTCCGCTTCCGGAAATTCCGCAGATCATAAAAACAGCCGTTTTCTTTTCCAACTTTGAGCACCACCTTTCGAATAAAGCCCCCCTTGCCTAAAGGGGGGTGTCACGGCTTTGCCGTGACGGGGGGATTCTTTATAAATTACCGATGAGGCGAAAGGCTTCTTCTGTTTCAATCCTTCGGTTTCAATCCCCAGCCGGAAATATCTCCCCTTTGCATCGCGCCGAGAATCTTGGTCGGAAGACAGTCGTAACCTTCTTCGTGCTCAAGATGTTCGATAAGCTTTTTAACGTGCTCACGCTCGGTAGTTTTATCCGCGGGACAGCGGCTTTTGACTATCGGAAAATGCTCGTGGTTCGCAATTCTCGTAATTTCGTCCTCGTGGCAATATATAAGCGGGCGGATGACGGTGATTTCCTTTCTGGAAAGCCAGGTCACCGGCGAAAAACAGCCGATTCTGCCTTCATCAAAAAGGTTCATCATAAAGGTTTCAACGGCGTCCTCAAAGTTATGCCCAAGGGCCATTTTGTTGCAGCCGTTTTCCTTTGCAACGTCGTGAAGAAGTCCCCGCCTCATTCTTGCGCAAAGGGAACAGGGATTTTTTTCTTTCCGGTCCTCAAAAATAACGTCGCCGATCTGGGTGCGGCGCAAATCCAGTTTAACTCCGATTTTTTCGCAAAAATCCTCGATTTCGGAAAAATCGTTGGGCTCGCCACCAAACTGCGGGTCAAGACAGACCGCAACGATTTCATAATCGATTCCGATAAAACGGCGCAGGGCGGCAAGCCCCGCAAGAAGAGAAACGGAATCTTTTCCGCCGGAAACACCGACGGCGATTTTGTCGCCGTTTTCGATCATATGATAATCTTCAATTGCCTTGCGCATTGCGCCAAGAAGTTTTTGCAAAGTGTTGTCGCCGGAAATAGGGGGTTCCTCCTTTCAAAGCCTTCCCAGAGGGGAAGGTGGATTTTTTGCGGCTTGCTGCAAAAAAGACGGATGAGGGATAAACAGGTAACGCAAAGCGCTGACAAAAAAATGTCAGGGATTATCCCTCCTCAGGCAGCTTCGCTGACAGTTCCTCCTATGTGGAGCCTTTTTTAAATCTGATTAATTCCCGCTTCAGCCCAGTCAAAATCCCGGAGTTCGCCTTTGACCTGCAAATCCGGATAATCCCATTGGCGCAAAACCTCATAAGCGGCTATTGCAACGGAATTTGAAAGATTAAGACTGCGCAAAGTCGGTTTCATGGGAATTCGCACGGCGGTTCCCGGGTTTTCAAAAAGCAAACGTTCCGGAAGCCCCGCGTCTTCCCTTCCGAAAAAGAGATAGCATCCGTCCGGATAGGAAACGTCGGAATGGCGGTGAAGCCCCTTTGTGGTGAAATAATAAAAATCACCGCTGTTTTTCGAGAAAAAATCCTCGAGATCATCGTAAAAAGTTATGTCCAGCTTGTCCCAGTAATCCAGCCCCGCCCTTTTGAGCTTTTTATCGTCGATCACAAAACCCATGGGGCGGACTATATGTAACCTTGCGCCGGTAACGGCGCAGGTTCTGGCAATGTTGCCGGTGTTCTGGGGAATCTGGGGTTCAACAAGAACAAGGTTGAGTTCCATAGTTATTTACCGCAGCAGTGTTTATATTTTTTGCCGCTTCCGCAGGGGCAAGGGTCGTTTCTTCCGACTTTTTTCTTTTTAACAACGGTTGCGGAAACGCTTCCGTCGCCGGAAGCTTCAACCGGAACGGCAACCTGTTCTCTCTGGGGTGCGGTTCTGACTCTGACGGTCATAAGCATCTTGACAGTATCCTCGCGGATAGCTTCGATCATCTGGTCGAACATATCGAAACCTTCGATTCTGTATTCAACAACCGGGTCATGCTGGGCGTAGCTTCGGAGATAAATACCCTGTTTAAGGTCGCTCATGGCGTCGATATGATCCATCCATTTAAGGTCAACGTTCTTGAGAAGTGCAACACGTTCAAGTTCACGCATAATTTCGGGGGTGAACATTTCTTCGCGCTTGGAATAAATTTCTTCCATTCTGCTCTGAAGAATTTCCGTAATCTCCGCTTTGGTAATTTTGGAATATTCCTCTTTGGTAAAGCGAAGGTCGCCGTCCGTAAGCATCCAGCCGAGATAATAGTCACGAAGTCCGTCAAGGTTCCAATCGTTTTTGCTTTCGTCATTCGCAAGATAGATATCAACGGTCTTTTCAACGCTTTCGCGGCGCATGTTGGCGATATATTCGCTGATGTCTTCGCCCTCAAGAACTTTTCCGCGCTGACCGTAGATAATTTCTCTCTGCTGGTTCATAACGTCATCGAAACGAAGAACGCTCTTTCTGGTCTCGAAGTTTCTGCCCTCAACTTTTCTCTGGGCGCCTTCAATGGAACCGCTGAGCATTTTTGCATCGATGGGGGTGTCCTCATCAATTTTAAGGGTTTCCATAATTCCCTGGATTCTGTTTCCGCCGAAAAGACGCATAAGGTCGTCTTCAAGAGAAATGAAGAAACGGGTCTTGCCCGGGTCGCCCTGGCGTCCCGCTCTTCCTCGAAGCTGGTTGTCGATTCTTCGGGATTCGTGGCGCTCGGTGCCGATTATATAAAGACCGCCGGCGTTTCTTACTTCTTCCGCCTTCGGGGCAATTTCGGTTTTGAATTTATGGAGAAGTTCGGCGTAATGTGCCCTTGCCGCAAGAATATCCTCCGCGCCTGTTTCAAAATAGGCGGTGGCGGCGTTTATCATTTCTTCCTCATAGCCGAGTTTTCTCATCTCCGCTTTTGCAAGGAATTCCGCGTTGCCGCCGAGCATAATATCGGTTCCGCGTCCAGCCATGTTGGTCGCAATGGTAACTGCGCCGGGAGTACCCGCCTGGGAAACAATTTCCGCTTCCTTGTCGTGGTGCTTTGCGTTGAGCACGTTGTGCGGAACTCCGCGGCGTTTGAGCATTGCGCTCAGAAGTTCGGATTTTTCAATGGTTACGGTACCAACAAGAACCGGCTGGTTTTTCGCATGAGCATCAACAATTTCGTCTATTACCGCATTGAACTTGCCTCTTTCGTTTTTATAAACGATATCGGGCATATCCTCGCGGATAACCGGTTTGTTTGTGGGAATTTCAACAACGTCAAGACCGTAAATTTCGCGGAACTCGTCGCTTTCTGTCATTGCGGTACCGGTCATGCCGGAAAGTTTTTTATACATTCTGAAATAGTTCTGGAAGGTGATCGTCGCAAGAGTTTTGCTTTCTCTTGCAACGGTAACGCCCTCTTTTGCTTCAATTGCCTGGTGAAGACCTTCGTTATAACGGCGGCCAAGCATAAGGCGTCCGGTAAATTCGTCAACAATGATTACTTCGCCGTCTTTAACAACATAATCGGTGTCGCGCTTCATAACGCCGTGGGCTTTTATCGCCTGGTTGATGTGGTGAAGAAGGGTCATGTTGTCCGCGTCGTTGATGTTTTCAACGTTAAAATAAGCTTCCGCTTTTTTTGCGCCACGGGGAGTAAGGGTTGCGTTGTGCGCCTTTTCGTCAACAATATAGTCCGCCTCAAGGCTGTCAACTTCCTCTTTGGAATCGTGTTCCTTAACGCGAATTGCGGAAAGAGTTCTGGCAAAACGGTCCGCCTTCTGATAGAGATCGGTGGATTTGTCGCCGCGGCCGGAAATGATGAGAGGGGTTCTTGCTTCGTCGATAAGGATGGAGTCAACCTCGTCAACAATGGAATAGGCAAAGCCGCGCTGAACACGGTTTTCCTTATAGGTCACCATGTTGTCGCGAAGATAATCGAATCCGAATTCGTTGTTTGTGCCGTAAGTGATGTCCGCGTTATAAGCGGCTCTTCTGTCCTCGTTGGAAACGCCGTGGATAACAAGACCGACGGTAAGTCCCATATATGCAAAAACCTTGCCCATCCATTCGCTGTCGCGCTTTGCAAGATAATCGTTGACGGTTACGATATGAACGCCTTCGCCGGTAAGGGCGTTGAGGTATGCGGGAAGGGTTTCGACAAGGGTTTTGCCCTCGCCGGTTTTCATTTCGGCAATTCTTCCCTGGTGAAGGATAATTCCGCCGATTATCTGAACCGGATAGGGGCGCATTTCGAGAACTCTGTCGCAGGCTTCGCGGCAGGCGGCAAAAGCTTCCGGAAGAATATCATCAAGAGTTTCGCCGTTAGAAAGTCTTTCTTTAAGAACGGCGGTCTGGCCTTTAAGCTCCTCTTCGCTCATTGCGCGGTAAGTTTCCTCAAGATCAAGAACCTTTTTGACTATCGGATCTATTCTTTTAAGTTCCTTTTGGGAATAGTTTCCGAAAATTTTATCAAGAAATCCCATTAAAAAATCTCCTTTGGGTTTAATAGCATATTATTCTATTCTATATTTTACCCCTATTATATTATAAAGTCAATTAACGGAGTGTAAACAATTATCAGCAGTTTTTTTATAAAAAATACCCCTGCGGATTTTCCGCAGGGGTCTGAATAATATCGCAAACCGAAAAGCTGCTTGTTTTTTATTTGCCTATGGCCCAGCCGCCGTCAACTGCAAAGTTTATGCCGGTCACCATTTTTGCCTTGTCGGAACAGAGCCATACCGCGGCGTTTGCCTGGTCTTCCGGAGAAGCAAGGGCACCGAGAGGAATTGTTTTGGTAAGTTCCTTTTCATAAGCGGCGCCGCCGTTTTGTTCGATGGCGTTGTTCATCATTTCGGAAGTGGTGCTTCCGGGGCAAAGCGCGTTTACACGGATGTTGTCCTTCGCAAAATCATAAGCGGTGCTCTGGGTCATGCCGACAACCGCAAATTTGGAAGTGACATAGGGGGTGTTATATCCGCATGCGCGAAGTCCGCAGCCAGAAGAGGTGTTTACAATGGCGCCGCCGCCGTTTTTCTGCATTGCGGCAAGCTCATATTTAAGGCAGTAAAGCACGCCGTAAACGTTTATTTTCATAACCTTGTCAAAAACCGACGTATCCGTATCGGTAAGAAAGGCAAAGGTTCCGTTCACTCCGGCGTTATTGAAAGCATAATCAAGTTTTCCGAATTTTTCAACAGTCGCGTCAACAAGGTTTTTGACTTCATCCTCATCTGCAACGTTGCATCTGAAAAATTCGGCTTCGCCGCCGAGCTTACGGATGATTTCAACGGTTTCAAGTCCGCCGGCTTCGTTGACGTCCGAAACCATTACTTTTGCGCCTTCCTTTGCAAATTCAACAGCCGCGGCTCTTCCGATTCCTGCGGCGGCTCCGGTAACGAGACCGGCTTTGTTTTCCATAAGTTTTTCCATGTTCATTACCTCCTTGATATTATTAAGTTTATTTTATAATCAGCGGAAAAAAGTTGACAGACACAAAGGAATAAAGCTGTCAACATGGTTGACAAAACCGCCGGAATGTAAAAATAAAGAAACCTCCGCGAAAAAATCCACAGAGGTTTCTTTATTAAGGGGGTATTTACTAAAAACGCAAAAAGGTTTTTGATTACTGAACTGTCCAGCCGCCGTCAACAACAACTTCGGCGCCGGTCATAAAGGTATTTTCAATTGCGAAAACAATTGCGTGCGCAAGTTCTTCAGGAACGGCAATTCTGCCAACACCTGCGCTGAGCGGATGAAGCTGGAGCATAAGCTGCATCATATCGTGACCGATAACGTCCTCGTTTACCATTCCGGTAAGAACGCAGCCGGGATGAATGGAGTTTACGCGGATGTTTTTGGGAGCAAATTCAAGAGCAAGAGATTTTGTCATTCCGCGAACAGCGAATTTGGTGGTGTTGTAAGCAAGTTCGTTTGCTTGACCAACAATGCCGGAAACGGAAGAAACGTTAACAACAGCGCCGCCTTTGCCCTGTTTTACCATTTGATCAATGGCGTATTTGTCACAATAGAAAACGCCGTTCTGGTTGATGCCAACAGCTCTTTCATAAAGGTCGTTGGAAACTTCAAAAAGTCCGCCAAGGGGGTTGATGCCGGCGTTCGCAACCATAATATCAAGATGTCCGTACATTTCAACAACGTAATCGACTGCGGCTTTAACTTCCGCTTCTTTGGAAACGTCAACTTTTACAAACGGAACGCCAAGGCGTGCGGCTTCTTTTTTGCCGGTTTCTTCGTTATAGTCCGCGATAACGGGTTTTCCGCCTTTTGCAAGGATCATTTCAACTGTTGCAAGGCCGATTCCGGAAGCACCGCCGGTAACTATTGCTGCTTTGTCTTTGATATCGAACATAAAAACATCTCCTTATATTTTATGTTAACTATTTTACAATTAAATTGAAAATGTTGACATAACCAAAGAATTGTAGCTGTCAACATGGTTGACAAATATTATATAATGTACATATGGAAAAATTTATCCGGAGGCGATAAAATGCTTAAACTCGATACAAAACAGGTTTTTGCGGATGCAATTGTTGAACTTTGCAAAACAAAGCCCCTTGAAAAAATAACCGTTCAAAATATAACGGATTTTTGCGGAGCGGGTCGCCAGACTTTTTATAACCATTTTAAGGATAAAGAAGATCTTATCGGCTATGTTTTTATAAGCGATGAGAAAAAATGTATCGCGAAGCTTGAAAAAGGAGATACCGTAAATGAACAGCTTATCCTTATCCTCAACACTTTTGCGGAGAAAAAGCAATTCTATATTTCCGCATATATAACCCACGGGCAAAATTCCCTCGGCGACGTTATTTTTGAGCATTATGTTGATTACTATGTAAAAAAGATCGCGGAAAAAAACGGAAAGGAAGTTGACGAAATTCTTAAAAACGCCATCCGTTTCCATTGCTACGGTTCAATCGGCTTTGTAAGGCGCTGGATGAAGGAAGGCATGAGGCTTTCCTCGGAAGAAATGGCGGAGATAATTATGGATAATATTCCCGAAAGACTTAAAAAATATCTCGATTAAGATTTCCGCCCTGCGTTTTTGTTTTAGAAAATTCAGCATTTAAAACTCAAATTTTCGCCCCTTTTGCCCTTTTTGCCGAAAATGCAAAAAGGGCTTTTTGTCTTTTTTGCCTATCCGGTGAAATAAAAAACGGAAAATTTGACGAAAATCCTTAAAAATCCCGAATTTTATTAAAAACCGGGGAATAAAATGCCTATTGATTTAACCGCTTTTTTTATATATAATTATTATGGCGTAAATTCGGGGATAATTTTTCCGAAAACCGCCGCAACTTTGTGCAAAAGCAAAAATTTACATAATGAGAGGGGCAAAAACATGAACTGCTCAAAAGATGTCGAAAGGATGTGTCCCGTTACCAAAGGACCCCACCACGGACCGGCTCCCATTCCGGAAGAAGGCCGCTGGGTAAAAGCTTATGAGAACAAAGATATCTCCGGTCTTTCCCAT
>JAZQBJ010000126.1:0-2897 GCA_045545715.1 Oscillospiraceae bacterium
CTGGAGCGGGTTACGAGGCTCGAACTCGCTACCTCGACCTTGGCAAGGTCGCGCTCTACCAGATGAGCTAAACCCGCAAGTCATTTTTGACTGCTCGACTATTATATCGAATCCGGAAGAGTTTGTCAATAGTATTTTTGAAAATTTTTAAACTTTTTTATCAATCTTTTTTGGGCCGCTCCACTTGAATAAAAGTTATTATGGGTGTATAATAACCATGTGAAAATACGTTTTAAAGGAGGTCCTGCATTATGATCGGCGATATGCATTGCCATACCACCATGTCCGACGGTTCAACCAGCCCGGAAATGCTTGTTCAATATGCTCTTGATGCGGGACTTGACTTTATTGCTGTTACCGACCACGATACCATGGCAGGCGCCCAGACCGCCGTCAACATCGGAAAACGCAAGGGCCTTAAGGTCATTCCGGGAGTTGAGGTTTCGACTTACGATTCCAAAACCGGAAGAAACGTTCATCTTCTTTGCTATATGCCGAGAAAGCTTGAAAAGCTTGAAAAGATGATCAATAACACCCTTAAGGAACGTAACCAGGCAATCAAAGGCGTTATTGACGAAATTTCGAAAAAGTATCCTATAACTTATGATGACGTTCTTAAAGCTGCGGGCGGCGCACAGTGTATTTATCGCCAGCACGTTGCAAGGGCTCTTATGGAAAGAGGATATACATATGCGGTTTTCTCCGACCTTAACGGAAGAGTTTTCGGAGATATTCCCTATACGGTAAATTTCCCGGAAGTAAGGGAAGCGGCCGATATCATCAACCAGACCGGGGGAATCTGCTGTCTTGCCCATCCGGGAAGATATGATTCTCTTGAACTTGCATGGGAACTTGCGGAAGCCGGAAAGATCCAGGCTATCGAACTCAACCATCCGGCAAACAGCGAAAGCGACAGAAAAGAAATTGAAGAGATCATCAAGAAATACTGGCTTGTTCCCCTTGGCGGAAGCGATTATCACGGATATTATATCAGCTATCCGCATCCGCTCGGGACCTGTACAACACCCGGTGAGGCACTTGATGCTTTGATGAAAGTCAGGGAAGAGCTTAACAAATGATTTATCCGGGGCAGGACGTTGAAAAACGTTTTGTCCCGTTTTGTTTATTCCAAAAGAGGAGGCGAAAAAATGTACGGAACCGATGACAGTGATATGAAAATTGTCGGTAAAAGACTTCAGCCCATCGACGAAAGCGATATGGAAGCAAAGCTTTATAATCATGAACGTGAAAATGGGAACCTCGAAAAAGCACATGATATAGGTAAATTTTTCGCCGAAGCCCTTATGAACGAAGACGGTTTTGCATATGAAAAGAACCGTGCTTCGGATTTTGAGGCCCGCAACAGAAGCATTCTTTTTGCTTTTACCGCAGACAGAGTTCTGAGCACATTCATGCCGAACCATATAATTGCGCGTTCCGCTCAGAACGAGTTTTTTGACGAGATAAGGCGCAGAGATATCGGGCTTTATGAGTCTGTTTCACGTTCCGGAGCATTCTCGATGTATCTTCTTTGCAGGAGAAGGGGAGACGGACGTTATACCGGAGTAGGCAGAGTGTATGCGGGAGTTATCCGTCGTCCGGATGATGACGAGATTGCCGCAAAAGGTGATGAAATTTATGAAAAATATTTCAATTTCTGTATTGAGCACATAAAAAACATAGAGTTTGCATTTTGAGCACTGCAGCAAAAATTGAAAAAAATATGGAAAAGAGCCGCAAGGCTCTTTTTTTATACTTGGAAGTATATGACGGTGCTCAAAAAATTCACAAAAAATTTACAATTAAATCACTCGTGCTCATTGTGAAAAAAATGATGCTCGAAAATCGGCCGACACGCTTTAACTTGCTAAAATGTCAATAGAAAAACGCAAAAAAAACTTCGTTTTCTTTAATTATTTTTCATATAATAGACTTTACAAATCGGGCTGAATTGTCTATAATAATAACTGTGTAAGACTTGAAGTGCGTCTATAGGTGCGTCCCTGGACAAAACTTCAGAATTTTGGAACAGGAGGAAGTATAGCATGTCTCAGAACAATGAATACTCTTTGCCGCCTCGCTCAATACAGGAGTATGTTCCCGGAAAGCAGGTCACTCTTGCCCACAGAATTTCCAAACCGGACAGAATGATCTACAAAAAACTCGGTTTGACCGATGAGTTTACCGAGGCAATCGGCATCATCACCATCACACCCTCTGAAAGCGCCATCATCGCGGCGGATATCTGCACCAAAGCAGCAAGAATCAAACTTGGATTTGTTGACCGTTTTTCCGGAGCAGTTGTTTTCGTCGGCGAAATCGGCGCAGTCGATTCTGCTCTCAATGCTGTTATCGATCGTTTCGAGGATATGAAATATTCCACGGTAAAAATCACCAGAAGCTGATGGCAGAAAAAAAGAAACCTCGTAAAATAATTCTGATGGGGCGTTCGAGAGTCGGCAAAACGACGCTTCTTCAGGCAATGCATAATGAGGTTATCGAATATAAGAAAACCCAGGAAATAATCGTTCACGATGATGCGATCGATACTCCCGGAGAATACATAGATCAAAGCAGTCTTTGGCGCGCGTGCATTATCGCGGCATGCGATGCGGATATCGTTGTTCTTGTTCATGATGCAGGCAACACCATGGGAAGACTCCCGCAGATGTTCAGCATGACATTTGCGAAACCCACTATCGGCGTTGTTACAAAAATCGACGGCAAGACCGAAGAGGATATTGAAATTGCGGAAAACTTCCTCAAAATGTCCGGTGCCAGCAAAATAGTAAGGACAAGCGCTTACGATAAGACCGGAATTAAAGAACTTATCGAGCTTATCGAAAACCTTGATCTCAGCGATTATTGATAAACGGCAATTTGTGCTTAGCATTTAG
>JAZQBJ010000127.1:0-4526 GCA_045545715.1 Oscillospiraceae bacterium
AAGACCCGGAACTTGCTCTTGATTTCTATTTTGAAGAAGGCTATCCGGTTCCTTCCGTTATCGAATATCTTCTCACTCTTCTCAACTCCAACTTTGAGGAATGGCGCCTTGCAAACCCCAAGGAACCTTATGAGAATTTCAAATTTACCACCAATAAGATGAGCGTGTCCGGTTCTCTCTTCGACCTTGATAAACTCCGCGACGTTTCCAAAAACGTTGTTGCAATGCTCACTACCGAAAAAGTATGGGAATACTTCTCCGATTGGGCAGAAAAATACGATAACGAGTTCTATCAGCTTCTCGCAAGAGACCCCGAATACGCAAAATCCATCATCTCCATCGGCCGCGGCGTTCCGAAACCCAGAAAAGATATTGCCGTCTGGAGCGAAATGAAAGAATATATGGCTTTCTTCTATGATGAACTTTTCATCGAAGGAAAACAGTATCCGGAAAATATGAGCACCGAGGATATTGCTGCTGTGCTCAAAAATTATATGAGCATCTATGATGAGCACGACGACCAGACCGAATGGTTCGGAAAAATCAAGGAACTTTCCGTTTCCATGGGCTATGCCGCTTCTCCGAAGGAATTTAAACAGAATCCCGAAGCATTCAAAGGCCACGTCGGCGACGTTTCCGCAGTTATCAGAATGGCGGTCACCGGAAGAGTCAACAGCCCGGATATGTTCACCGTTATGAGCATTCTCGGAAAAGAAAAAGTTCTTGAAAGACTTGAAAAGGCATTTAACAACCTTTAATTTTCTTATAACAACCAATTTACAGTAGGGCGGGGGCTTGCTCCCGCCGAAAAAACGAAAGAAAGGATATCTGCTATGTCTGAAGAAGTAGTATCTAACTTTATACATGATATAATCGACAAAGAACTTGCAGAAGGCTATAATACCGAAGTTCACACCCGTTTCCCTCCGGAACCCAACGGATATCTCCACATCGGTTCCGCAAAAGCAATCTGGATAAACGCTTCCACCGCCGAAAAATATGGCGGCAAATTCAACCTCCGCTATGACGATACAAACCCCGCAAGAGAAGACGACGAATATGTTCAGAGCATTCTCCGTGATATTCGCTGGCTCGGTTATGAACCCAACGGCGGAATTTTCTATGGCTCCGATTATTTCGACAAATGCTATGAATTTGCCGAAAAACTCATCATCGACGGAAAAGCCTATGTCGATGACCTTACCCGTGAGGAAATGCAGGAATACCGCGGCACCGACGCCGGTAAACCCAGCCGTCCCAGCCCTTATCGCGACAGAACTCCGGAAGAGAACCTTGACCTTTTCCGCAGAATGAAAGCCGGCGAATTTGAGGACGGAACAAAAACCCTCCGCGCAAAAATCGACCTTGCAAGCCCCAATATGAATATGCGCGACCCGGCAATTTACCGCATCAAACGCGCAACTCACCACCGCCAGGGCGACAAATGGTGCATCTATCCTCTCTATGACTTTGCGCACCCGATTCAGGACGCACTCGAAGGAATCACCTATTCCTGCTGCTCCATCGAATTTGCGAACCACAGACCCCTTTATGACTGGGTCGTTGAAAACGTTGGATTCACCCATCCCCGTCCTCATCAGTATGAATTTGCCCGCCTTAACGTAACCTATACCGTAATGAGCAAGCGCTATCTCCGCGAGCTTGTTGAAAAAGGAATTGTTGACGGTTGGGACGACCCGAGAATGCCCACCCTTTCCGGTATGAGAAGAAGAGGTTACACCCCTTCCTCCATCATCGAATTTGTAAAAACCGCAGGCGTTTCCAAAGCAGATTCCCTTGTTGCCGTTGAGCTTCTTGAACATTGCATCCGCGATGAGCTCAACTATTCCGCAACCAGAAGAATGGCAGTAATCGACCCCGTTAAAGTTGTTATCACAAACTATCCGGAAGACAAAACCGAATATTTTGAAATTGCAAACAATGTAAACGATCCCGAAGCGGGAACCAGAAAAGTTGAATTCAGCCGCAAACTTTATATCGAGCGCGAAGACTTTGCCGCAGTTCCGCCGCCTAAATTCTTCCGCCTTAAACCGGAAGGCGAAGTTCGCCTTATGGGCGGATATATCGTAAAATGTCAGGATTTCGACATTGACGAAAACGGAAACGTAACCGAAATCCGCGTTACCGCAGACCTTGAAACCGGAAACGGAAACCCCGTTGACGGAAGAAAAGTAAAAGGCACTATCCATTGGGTAAGCGCAAAGAGCGCAGTTGACGCCGACGTTCGTATGTATGACCGCCTTTTCACCGAGGCAAACATGGTAACTCTTCCGGAAGGAAAAGAATATAACGATTACCTCAACAAGGATTCCGTAAAAGAATTCAAAAACGCAAAACTCGAAGCAGCTCTTGCCGAAGCAGGCGAAAACGAAAGATTCCAGTTCGTAAGAACCGGATATTTCATCCGCGACAGCAAGGACGAAAACTGCTGGAACAGCATTGTTCCCCTTAAAGAAAGCAAAACCAAATAAAAACAAAAAAGCTCCCGGGAAGGGAGCTTTTTTTATTTTAAGGCGAAAGATTTGTGTTATAATATCGTTCTTATATATTGAGAAAGCTTTCCGGAAATTTTAAGAAAAGGAGGTGTTTTGTTGCAGGATTGGGAAATTGTTGAACTTTATCTCAAAAGGGAAGAACAGGCGCTTGAAAAAACCGCTGAAAAATATGAAAATTACTGCGTTTCAATTGCGGAAAGAATCCTCGGAAGCAGGGAAGACGCGGAAGAAATCTGGAACGACGTTCTTTCTGCCGCCTGGAATCTGATTCCGCCGAATGAACCGGAACATCTGAACCTCTATCTCGGAAAAATCGCAAGAAACGCCGCTCTTAAAAAACTTGAAACGGAAAAAGCGAAAAAACGTGACGGCGGAATTAAAATTCAGCTTGACGAACTGGCGGAATGTATTCCCGCACCGCTTTTTGAAGATCAGGCGGATTTAATTGCCCTCCGGGACGTTTTAAACGCCTTTTTAGCGAAACTTCCGAAAGAACAAAGAAACATCTTCCTGAGAAGATACTGGCTCTGCGAGGGCGTAAAAGAGATTGCGAAGCGCCTTGGATATTCCGAAAACAAAGTTTCGATGATTCTTTTCCGGATCCGAAAACGCCTTAAAAAAGAACTCGAAAAGGAGGAACTCAATTTATGAACGAAAAAGACCTTATGAATGCAATGAATGACATTGACGAAAGCCTTTTTGATTTTGAGGAAAAAAAGAAAAAGCCCCTTAATGGAAGCTGGAAGATGCTCATCGCCGCGGCGCTTATTATGGCTTTTTCAGTAACCGCCTATGCAATAGGAAATATTACAACTTCACAAAAAACAAAAATTTATGATGCCGATGATATATGGCGCCTTTGCTATGATACCGAAGGCAGGGACGAAGTTGAATTTTACGAAATGAGCGTTGAATATCAGCTTGAAACAAGAAAAGTAAGCGAAGAGTTTTATTCGGATTGTGTGGCGGCTCTTAATTATGATTATGAAACTATTCAGCGTACCTATAAAGATTACCGCAATGAGGAATATATCCTTTCCGATGGGGAAGAGCTTTGGGCTTCTATGGACTTTTATTATGACAATAACGAGCGTAAAAACATTTATACTGTTGAGGAGCTGGAAAAATATATCGGTTTTGAACTTTGTTTAAGCGATGAAATAAGAAACGGTATAAATGAAATTGCAAAACGCAGAAAAGCAGGAGAAACTTCTTTGATGCACTGTAATATTACTGTTATTGGTAAAAAAACAGGCGAAGCCGAAGGTAATTTTATCCCTCTTTATGCAGAAATTCATTTTACTGCCGACCGGGACGACAAAGGAAACCAGGTCAATGCAGTGGTTTTTATCAGCCTTTCAGAAGAAAAAGCAACTGCAAAAACTGTTTGGAATTCATTTGAAAAAGAGGGAAGATGGACGGAAAGAATTATGAAAACCGATTCCGGAAGGGAAATTTATTTCATTCATAACAACCCAAAAAAGGATTACCACTCCAAGGCAAGAGCTTGTTGGACAGAGTCCGGAATCGCTTATTGCGCCTATACTAATATGGCTTATGACTGGGAGCACAAAGACGAAGCGGTGAAATATCTCAAACCTTTTATCGAAAATCTTGAATAATTCGATACAAAACGTAATAAAAAAACAAATTTCTACAAAATGTAAAAGCCCCCCTTGCCTAAAGGGGGGAGGGCCACGAAGTGGCGGGGGGATTCCTTTCCGCAAAACCCGGCGTTTTTTTGCAGGAACACCTCATCCGTCTTTTCGGTCTGCGACCGAAAATCCACCTTCTCCTCAAGGAGAAGGCTTAACAGAATCCCCGGTCACGCACCTGTTTTTAAAAGCGTGACAGCTCCTTTAGGCAAGGGGGCTATCTTGGAACCACCCTTCCGTCTTTTTCGGCGGCAAGCCGCCGAAAAATCCACCTCCCCTGATAGGGGAGGCTGAACAAAAATCCAGCCCCCTTTAACAAGGGGGCTTTTTATTTTTCTATTCCATCTCAAATTCG
>JAZQBJ010000128.1:0-6228 GCA_045545715.1 Oscillospiraceae bacterium
AATTGAATTGATTTTTATTCCTTCCGGCAAGGAAAACCTTAAACAAAGCATCTTTTCAATTTCTGAATTTGCATTTACTTGTGGCACAAAATATGTTGTGTCATCGTCCGCAACTTCTTCGTTAACAAGTTTGTAAACGTCTTCGATGGGAGTATCCGCAGGAATAGTGGAACCAACAACACCTTCGGAAGCAATAGGTCTTAAAATCAACGTAGCCATGCAAGCACCTCGCTTTTAAACTGTTCCCTTGTCATAAAATCAACGTAAGCAACAGTTTTTCCTGTCTTGGAGGTTGTGCAAATTCTAGAAATCAGTTCCGACCAATCATTAAAAGAAAAGTGCATAATAACCATAAACACATCATCTTTGGAATATGTTGCCGAACCGCATATTTTGTTGCCGTCAACAAGAATATCGTTTCCGTTTACAGATACAGCTCTGTCTGTATGTTTCTGAAGAATGTCTTTCACCCCGTTAAGAGCATGAGAGGAATCATTTGCAACATTTTTCGGATAGCAGATTCCAAAAGAAAAATCTCCTTTTGAACCGACAATCGTTCCGCCTCCGGTATGCAAAGGGAAGAAACGAATATTATTTTCTTCGCAATATTGCCTGTTAAATTCTTCAAGACCTTGGTTTGCACAAACAACGTAAGTATCTTCCCAATCAACGAACAAAATTCCCGCTTTGTTTGAATCAATCATTTTAAAAATCTCTGCAACGCCGTTTGGCATAGGTTCTTCAACAAAATTAAATTCTGTCTGCAAATATAAAAAATTTCTCTTTTCTTCAAAATATTCTTCAAGAGTTTCATATCCAAAGGGTTTAATCCTGTCGACAAGGCTTGTGTTTATCTGCTTCATGCGGTCGGCAACATAAAGTTTTTCTTCTGCTATTGCGCCTTGTAAATCTTTCATACCTTATCCCTCCTTGACTATAAAAATATCTCCGTCTTTTCCAAAAGTATCTTCCGGTACGGCCGTTCCGATATAGCAGGTGTTTTCCGGCAGGACTTCGATAGAATCTATTTCGGAAGGAAAGTTGTCTGCAATGATAGTTTCTGTCTTTCCGGTTTTTGCGCGGACAGCATTTGCAATTGCAGAAAAAAGTTCGGTCAATGTGCTATGTGTGTTTGCCATCAGTAACTTCCTCCAATCGCCGTTTCAACCGCCGCGCCAACGGCAGAATCTATATAGGCTTCGACTTTTTCATAATCAACAACTCCGTCATCGCCCTTATCTCCCTTGTCGCCTTTTGGCCCTTGTTCGCCTTGTATTCCTTGAACGCTAACAGCTTTCCATGCCCCGTCTTTTTTAATTTTAAGAAGTGCCATAAGTTTTCACCTCCTGCATCAAGATAAGCGGCATTCTGATATGGAACCCGCAAAGACCGCCGCCGGTGATTGCGCTCAGTCCGGTATAAACAAGCTGATATGTGTCGTATTCTTCCCCTATGGCTGACCTTTTCAAGTACGCTTGACAGTTAAATGTCGTATAGCTGACGTTCTCATAAGCAAGCGCAGGAAAATATGCAATGGTCCCTGTTCCGCCGTAAACTCCGTTAACATTCGGAAGTTTGTTGGATAATGCTTTCGGAAGATCAAATTGAAGAACGGTTCTGTTTTTTGCGGCAGCAAAACTCGAAGTAAAGTTATAAACTCCGCTGTCGATAAGCCAAAGAATACTTCCTGTTTTGCGAAGCTCAACAATTCCCCTTGCATGGGTAAGTCCGCTGTCAACAACGCTTATTCCTTCATTGATTTTACAGATGACTTCCTGCGCAGAATCATCGCTTTCCGCGTCTTCATCGATCCAGATACTCCCATCCGGAGCATCTTCCGGTTCTTCTTCCTGAACATAAGCAATCAATTCCGCTGCCTGTTCCGAAATTTCTTTTATGTCCTCTGCTGTAAGGTTATAGCTGTCGCCCTTCGGGCCTTCCGGACCAATAGGGCCTTGTATTCCCTGCGGACCCTGTTCACCTTGAACGCCTTGTTTTCCTTCCGGTCCTCTTAAAGTTTCAAGCTGTTCTTCGGTGAAATCTTCAAAAGTAAAAGGGTCACCTTTCGGCCCTGTAATAACCGCAACAGGCCCGGTGTTCCCCGCTTGGGGTTCTGTTTCTTCCGAAGCGGAAGCTTCAACAGAAGTGATCTCCGAACTTGTGACTTCAACAACGGTGAAATCCGAAGAAGTGACATCTTTAATTGCAACGCTCATTCAACCACCTCGTATTCTCTGTTGTGATAATCTCCGACGGTTATTCTCTGGGCCTTTGCAACGGAATGATAACCGCCGGTTTCCCATTCGATCTGGCAAAAAGCCTTCACTTTGTTTTCAAATTTAAGGGTATCTTCCCTTGGAAGAACACAGAAAAGCAAAAAATCATCCGAAGCGGAACCGTAAACGTTTTCGGTGTCGGTGCTGTCATATTCCACAACTTTTTCGTCGTTCTGAAAAAATCTCACGTTCACCGTGTTGAGTGCGGAAACCGCCACCGGAAGCTTAAAGACAAAATTCCGGGTTTCTCCCGGCATAAGTTTAAGCGCCATTCAGTTTACCCCCATTTCTTCCAGATGATCCTGCTTTTGAAGCAGGAAAATTCCCAGACCTGACCGTTTGCAACTCCGCTTCGCGGATCGTCCCCGGCAATTCCGGAAAAGCCACTGAGAGTTACAGTGGCGGAACTTCCGAAGGTTACAAAACCGTGTGCTTCGCCGCTTGTTGCCGCCATGGTAAGAGAAGTTACCCCGGTATAGGTGTATTCGCAGTTATCCTGCAGGGTGACGGAAATCGCTCCGCTTGCGGAAACCGCCGTGGGTTTGTTCTGCTTTGCGGAAAAAAGGCCGCTGTGTGCGGAAGAACTTTCGTTATGCAAAGCCACCGCGCCCGCCTGTTCCGCGCCGACTTCCGAATAGTTATAACTCGGTTTGTTTGCCGCTTTCGCCCAACTGTAAACGTCGCTTGCGGGCATGCTTGCCGGAAAATTTGTGATATCCCCGGTAATATGTTTGTGAACTTCCGGCGCTGCGCCGACCATTTCCGGGGTATAATCTCCTTTCTGTGCGGCAATTGCGCCGACCCTTCCGAAAACCGAGGTTACCGCCTGGCCGTTGTTTTCGATGATCTCCTCGACGTTTTCTCTTGTGGCGTATGTGTTCGGGAAGTTTTCAACCTCCGCAGAAAGTCCCGAAATCTGCTGGCGAAAGTCGCCTACCTCCTGGGAGACGTCTTTTTCAAAATCCTCAACGTCTTTTGTAAGGTTTGCAACGCTGTTTCCGACCGATTGACCGAGAGCGGTCATTTTTTCGTCAACGTTTACGAATTCGTCAACAACTTCGTTTATCTTCGGAATCGCAACTTCCCGGACTATCTGTTCGACCTTGTACTGCATTTCCGACGCCGGAAGTCCCGGAACTTCCGCCTGGCCCACAACGCCCTTGCCCTCAAGGTCGGTTTCTGTAATTTTGTTTAATGCCATTCTTTTTCTCCTTTCCTTTTTTATCGTTTATACCTTCCGTTTTCGGTATATTCCACGGAAAAACCGTAAAGGCCGAAGGCCTTGTTCTTTTCCGTGCAGGAAATGCGGAATCCGCATTTATCGAATTTTTTTATCTTGACCTTTGCCGTGGCGGTTCTGTAGGTGGAATCTCCGCTCCATGTAAAACCTTCCCATGCAAAAGAGTTCCATGAAAAATAGCTGTTTTTGTCCGAAAAATCCTTTAAGATATCCCAGAAACCTTTAACCCTGTATTCAAGTCTTACCTTGTTTCTCGCGTATGGAAGAAGCTGGATCGCAACCGTTCTTATGGTCTTGTTCTTCCAGAAAACCCCGCCCGCAAAATCCGGAAAAGTCCAGTAAGCTTCAATGGGTCTTTCCCCGTCCTTTGAATAATCGACGTAGCTTTTCGCCGCTGCGATGTCGCTGTTGAAATAACAGACGTTTCCCTCCTCGTCGCCGAAGAAAAGCTGTCCGTCCTTTTCCCAAAGGATCCTTGCCGGAATTCCGGTCCAAAGGTAACATTCGTATTGCCCGGTGGAAAGAGGTTCGCCCCTTTCATAACTTTTCTGTCCGCTGTCAAGAAGATAAAATTTCCCGTTTATTGCGATAACGTAAAACTGCTTCCATTTTGCGCAAAAAGCCTTTTCAAGGTTCTTTTCTTCACAAAGCGCCTTGTTGATAAAATAGCTTCTGTTCTGGGTATATTTTTCGCCGGAAACGTCCTCCGCGGTAATGGCGTAAACTCCCCTTGCGGTAAGGAAAAGCTGTTCCCTGTCCATATAGACAAAACCTCTCGGGGCAACGGCTTCCTCACCCTGGAGGAAACTTTCAATAGGAAAGCTGACGTTTCCCTGCTCGTCAAGATAGGAATTTCTGATGATTATTCCTCTTCCGTCCTTCGGGTTCGAAATATACGTTGCAAGGCTGTTCCCGATAACGGAATAGCCGATGATGCTGTTTCCCTCGTTTCCGAGTTCGGAATAATATGTGTCCGGCCAGTATGTGGGATCTCCCGGCGCGCACCAATAGTCCCTTCGCGGTTCATCCGGATTTCCGGAAACGAAGATCCTGTTTGCCGTTCCGCCGGTATCAAAACAGATGCTCTGCCTGCAAAGATTGATCTTATCCTCGTAACCTTCAAAAAACTTCGCCGCTTCGATGATAAGGTTGTCCTGCCCGGTGACCGGCGTTTTCAAAATGGGTTCATTAAAAGTGATTTTTCCTTTTTCCCTGTCAACGGAAAAATCCGTTCCCTCGGTCTTTTCGATGAATTCTCCCTTTTCGTCCATGACCCAGGCTTTCACCTTTCCTTTTGAAAGCTTGTCTTTCGAAAGGCTGAAAACCTTTTCCGTTCCGGTGTCGCAAAGAAAGCTTTCTTTCCACCGGGAAGATATAAGGTTGAATTCCTCTTTAAGATTTCCGCCGGGTTCGTTTTCAAATCTCGCTTTTACTATAATTTCCGCACCGCTTTCCGGAGCGGTTTTAAAAACTATCGTTTCCCCGTCAAGGCTGAATTCGGTGCTCGCGCCGTTTACCGTAAGGGAAATAACTTCCGCCGGTCTTTGTTCAAGAGCAAAATGCGTGCTCATTCCGTCACCTTTGAGCACCGTTTCTCTTTCACATTCGTCGGCGTTTTTAGAAATGAGCACCGTCGGGATATACGCTTCGTCCGAAAGGGGCCATGCGTCCTCGCCGTCACAAACAAGCGCTTCAAGTCCGTCAAAAATATACAGCTTTTCGCCGATGATCTGCCCGGAGGAAAGTTCGTCCGCCATTCCATCCCAGATTTTCTTTCCGTCAATAAAAAGACTGCTCCCGGAATGGATAACAAGGTGCTCGCCGAAAACAAAAGCTCCGTTTATCCTTTCTCCGTAATTTTCCGAAAGAAAAAAGCCCGTGCGCTTGATGGGGTTCCCTTTGGAATCCGGCATCATATTCGGCGCGTCCGGGCTTCTGGATTTATCAATGTCGGCCGGCGCGGAACTAAGGTCGATACCTCTGAAAGAGGTTATCTCAAGAATGTTTTTTGCCGGAACATTTCCGCCCGAAAAACTCATTGCAACCGGCATAAAATCCCTCCTTTAATATTGCCTCCCTTGCCTAAAGGGAGGGGGACCGTTGCCGTAGGCGCGGTGGAGGGATTCATCCCCTTTCCCGCCTTATCAAAAGTCCCCTTTTTACTGCAAGTTTTTTTCATATTCATATCGTTTTTCCATCTCCGCAAGGGAAAGAAGATATTCAAGCCATCTTTCGTTATAGCTGTTTTCGTTTTCCGCCTGCTGTCTTCCGTGTTCAAAAGCAAGCTCTCCGAGGTCGTCCGAAAATCCTTTCTGAATATCGTTTCTGTCGCCCTGGTATCTTGCCCGAAGGTTCGCAAGGGTTGTTTCCGAAGCTCCTCCGTTGATTCCCGCGGCGGCCATCTGTTCCGGAAGTGCAGCTTCCGCCTGCTGCTGCAAAATCCAGTTTTCACGAAGGGCGGAATCTCTTTCTTCCCTGAGTTTTTTTGCCGCATTTTCATAATTCGCCCTGACCTTTTCGGAATATTTGTTCCGAAGATCCGCAACGGCTGTTTCGGCTTTTTCAGAAGGCGAAAAACCGTTCTGTTCATAAGAATTATTTCCGGAATTTTTATTCCTTTCGGAAATAATTCCCTGAATATAATCTTTGATTTTGTTATTTAAATCTGCCATTTTTTCTCCTTTCAAAAAAACTTTTTGTCCGGCGGAAAAT
>JAZQBJ010000129.1:0-30537 GCA_045545715.1 Oscillospiraceae bacterium
ATCGTAGCGGTGTGTAGGCACGATAACTGTATCATCTTCCACTTTAAAGCCAAGGGAAACAAGTGTTTTTTCCATATCGGCTTTTTCGATTTCTGTGCCGAGGATTTCATTGATTTTTTCTGCTTTAAATGGAACTTTTCTTTCGTATCTTGGGGATGGGTAAACGTCGATTACGCCGCCGATTACATCGCCTGCATCAAGTTCCACAACAAGTTCCATAGCTTTTGCGAGGGCCGGCATACAGTTTTCAGGGTTGAGGCCTTTTTCAAACTTGCCGGAAGCTTCTGTACGGAGACCGAGCTGACGGGAAGCGTATCTTACCTTAGGGCCATCAAAACAAGCTGATTCAAACACAACCATATTTGTGTCTTCATAAACACCTGAGTATTCGCCGCCCATTACACCTGCGATTGCGATTGGTTCTTCCTTGTCGCTGATAACAAGCATATTTTCGTTAAGCTTTCTCTGTACGCCGTCAAGTGTCATGATTTCTTCGCCCTGTTTGGCAAGACGAACATCGATGAGATTGCCTTTAACGTATTTATGGTCAAATGCGTGCATTGGGTGACCATAGAGCAGCATTACATAGTTTGTGATGTCAACAATGTTGTTGATCGGGCGAACGCCGCAAACGCGGAGTTTTTCGCGCAGCCAGCGTGGAGATGGTTTTACGCGAACGTTTTTGATCATAGCTGCTGCGTAGCGCATGCAGTGGTCTGTGTCGCTGATTTTTACAGAGAGATAGTTGTTGATATCATCTTCACCCTGTGGCATCTGTGGCTGTGGTTCGTTGAAAGGAACGCCGAAAGTTGCACTTGCTTCTCTTGCAAGGCCGAGAACGGAAAGGCAGTCCGGGCGGTTGGAAGTGATTTCGAATTCAACGCAAACGTCGTTAAGACCGAGAGCGGTTCTGATATCATCGCCGGGTTTGCAGTCTTCCTTGATATCCATAATGCCGTCTTCGATTGCATAGGGAAAATCGTGAACGGTTACGCCGAGTTCTGCAACGGAGCACATCATTCCGTTAGAGGGGACACCGCGGAGTTTTCCTTTTTTGATTTTAACGCCGCCCGCAAGGATGGAGTTATCGAGAGCGGCGGGAACCATCATTCCTTCATAAACGTTCTGTGCGGCGGTTACGATCTGAACGGGTTCTTCGCGGCCGATATCGATCTGGCAGATCTGGAGCTTATCGGCATCGGGGTGTTTTTCAATTTTGATGATTTTACCGACAACAACGTTGGAAATATAGTCGGCTTCTTCATTATAGCATTCGACTTTGGAGCCGGACATTGTCATTGCGTCACAGAACTGTTTAGGAGTGACGCCGGTTTCAACATAGTCCGCAAGCCATCTGAGAGATAAATCCATTGTTTAACCTTCTTTACATTATTTCTGCCTCCCTTGTCAAAGGGAGGTGTCATCGGAGCTCAGCGACGATGACGGAGGGATTCTTTTTAAAATTTCGGGATATGTAATGAATCCCCTCGCCACTTCGTGGCCCTCTCCCCTTTAACAAGGGGCGCTTTATTTTTCACCGCCGGGGATATATTTTCTTACAACGACGGGAATATCTTCAACAGGAATGATTTCCGGTTCCGGGTCGGGACCGATTTCGCCGTTTATCGCTTCTTCGATAGTTGCGGAAAGGGTAAGTCCGTCAACGGCAAGTCCCTGATAAACGGGCGGAAGAATAAGATTTGCCTGGAAGCAAAGTTTGAAAAGATAGGTGATGTTGTCAGCCTGGCTTTTTGCTTCGGGGTAATCTTCATCTTTAATTGCTTTTGCAAGCTTTGCGGCTCTGTCGCGGAGTTCAACGGAATATTCGCGCTCCTGAAGATCGAAGAAAAGCTTGCGGTAAATGTTAAGAGTTCTTGCCTGGAAACGGAGGGTAAGCTCGGAAAGTTCTTTTCTGCTGGTCATTTCAAAGCTCCTCCTTCAATTAAAACTGGTCGAGGAAACGAAGGTCGTTTTCATAAAGAAGACGAAGGTCGTTGATTGCGAATCTTCTCATAACGATACGTTCAAGACCGATTCCGAATGCAAAACCACTGTATTCTTCGGGGTCGATGTTGCAGTTGGAAAGAACTTTCGGATGAACCATTCCGCAGCCGAGAATTTCGATCCAGCCTTCGTTTTTGCACATCGGGCAGCCTTCGCCGTGGCAGTTGAAGCACTGGATATCCATTTCGGCGGAAGGTTCGGTGAAGGGGAAGTGGTGCGGACGGAAACGAACAACGGAATCTTCGCCGTAAAGACGTTTGATGAAGATTTCGAGAGTTCCCTTGAGGTCAGCCATGGTGATGCCTTTATCGACAACAAGTCCCTCGATCTGGTGGAAAAGGGGAGAATGGGTTGCGTCAACAGCATCGCTGCGGTAAACACGGCCGGGAGCGATAATGCGGATAGGCGGCTGCTGTTTTTCCATAACACGGACCTGAACCGGAGAAGTCTGGGTTCTGAGAAGAACGTTTTCGGTGATATAGAAAGTATCCTGGGTATCTCTTGCGGGGTGGTCTTTCGGAAGGTTAAGTGCTTCAAAGTTATAATAATCGGTTTCAACTTCGGGACCTTCCGCAATGGAAAAGCCCATTCCGAGGAAGATATCCTCAACTTCGTTAAGAACGATGTTGAGCGGGTGTTCCTTACCGGTGGGGCAAGGGGTTCCCGGAAGGGTTACGTCAATGGTTTCGGAAGCAAGCTTCTTTTCAAGAAGATGCTGGTGAATGTGTTCTGCGGCCTCGTTAAGGTCGTTTTCAATTTCGGCGCGGACCTGGTTTGCAAGCTGGCCGATAACGGGTCTTTCCTCTGCGGAAAGTTTTCCCATCTGTTTGAGAATGGCGGTGAGCTCGCCTTTTTTGCCGAGATAGCGGATTCGAAGTTCCTCAAGTGCTTTGGGATCTTCGCAAAGCTCAAGAGCTTTTTTTGCTTCAAGGCGGATCTGTTCAAGCTGCTCTTTCAAAATTTTTCAACTCCATTTATTTTGATTTTTGTTTATGACGTTTTGCTGGTTTTGCGGATAAAAACGGATATAAAAAAATCTCCGCCCCAAGCCGCAAATTTGGGACGAAGACTCATAAACTGAAAAAGGTTCTCCGCGGTACCACCCGCATTCCCGAAGATTTTCTTCGGGCACTTAAGTTTGCTTTTAACGGAGCAACCCGTTTTTGCCTAATCGAAAAAATTCTTTCAGCAAAACCGCTCGCGGGTGAACTTCGAGAAAAATTTTATCCGCGGAAAAACTTTCAGCCCAATGGTTTTTCCTCTCTTTTCGGAAAAATAAAACCTACTCTCCCGGTCAATGCGTTATATATATTAACAACAAAAGAGATAATAACATAATTAAAAGCAATTTTCAAGCCCTTTTTCGATTGAAAAATATAAACGTGGTGGTATAATGAAAATATCGTATGAAAGGAGGATATCTCCATGAAAATTCTTACAGTTGAACAGATGAAAACCGAAGAGCGCCTTTCGGACGAAATGGGCGTGACCTATCAGCGTCTTATGGAAAACGCCGGCTGCGCCGCGGCGGCTTTTATTAGAAAAACTCTTTCAAACGTTGCAGGCCGCAATTTTATGATTTTTTGCGGAAGCGGAAACAACGGCGGCGACGGATTGGTCGTTGCAAGAAAGCTTTTTGAAGAAGGCGCAAACGTGATTGTTGTTCTCTGCGGCGGAATTCCCAGAAGCGACGAAGCAAAATATATGTATAACTGCGTTATCCAGGCGGGAATAACCATGCTGGATTTCGAACTCGACCGCAAAAAAGTCGATGAATTTCTCGGCGGAGCGGATATAATAATCGATGCTCTTTTCGGAACAGGTTTTTCCGGAGAGTTCCGGGCACCATATGATGAAATCGCCGAAATGATAAATTCCGATATCGCGGTAAAAATTTCTCTTGATATTCCGAGCGGAGTTAATGCGGAAACGGGTCTTTGTGCAAAAAATTCCGTAAAAGCGAACTTCACCGTTGCTTTTGAAGCGGCAAAACCCGGACATCTTCTCCTTCCGGGAAAAGAATTTTGCGGACAGACCGAAGTCGTTGACATCGGAATTCCCCACGAAGTTCGGGCACAGGTTTCTCAAAACTGCTTTTTGACCGGCGAAGACATGGTCTTTTCCTCGATAAGAAAAAGACCGCGTTTTTCAAACAAAGGCACGTTCGGAAAGCTCCTTTGCATAACCGGCTCTTCGAATTTTCCCGGAGCGGCGGCGCTTTCCGCCCTTTCCGCAATGAAATCCGGAGCGGGAATAACCACCGTTGCAACAACGGAAAAAGTTGTTTCAATGATTGCCGCAAGAATTCCGGAAGCGACTTTCCTTCCTCTTCCAGAAAATGAGGACGGAACGATTTCCGCAGAAGCAAAGGAAAAGATCCTTCCGTTCCTCGAAAACGTCGATGCGGTGCTTATCGGATGCGGACTTGGAAGAGGAAAGGACGTCGGCGATTTGGTCGAATTTGTTCTTGAAAACGCAAACTGCACTGTTATTATAGATGCGGACGGTCTTAACTGCATTTCCGAAAAACCGGAAGCTCTTAAAAAGGCAAAACAGATACCGATAATAACTCCCCATATGGGAGAAATGGCAAGATTCTGCAAAATTTCGATTCCGGAAACTGTTGAAAAACGGATTGAAATCGCCTCAAAAACAGCAAAGGAATTTGATTCGATCGTTGTTCTTAAGGATTCCACAACGGTTATTGCGGAACCGAACGGAGATATCTATTTCAATTCCACCGGAAATCCGGGGCTTTCAAAAGGCGGAAGCGGAGATTGCCTTGCGGGAATAATAGCCTCTTTTGCCGCACAGGGTTATATCGAAACCGCATGCGCCGTATGCGGAGTTTATCTTCACGGACTTGCGGCAGACAAAGCCGCAAAGGAACTTTCCGAATATGGAATGCTCCCCAGCGATATTCCTGATTACCTTTGCAAAATTTTTGCGGAAAAAGGTCTTTGATGAATAAAAACCTCCCGAAACGGATATACATTGTTCCGTGAAGGGAGGTTTTTAAAATTGAGAAAAATCGCGTTGATTTTTATGCTGCTGTTTTATCTTTCGGGGTGCTCAAACGTTGCTTTGCCTTCGGCCGAGGACGTTGCAAAAACGTATTCACAGGATTTTTCGGCAAATGTTATTGGAACTTTTGGCGAAAACAAAACAGAAATGGAAGTTTTGAAAAACGGCATGAGCATCAGCTTTTTGCTGGCTTTTCCCAAAGAACTTTCCGGAATGGAAGTGGTTCTTTCGGATGAGCACGCAAGAGTGATTTTTGAAGGAATGGAACAGGAAATAAACACCGAAAATCTTCCGGAAGGAACGCCGTTTTTGCTTTTGGAAGAACTTTTTGAGGAACTTTCGGATCCGGAAGAATTTGTTTTGAGCACCGAAAACGAAAACCTTGTAGCAAAAAGCGATGATTTTACGGCGGTGCTTTCTGCGGAAGATTATTCATTGATTTCAGCTGAATTTTCGCAGTATGCGACAAGATTTGTTTTTTCGGATTTTGCTTTTGGCACTGGAAAATAAAAAATTTTAAAAAAATTGAAAAAAACGCTTGCTTTTTTCTCCGCGATACGATATAATAACCCTTGCTCAGCTAAATGGACGGTTAGCTCAGCTGGTAGAGCTTCCGCTTGACGTGCGGAAGGTCACAGGTTCGAGTCCTGTACCGTCCACCATAAAAACAAAAGGCACGCGATTGCGTGCCTTTTGTTTTTATATTGAAATTCAAAGGACGAGAACGAAGTTCGATAAGTGACGACCCGCAAAAACAAGCCTTTGGCGCAGTTCGAGCGGCTGACGGAACTTATGCAGGGAGCAAAGCGAGTCGCTGTCCTGTACCGTCCACCATAATAAAAAACCCGCTAAAATCTGCGATTTTGGCGGGTTTTTTTGTTTTGTGTCGAATTGTAAAATAAGCGGATTTTCCGAAAAACCTAACAAAAAACCCAACAAATTGTTTTTTTGTGTGAAGATAAAGCCCTTAGCGTGATAAAATAAAGTTGACAAAAAACGCGGAAGGAATTATCTTTACAGTAGATGATAAAGCCGGGCGGCAGCCTTGCGGCAAAACTGAAAGTGAAGTGACGATAATTGAAAAACAACAAGATTTTTAAATCGATAATGTATGCGATACAGGGCGCAATAGTCGGAGTTGGCGCAATTCTTCCGGGAGTGAGCGGCGGAGTTCTGTGCGTTGCTTTCGGAATTTACGAACCGATGATGGAGCTGTTAACCAATCCGGTAAAATCGTTCAAAAAGCATTATAAGATGTTTACGCCTTTCGTTATCGGCTGGGTGCTCGGATTTATATTCCTGGCAAAAGGAGTCGAGTATCTTTTTGAACTTTCGCCGACGGTCGCCCTTATGCTTTTCTTCGGACTTATTTGCGGAACCCTTCCGGAACTTATAAAATCTTCCGAAAAAAGCGACCCGGAAAGCAGCTGGACGCCTTTTGTAATAACCCTTGCCCTTGCGTTTTTGTTTTTCCATGTGCTGGAAAACGGCGCCGCAATAACAATGGCTCCGAACTTCGGAAGTTTTGTGCTTTGCGGTGTTCTTTGGGGACTGAGCCTTATTGTTCCGGGAATGAGCTCTTCAACGATTCTGATTATCCTTGGCCTTTTTGAACCTTTGACCGCGGGAATAGGTTCCCTTGATTTTAATGTTCTTCTGCCTTTTGTAATAGGAATCGTGGGAACGACCCTTCTTCTGGCAAGGGTGGTAAATATGCTTTACACAAAGCATTATCCGATTATGTCAAAAGTAATTCTCGGTTTTGTAATCGCTTCTTCGCTTAAAATCCTGCCTTCTTCTTTCGGCGGAATCGGAACGCTTGTCATTTCGATGATTTGTTTTGCGGGCGGCTTTGCCGTTGCGCGCTATATGGATACGGCAAAAGATAAATAAAAATATTTTTAACAGAAAAAAGGCTTTGCTTGAAAAGGCAAAGTCTTTTTTTCTGTTTACAAAAAACTTTCTTCGTGAGATAATATCTTTACAGTAAAGAATGAACGGAGGATGTTTATGAAAAAGAGTGTTTTGTTCGGTTTAACTGCCGGTATTGCTGCTGCTTCCGCCGCCGCGGTTTTTGTTGGAAAAATTTCGAAAGAAATCAAAAACGACCTTGTTGAAGAAGAATTTGATTCTCCGTTCGGCAACAACTGGATAAAAATTTCTATGGGTTCTTCCGAAAGCGCAAAAGGGCTTATGTATATCAAAGTTCAGGCGGAATGTGATTCCAACGAGGACGTTTGCAACCTTGTTATTTTTGCAAAAAATTGCGAAAGCCTTCCTTTTGAATGGCTTGATAACGACCATTTCAGACTTTTTGTCGGAAACGGAAAACGCAGACAGTGCTGCGACGTTGTTTTCGATATGAAAAACATCACGATGAAATATTACATAACAAAAGAATGAAAAACGGCGGAAAAGTTTTTCCGCCGTTTTTCTTTTTTTTTAATCGCAGACATAAAGCCCGAAAAGAGCAAGAGTTCCGTTTCCGTCATATTCCATTCCGGCGATTTCGGCAAGTTTTCTTGCGTGGATGCAGAAAGCGGAAATGCAGGAAAATTTCATATCCGGAAAGTTGCAGGGTTTGCCTTCGGTTATGGCGCAGGGGTTACAAAGGCTGCAGCCGCTGGAACCTATCATAAATCCGGGGTGACCTTCTTCGCGAAGGCGCTTCATAAGGCGAAGACCGGCGGCGTTGTGCTGTCCCTTCGCTTTTTTGATTGCTTCTCCGTCTTTATAATCGGAAATGGGCCAGATGCTCTGGAGAACGATAGCGTGTTTGTGGGAAAGAACGCGGTTTTTCATTTCTTCGGGAGTTCCGCAATCCGGCGGACAGGAATAGTTAACGGCAAATTTTCCGCAAAGATTTTCCGCGCAATAGGGGCGGAAAGCTTCGTCAAAAACGATATCTGCGGTATCGACCACAGCGGCATGGGAAAAACCTTCCTCTTTTGCAATGGAAACGAGCATTTCGTCGGTCATATCAAAAAATCTCCTTTTATATGAAATCCAGTTTGATTTTACAGCAAATAAATCTTTTTGTCCAGCGCGATTTTTGCTGTTAAATTCATAAAAAATTAATTGCCTTATATATGTATTATATGCTATAATAAAATGTCAAAATGGGTAACTATGCAAAGAAGGTGAAACCGCTTTGAGGATAATCGGAATAGACCCGGGTTATGCAATAGTCGGGGTCGGGGTTGTGGATTATGTTAAAAACAAGTTCTATCCGGTAAAATTCGGGGCGGTGGACACCCCCGCCGGAACGCCTTTTGAAGAAAGGCTCCGCACGATTTATGATACGGTGAAGGAAGTTATTGCGGAAACAAAGCCCGAATGTATGAGCATTGAAAGACTTTATTTCAACAGCAACCAGAAAACCGCCATCGATGTTGCGGAGGCAAGGGGAGTCATCCTTCTTGCGGCAATCCAGGCAGGGATACCGATTTTTGAATATACCCCGCTCCAGATAAAACAATCCTTGGTCGGTTACGGAAGAGCGGAAAAACACCAGGTCCAGATAATGGTTCGGGATACCTTAAGGCTCGAGGCCGTTCCGAAACCGGACGATACGGCGGACGCCCTTGCGGCGGCGATCTGCCACGGTTACAGCCACGGCTCGCGCCTTTCAAAAGCGATTAAAGAGATATAACAATACGATTTACCGTAGGGGCGGATATCATCCGCCCGAAAAAATATTTTTGAGGTAAAAGATATGATATATAGCCTTAACGGAAAACTTTTACATGTTGAAGACAGTTTTTTTGTTGTGGAATGTGCAGGCGTCGGATATCTCTGCAAGGCTTCCGCAACTACAATTTCCTGCCTTCCCCCCAGCGGAAGCGAAGTTTTTGTTTATACAACAATGACATATAACCAGGAAACAGGAACAGATCTTTACGGATTTTATGACAGAGCGGAGCAGGATTGTTTCAGAATGCTGACTTCCATTTCCGGAATCGGCCCGAAAGCCGCCCTTGCGGTTCTTTCGGAATTCACCCCGGATTCCTTTGCCCTTGCGGTTGCTTCCGGCGACGCAAAAGCCATAACAAGGGCGAAAGGAATCGGTCCGAAAGCCGCCCAGAGAATTATTCTCGAGCTTCGTGATAAAATTTCGAACGATTCCGTTTCCAAAGGTTTCTCTTCCGCTCCGGCGGTTTCTGTTGGAAGAATCGGCGGAAACGCCGGCGAAGCCATTGCCGCAATGGTAAGCCTTGGTTATACAAATTCCGAAGCCGCCGCGGTTATCGGAAAACTTGACCAGAACCTTCCCATTGACGAAATGATAAAAGCGGCTCTCAAGGCCATTGCAATGAAAAGATAAGGAGTGATTTTTAAATGCTTTCCAACCAGATGGATTTTGAAAACAGAATAGTCGCTCCGGAATATGAGGAAATGGACAGAGAAAACGAACTTTCTCTCCGCCCCCGAACTCTTGATGAATATATCGGCCAGACCAAAGCGAAAGAAAACATGGCGGTTTATATCGAAGCGGCAAAACGCCGCGGCGAAGCTCTCGACCACGTTCTTCTCTATGGCCCTCCCGGTCTTGGAAAAACCACTCTTTCGGAAATCATCGCAAATGAAATGGGTGTGGGTTTCCGAATAACAAGCGGTCCGGCAATCGAAAGACCCGGCGATCTTGCGGCTCTTTTAACCAACCTTAACGAAAACGATATTCTTTTTATTGATGAAATTCATAGAATGAACAGAAGCGTTGAGGAAGTTCTTTATCCGGCAATGGAGGACTATGCCCTTGATATAATTGTCGGAAAAGGCCCTTCCGCAAGAAGTATCCGCGTTGATCTTCCTCATTTCACCCTTGTTGGCGCAACAACAAGAGCGGGACAGCTTTCCGCACCGCTTCGCGACCGTTTCGGCGTTGTTGAAAGGCTCGAGCTTTATTCCCCGGCTGAACTTTGCAAAATCGTGGAACGAAGCGCGGGGATACTCGGAATCGAAGTTGAACATGAAGGCGCCATGGAACTTGCAAGAAGAAGCCGCGGAACTCCTCGAATCGCTAACAGATTCCTCAAACGAGTCCGCGATTTTGCCCAGGTTATCGGCGACGGAATTGTAACAAAAGAAATTGCTGCGGAAGCTCTTTCAAGGCTCGAAGTCGATGAACTCGGTCTTGATGCAATCGACCGCAGAATTCTTATGATGATGATAAAGAACTATAACGGCGGCCCGGTCGGGCTCGAAACTCTTGCTGCCGCAACCGGTGAGGAAGCCGTTACTATCGAAGACGTTTATGAACCCTATCTTATGCAGATAGGTTTCCTTACAAGAACGCCAAGAGGACGCTGTGCAACCGCCCTTGCCTATGAGCATCTCGGAATGACAATGCCGGCACAGCCCTGCGGCGAATGTGAACAAATGAGAATTGGAGAATAATTTTATGGGAAGAATTTTCGGAACCGACGGCGTTCGCGGAATTGCGAACAAAAAGCTTGACGTAGAGCTTGCTCTTGCAATTTCCCGTGCGGCCGGAATGATCATAAAAAACGAACAAAGTGAAAAACCAAAGGTAATTGTGGGAAGAGATACCCGCCTTTCCGGAACGATGCTTGAAGCCGCTGTTGCTGCGGGACTTTCCTCCGTAGGCTGTGACGTTGAGCTTCTCGGAGTTGTTCCAACCCCTGCGGTAGCATATCTTGTTACAAAACTCGGCGTTTCCGGCGGAGTTATGATAACCGCAAGCCACAACCCCTTTGAATATAACGGAATCAAATATTTCGGTTCCACCGGTTTTAAACTTACCGATGAGCAGGAAGAACGCATCGAAAAAATCGTTCTCGACAGATCCGAGAAAATCGAACTTGCCCCTTCTTCCGAAATCGGAAGAATAACAAATAATACCGAAGCTGTTGAACTTTATGTGGAACATATAGCTTCCACAGTAAAGGATCTTTCCGGAATAAAAATTGCCGTCGATTGCGCAAACGGCGCTTCTTTTAAAACAGCGAAAAAGATTTTCGGAAAGGTAAACGCAAACGCAACCTTCCTTAACTGTGAACCTGACGGAACAAACGTAAACCGCGAATGCGGATCTCTCCATATTTCCGCTCTCGGAAAATTTGTCAAAGAAAACGGATTCGATATCGGCGTTGCCTTTGACGGAGACGCGGACCGCTGCCTTGCGGTTGATGAAAACGGCGAACTTATCGACGGCGATATTATGATGGCGATCCTTGCGAAGAGATTTGCTTCCGAAGGAAGACTTAACAAAAACATCTTCATTCCCACCATTATGAGCAACATGGGTCTTTTCAAGTTTGCGGAAGAGCATAATATGAGCTGTTATCCCACAAAGGTAGGCGACAGATATGTTCTCGAATCCCTTCTTAAACTCAAAGCTTCCCTTGGCGGCGAGCAAAGCGGCCATATAATCATTCCGGAATATATGACCACAGGCGACGGCGAACTTTCCGCCCTTATGCTTATCGAAACCATGAAACTTTCCGGAAAAGAAGCTTCTGAACTTAAAAAAGTTATGACTGTTTATCCCCAGGTAATGGTGAATATTGAAGCAACTCCGGAAATGAAGGCAAAACTTGATGATCCGGAAGTAAAAAGTTATCTGGATATCGAAAGCGCAAGACTTGAAGGCGACGGAAGAATTCTTGTTCGTCCTTCCGGAACGGAACCTCTTATCCGAATCATGATCGAAGGAAAAGACAAGGCAAAAATCGACGCGCTTGTTCTCGAATGTGCCGAGACTCTTAAGAATCTTATCAGCTGAGGTGGAAAATGAGATATACAAAAGACTGGAAAGACTATGAACTTTTGGATTGTTCCGAAGGCGAAAGACTTGAACGCTGGGGAAAAGTTATACTTATAAGACCCGACCCCCAGATAATCTGGAACACCCCGAAGGAACACCCGATGTGGAAACACGCGGACGCAAGATATGTCCGTTCCTCCCAGGGCGGCGGACATTGGGAATATCGCCGGGAACTTCCGGAGTTCTGGAAAATAAATTATAAAGACCTTACTTTCAAGATCAGCCCCACCGGCTTTAAACACACCGGACTTTTTCCGGAACAGGCCGTTAACTGGGATATGATGATCGAAAAAATAAAGGCGGCAAAAGCAGAGGAAAAAGAAGTTCGCGTTCTCAACCTCTTTGCATATACCGGCGGCGCAACCGTTGCGGCGGCTTCCGCGGGCGCTTCCGTCTGCCACGTTGATGCGGCAAAAGGAATGGTACATTGGGCAAGGGAAAATGCCGAACTTTCGGGACTTTCTGAAAAACCTGTCCGCTGGATAGTTGATGACTGCAAAAAATTTGTTGAAAGAGAGATCCGCCGCGGAAGCAAATATGATGCGGTAATCCTCGATCCTCCTTCCTATGGAAGAGGTCCCGGCGGTGAAGTCTGGAAACTTGAAGAACATGTTTACGAACTTGTAAGCCTTGTTTCCGAAGTTCTTACCGATGAGCCGCTTTTTGTTCTTCTCAACAGCTATACCACCGGACTTTCTGCTTCAACAATGGCCTATGTTCTCGGAAGCACAATGAAAAAATTCGGCGGAAAAGTTTCCGCGGAAGAGATCGGACTTCCTGTAACCCAAAGCGGAATGGTTCTTCCCTGCGGCTCCTCCGCAATCTGGAGCAAAGAATAAAAAAGGCTTCTCCTTGAGGAGAAGCTGTCAGCGCAGCTGACTGATGAGGTGTTTGTCCGCAAATTTATATACCGCAATAACACCTCATTCGTCGTCTTCGGCGCCACCTTCCCCCCAAGGGGAAGGCTAAAAAGGAAGTGATTTGTATGCTTGACCCAAAACTCTATCTTGAAAAAGATTTTGCATATCATGCGGATATGCTCGATGCGCTTCTTGATGAAAAAACAAAGGTACTTTATTCCGAAGAGGACGGAGTGATGCTTCGCATTGGCGGAAAAGGACCTTTTGCAATTTCTGCAAAAACCGCCGAAGCAATGACAAAAATGGCTTCGCTTATCGAAAAAGACCGGTTTATGGCCATAATCCGCCCGCTTAAATTTCTTCCGGAATTTTTTGCGGTAAAAGGAAATGCCGAAACAATGCCCTGTTATCAGGCGGCATATCCCGGTAAGGAACCGGTTCCGGAATACGAAGTTCCGGGAATTGAAATAAGACCGCTCACAATGGAAAACCTTTCCTTTGTATGCGAAAATTATGATGACGACGAAGAATATATGAAAAGCCGGATCGAATACGGAATGCTCGGCGCTTTTGATGAAAACGGAAACTGCGCCGGATTCGTCGGCTTCCATGGCGAAGGTTCAATGGGTCTTCTGACTGTTCTTCCGGAATACCGCCGCAAAGGTATTGGAATTGCCATTGAAGCAAAAAATCTTAACCGCCGCCTTTCCGAAGGAAGAATTCCTTTCGGACACGTTGTTGTCGGAAACGAAAAATCAATGGGGCTCCAGCGAAAAATCGGAATGGAATTTTCCGATAATATCGTCACATGGGTCTTTAAATAAAACAAAATGTCTGAAAAAACTTATGAGGATAAAAAGGATCAAAAATGTCTAAAAAAAGTTTTATCGAAGCAAACAGAATAAGTTTCAGCTATCCGGCTTACGAAGGGATGATTCCTCCGCTTGTTCTTGACGGAGTAAGCGTTTCCATCGATGAGGGAGAATTTGTGGCTGTTCTCGGTCACAACGGTTCGGGAAAATCCACCCTTGCGAAACATTTCAACGCAATTCTTGTTCCAAGCGAGGGAAGCGTTTCCGTAAGCGGAATTTCCACCGACGAAGAATCAAAACTTTTCGAGATTCGCCAGGAAGTGGGAATGGTTTTTCAGAACCCGGATAACCAGATAGTTGCGACCATAATCGAGGAAGACGTTGCCTTTGCGCTTGAAAACCTCGGGGTACCCCCGCTCGAAATCCGTGAAAGAGTCGATGACGCCCTTAAAAAAGTCGATATGTATGATTACCGCCTTCATGCGCCGAACCAGCTTTCCGGCGGACAGAAGCAGAGAATCGCAATTGCCGGAATTATCGCAATGCGTCCGAAATGCGTTGTTCTTGATGAACCCACCGCAATGCTCGATCCGAAAGGACGCAGAGAGGTTATGGAAACCATTAAACAGCTCAACAAGGAACTTGGAATCACCGTTGTAATTATCACTCACTATATGGATGAGGCGGCAATGTGCGACCGGGTTGTTGTTGTGGATGACGGCAAGGTAATTATGGATTCCACACCGAGAGAGGTTTTCGGAAGTGTTGAAAAAATAAAGGAACGCGGTCTTGATGTTCCCCAGGTGACCGAACTTTGCCATGAACTCAGCAAGGAAGGATTTGATGTTCCCTGCTGCGTGCTCACGGAAGAGGAATGTGTAGAAGCTCTTGAAAAACTCCTGAAAGGCGGTGCTCAGAATGGCTGATGCAATCATCAGAACCGAAAATTTAAGCTACGTCTATTCCGAAGGAACTCCTTATGAGCACCGCGCGATAGATAACGTAAACATTGAAATCGAAAAAGGCTCCTTTGTGGGCCTTATCGGCCACACCGGTTCCGGAAAATCCACCCTGATCCAGCATCTCAACGGACTTATAAAGCCGACTTTTGGAAAAGTTTTTGTCGGCGGAGAGGACATCTGGGCAAACCCGAAGGAAATAAGAAAATTCCGCTTTAAGGTAGGCCTTGTCTTCCAGTATCCCGAGCACCAGCTTTTTGAGGAAACGGTATATAAAGATATCGCTTTCGGACCGAAAAACATGGGACTTTCCGATGCGGAAGTTAAAGAAAGGGTCCTTGAAGCCGCAAAACACACCGGTTTGACCGCGGATTACCTTGAAAAATCGCCTTTTGAACTTTCCGGCGGCGAAAAAAGAAGAGTTGCAATCGCGGGCGTGCTCGCAATGCAGCCGGAGGTGCTCATTCTTGATGAACCCACCGCCGGACTTGACCCCAAGGGCCGCGAATTCATTCTTTCTGAAATCAAAAATTATCATGACCGTACCGGCGCAACCGTTATACTTGTTTCTCACAGCATGGAAGACGTTGCACGCTTTGCAAGCCATGTGCTCATAATGAATCATTCAAAGGTCGCAATGTACGGCGAAACCCGCGAAATCTTTAAAAGAGTTGACGAACTTTGTGAAATCGGACTTGAAGTTCCACAGATAAGCCGCGTTTTTGCAAAGCTCCGCGAAAAAGGTTACGAAGTTCCCGAAAGCGTGCTCACCGTTGCGGAAGCAAAGGAAGCAATGCTCAATCTCCTTAAAAAAGGAGGCGAAGCTGATGCTTAAAGACATAACTTTCGGTCAGTATTTCCCCGGAGATTCCATAATCCACCGCCTTGACCCGAGAATGAAACTCATTCTTATAGTTGCATACATCGTTCTGCTCTTTGTTGCGGACGGCTTGTTCTCTCTTCTTATCGGCGCGGGAATGGGAATTGTCTTCTATGCGCTCTCAAAACTTCCCTGGAAGCTTGTGATAAAATGCATAAAGCCCATTATGCCGATTATAATCTTTACCGCCGTGCTCAACGTTTTCTTCGTTGAAGGAGAACCGCTTTTTGAATGGGAATTTATTTCGATTTCCGAAAAAGGCGTGCTCACAGCGGTGCTTATGTGCATTCGCATAATCTGCCTTATTGCCGGAAGCAGCCTTCTGACCTATACCACAACCCCTATTGCGCTTACCGACGGCCTTGAAAGGCTTATGAAACCGCTCCAGAAGATAAAAGTTCCTGTGCATGAACTTTCGATGATGATGACCATTGCTCTGCGTTTTATCCCTACTCTTATTGATGAAACCCAGAAGATAATGGCGGCACAGAAAGCAAGAGGCGCGGACATGGAAAGCGGAAACGTCATCGAAAAAGCAAAGGCTCTTATCCCGATCCTTATCCCGCTTTTTGTTTCCGCATTCAGAAGGGCGGACGAGCTTGCACTTGCAATGGAATGCCGCTGCTATCACGGCGGCGAAGGCAGAACAAGAATGAAACAGCTTAAACTTACGGTAAAAGATCTCGGCGCGGCGCTTTTTGTTGCCCTTGGTTTTGCTGCTGTTATCCTTATGAACGTTTTCGGACCGGAGGTGTTCAGACTTTGAGAAATCTTTTGCTGACCATTTCCTATAAGGGAACGAATTACCACGGATTCCAGGTACAGAAAAACGCCGTTACCGTTGCAGAAACTCTTCAGGACGCAATGCAGGTGCTTTTCAAAGGCGAAAGGCCCGATATCAAAGGCTGTTCAAGAACCGATGCCGGCGTCCACGCCAATATGTTCTGCGTAAACTTCAAAACCGAAAGCGATTTCGACTGCGACCATATCCGAAGAAGCCTTGATGCTCTTCTTCCGGATGATATTGCCGCGGTGGATTGCGAAGAAGTTTCGGAAGATTTTCATGCCCGCTATTCCTGCAAGGGAAAACGCTATGTTTATAAAATCTGGAACGCACCTTATATGAGCCCTTTCTGGCAGGGACTTGCGCTCCATTATCCTAAACCCATCGATGAAAACTTTCTCGATGCGGTCTGCACCGATTTTATCGGAACCCATGATTTTTCCGCTTTCTGCGGTTCAAACGGCGAACAGGAAGACTGCACCAGAACGGTTTTCGACTGCCAGGTTGAAAGGGAAGGGGAGCTTGTTACCTTTTCCGTAACCGGGGACGGGTTTCTTTATAACATGGTCCGCATAATGGTCGGAACCCTTCTTGAAGTTAATGAAGGGAAAATCGAACCGGACGAAATCTCCGATATAATCGAATCCAAAGACAGAACAAAGGCCGGAAGGACCGCAAAACCCGAAGGACTTTATCTTGATTATGTACTTTATGATGAGGAAGATGACTGACAGCATGGAATTTATTACAACAGAATTTCCGAAAAACGATACCGCTGTTGCTCTCGGTGTTTTTGACGGAGTTCACAGAGGCCACCGGGAAGTTTTGCACCGGGCGGTTATTTCCGAGGGACTTGAACCGTGGGTTTTTACCTTTTCCGAAAAAAGCCTTCCTACCGGGAAAAGCGGTGCAAAACGCCTTGAACCTCCGGAAATAAAATTCAGCATTATGAGATCCTGTGGAATTTCCCATGTCTATGCACCGGATTTTGATGAAGTAAAAGGACTTTCCGGCGAAGAATTTGTTCGGGATATCCTTTTGAAAAAACTCCGCTGTAAAAAAGTCGTTTGCGGAACGGATTACCGCTTTGGCTTCAAAGCTTCCTGCGGAACAAAAGAAATGGCGGAATTCTGCGAAAAATACGGAATGGAATACTGCTTTGTGGAAAAAATTTATGACAAAGGCGAAGCAATAAGTTCCACAAGGATCCGCGCCGCCGCAGAAAAAGGCGATATGGCGGAAGTGGAACTTCTTACCGGCTATCCTTTCTGTGTGGAAACGGAGATAGTTTCCGGAAACAAACTTGGAAGAGAATTCGGTCTTCCGACTATCAACCAGCCTATTGCGGAAAACTACATAATTCCGAAGTTCGGGGTATATGTTTCCGCAGCTTATATTGACGGAACGTTTTATCCTGCGGTAACAAATGTAGGGGTAAAACCCACCGTTTCCGACGCAAACATTCCCGCGGCGGAAACCCATATAATCGGCTGGAACGGCGAACTTTACGGAAAAAAAGTTCCGGTTTTCCTCATTGATTTTGTCCGTGAGGAAATTGTTTTCAAAAACCGCGAGGAGCTTTTTGCAAGAATCGCCGTTGACAGAAGCAACGCGGAAAGACTTGCGCAGAAATGGATAAGACTTCGCGGCGAAGAAACAAAATATCTTTTGGGAATATGATTTAAAAACAAAAGCCGTAATATATACGGCTTTTTTTCTTTACATGCCTTTTCAAAAGTGATATTATCTTTGTATTGTTTTATCAAAAGGGGTGTTTCGGTTGTTCGAAAAACTTTGGAAAAATCTTCCGCCAAGATATAACCGGCTTGTGAAAATGCTATGGTCGGCGCTTACAATGTTTTTCATCGGTTTCGGAATCTATCTTCAGATCGAAGCAGATATCGGTTTTCCTTCATGGAACGCCCTTAACCAGGGATTTTCGATAGTTTTTCCGATAACTTACGGAACAGCAAGCATAACCATCGGCCTTTCGATAGTTGTTATCGACCTTCTCCTTAAAGAACCCATCGGAATGGGAACACTTGTCGATGCGGTATGCGTCGGTCTCGGATGCGATTTTTTTGCAATGCTCGATCCGGTTCCGGATGTGGATTCCTTGGCTTTTAAACTTTTGATTTTCATGGTAAGCCTTTTTATTCTCAGTTACGGTCAGTATCTTTATATGATAACCGGACTGAGCTGCGGACCGCGTGACGCTTTTACCGTTGCAATAGGAAAACGCTGCAAAAAAATCTCCATCGGAACGGTCAACAATATCATAAGTGCCGTTGTTCTTGCAATTTCCTGGGCAATGGGTGCAACCATCGGGATCGGAACGGTGATTTCGGTTTTCGGACTTGGAATGGTGATGGACTGGACTTTTAAACTTTGCCGTTTTGAGCCGCGGAGCGTTGTTCATGAAGACATTCTTACAACCGCAAAAGTGATCATAACAAACAAAGAATAAGCATTGGCAGGAAGGTAATTCCTGCCAATTTTTTATTTGGTGCAACAAAAAAGCAAAAAACAGACACTATTTAAATATAAATAAAATATTAAACATATAAGATAAATATTGAAAATTAATATATTTTTGTGTATAATAACTCTGAATAATGGAGAATTATGTTTATTTGTGTTTATTGGAGGCGTATTTGTGGAAGAAGCATATCTCGATAAAGAGGAAATATATCTTGATAACAGCGCGACCACAAAAGTTTATAAAGAGGCGGCGGAAGCGGCTTTTGAAGTGATGACGAAATTTTACGGCAACCCTTCTTCGCTCCATTCAAAAGGAGTTGAAGCGGAAAAAATTCTTGAAGAAGCAAGGAAATATATTGCCGACACTTTTTGGGCAGATCCTAAAGGTCTTTATTTCACTTCCGGCGGAACCGAAGCCAACAACCTTGCGATAATCGGCGGCGCTCTTGCAAAGAAAAGAAAAGGCAACAAAATCGTTGTTTCCGCCTATGAACACGATTCTGTCATTAAAAGCGCAAAACAGCTTGAAACCATGGGCTTTACCGTAACCTGGGTAATGCCGGACGAAAACGGAATCATAACGCCCGCTTCGGTTTTTGAAGCGGTGGATGAAAAAACCGTGCTTGTTTCGGTAATGTTTGTCAATAACGAAATCGGCGCAATAAACCCGATAAAAGAAATTTGCGCCGCAGCAAAACGTAAAAACCCCGAAGTCGTTTTCCATACCGATGCGGTCCAGGGCTTTTGCAAAGTTCCTTTCAGGGCGGACAAAACCGGAGTTGACCTTGTTACAATAACTGCCCATAAAATCGGCGGCCCGAAAGGAATCGGCGCTCTCTGGGTCAAAAAAGGCGTAAGAGTTCTGCCACAGCATTTCGGCGGCGAACAGGAAAAACAGCTCCGGCCCGGAACCCAGGCAATGCCTCTTATCGCCGCTTTCCAAAAAGCGGTCGAGATAGAGACTCTCAGCGCAGTTCCGAGAAGGGACCACATGGAGATACTTGAAGAATATTTTAAATATTGCATTCAGGACATCGACGGGATTCTTCTTAACTCGAAAGAAGGCGCAATCCCCAACATAGTGAACATTTCCGTTCCCGGAATCCGCAGCGAGATAATGCTCCATTTTCTTGAAAACAGAGGAATATATGTTTCAAGCGGTTCCGCATGCGCTCTCGGCGCAAAAAGCCATGTTCTTGCGGCAATGGGATATGACAGCGCAAGGATCGACAGCGCCATCCGAATCAGCTTCGGCCGTGACACTTTAAGAGAAGACATTGATGAACTTGTGGATGCCATCAAAGACGCCATGAGCACACTTTGCAGATAAAGAGGTCCATAAATAAATGAAAGAAATTATACTTATAAAATGCGGCGAAATTGCCCTTAAGGGACTTAACCGCTCCGGTTTTGAAGACAGACTTGTTAAAAACTGCAAGCGCCGTCTTGAAGACCTTGGAAAATTCAAATGCTGGAAATCCCAGTCCACAATTTATATTGAACCCCAGGACGAAGATATCGACCTTGACGAAGCGGTTGAAAGACTTCAGAAAGTTTTCGGAATTGTTGCGCTTACAAGAGCCTGCGTTGCCGAAAAAAACTGGGAAGACATTGTTGAAAAAGCAAAAATCTATCTTGCAGATACCCTTCCTTACCTTAAAACATTCAAGGTTGAGGCAAAACGCAGCGACAAAAGCTTTCCGATGAAATCCCCTGAAATCGCAAGAGAGATGGGTGCTGTTCTTCTTTCAAAATTCCACCATCTTCGCGTAAACGTAACCAACCCTGATATCATCGTAATGGTGGAAATCCGCGAGAAATATGCCTATATCCACGGAAAACAGCTTCCCGGAGCGGGAGGAATGCCTATCGGCACCAGCGGAAGAGGACTTCTTCTTCTCTCCGGAGGAATCGACAGCCCCGTTGCAGGTTATATGCTTGCAAAGCGCGGAGTCGAAATCTGCGCTCTCCATTTCCAATCCCCGCCATATACCGGCGAAAGAGCATGGCTCAAAGTTCAGACCCTTGCCCAGAAGCTCTGTGATTATTGCGGAATCGTTGATCTTTTCTCCGCCGGATTCACCGAAATCCAGGAAGAAATCAAAAATAAATGTCCCGAAGAACTTTTCACTGTTATAATGCGCCGTTTTATGATGAGGGTTGCGCTCCGTCTTGCTGAAAAAGAAGAATGCGGCGCAATCATCACCGGCGAAAGCCTTGCCCAGGTTGCAAGTCAGACTATGCCGGCAATAGGCTGCACAGATGCAGTTTCAACTCTTCCGGTTTTCCGTCCGCTTATCGGTATGGATAAACAGGAAATCGTTGAAATTTCCGAAAAGATCGGAACTTTTGAAACATCCATCCTTCCCTATGAGGATTGCTGTACAGTGTTTACTCCGAAGCATCCGAAAACCCGCCCGACTCTTGAAATGATCGAGGAAGCGGAAAAGGCTCTTGATATCGAAGAGCTTGTTGCAAGATGCGAGATAAAACACCAGCGACTCAGACTTTTTCCAAAGAAATGAGATTTAAAATGATTTTTGAAAAACTTTTGAAAGGAGTGGTTTCTTGCAATCGCAGATAATTCTTCTGAGCAACGTTAAACAGGATAATGTGGCACAGCTTGTTCAAAAAGAATTTGAAATGCTCGGAATCGCCGGCATCAAAGGAAAACGTATTGATGCGGAACGCCCCGCAATCCACAAAGCCGTTGCCGAAGCCATTGCGGATTATAACGTAATAATGGTGATCGGCGGCATCGGAGAAGAAAACGAGAACATGACTGTTTCCGCTGTTTCTTCTGCAATCGGTTTCAGAACCGTTGAAAAAGACGGTGAAGTTTTCCCCGAAGGCGCTGAAATTTTCCGTAACAAAGCAGGAAAACCCAGCGGATGCGCAATTTCCCAGGGAAACCAGTGCATAATCATGCTTCCCGGCGAAGCGGAAACTCTCCAGTTCATGCTTTGCTACAGGGTTTCCCAGTTCCTTGCGGAATTCATCGGCGGAGCATATTCCATAAAAAACCTTCGTGCCTGCGGAATTTCAAAAGCGGATGCGGAACAGGCTGTTTCCGAAGCGGAAACCGAAGATTCTTCCGTTCGCATTTATGAGGACGGAAATGAAATCGCTGTTCAGGTTTTTGCAAAAGGAACCGATAAAAAAGAAGCACTGGCAAAAGCCAACGCTTCCCTTAAAAACATAATTGCAAAAATCGGACCGGCGGCCTATGCTGTCGGTGCAGAAAACGTCGGCCAGGCTTTTGCCCAGGAACTTTCGAGAAAAGACCTTAAGGCGGCAATCGCCCTTGAAGGTATCCAGCGCAGCGAAATCACCGACGCCGCTTTTACAAATGAATATGTGGGAAACTATCTCGGAACTTCCCAGGGCGTTTCAAGATATGATATCCCGGAAAAACTTCTTAAACGCCACGGCGCAAACAGCACCTGGACCGCGGCGGTACTTGCGGGCGAAGTCTGCAAGACTTTCGGTTCCAATATCGGAATTGCAATAACCACCGACCCCACCAAGAACAACGAAGGCGCAAACATCGCCGTCTGCATGGGAGATAATGTCTGGACCGAACACGTTACCGCTGAAACAAGGAACGAACTTATTGCCGCAGCCGGAGCAAGGGCCGTTCATATGGCAAGATGTGTCGTTTCCGCATATCCCAAGCTTTATGAAAATTCTGTTTCCCTTATGGGTGCGGTTTCCGGAAAAGCAAAATTCAGAACCGCAAAATCCACCGCCGGAAGCCAGAAATGGTATTCGAGATTTGTTCCGATGAAAGGTGACAGCAAAACCGAACTCATCAGAAAATCCATTTTTATTCTTTGTGTTCTTGTTTTCATCGGATGCATGGGTTATCTCAGTACAAAACTTTTTGACAGCGTAAAGCACCGCGACCTTGCCGCAAACCTTCAGGGTCTTGTCAATAATCAGGAATATGACGAGGAAGAAGTAAAGGAATGGGGATATAACCCCAAACTTTACGGTCTTTTCAAGGAAAACACGGACACCGCCGCATATATCAAAATCGACGAAACAAACGTTGATTTCCCGGTTGTGCAGACCGCAACCGCAAACGAAAAAGGCCAGCGCGGACAGTATTACCTCCGAAAAGATTTTTACGGAAACTATTCCATGTACGGAACCCCGTTCATAGATTACCGCTGTGAAACTGACCCGGATGAGCAGAGCAAAAACATCATAGTCTATGGTCACAACGTTTATAATGACGGCCAGATGTTCAGCGACCTTATCAAATACCGCCAGCTTAAATTCTATAAACAGCACCCGGTCATTCATTTTGATACCCTTTACGGAGATTTTGACTGGCTTGTTGTGGGTGTAATCCTTACAAACGCCTATGAAAAAGACGGCCCGGTATGGGATTATAACAACTTTATTGACGGCGACGACGCCGAAACAAAGGAATTCCTTAATCAGGTTGCAAAACGCACAATGATCGTGACCGGTGTTGAATATAACACAAGCGACAATTTCCTCACACTTTCCACCTGCAGCTATGATTTCACCGATGCCCGTGTTGTAATCATTGCAAGACAGGTAAGGGAAGGAGAAGATATTTCCGCTCTCGATACCTCAAAAGCATATTATAACTCCAGTCCGCTTATGCCGGATAAATGGTATCAGGCTGTTTCTGAAGCACAGAAATCCGAATCTGACGCATCCTTCGGAGAAGCTGAGGAAATAATCGGAACCGAAGACGTGGACGAGGTGGATATCCTCCAGTTCCCGAATAAAATGGAATATAAAGTCGGTGAGACCATGAACACCGAAGGTCTTGTTCTTACCCTTTATAAGACCGACGGAACCTATGTTGACATCACCGAAGGATTCAGCGTTATTCCGGATACTCCCTTTACCGAACCCGGAAAGCAGGAAGTTGTTATCGTTTACGGAGATTTTACCGTAAGCTTTACCGTTAACGTAATCGCCGATGAAAGCACAAGTTCCACGCCCGAAACAAGCACGGAAGTAAAAGTCACTTCCATCGGTATTGTTTCCAACCCGAAAAAACTTGTTTATAACGTCGGCGAAAAACTCAGTACCGAAGGCCTTGTTATAAGGGTAAACAAAAGTGACGGTACATCTGAAGATATCTCCAACATAACGGCGGATACTCAGGGACTTACTTTTGAACCCGGCCTTGGAACTGCTTTTGCCGTACCCGGTGAACATACGGTAAAAGTTTCCCACAGCGGTTTCAGCGCAACTTTTAAAGTAACAGTAAACGAAGTTGCGGTTTCTTCCATTGAAGTTATCCAGAAACCCGCAAAAACCACTTATACCGTCGGCGAAAAACCGGACTATACCGGACTTGTTATCCGCGTTAATAAAGCAAACGGAACGACCGAGGACATCACAAACGGATTTACCGTTTCTCCTACCGAAGCATTTGCTTCCGCAGGCGAAGCCACCGTTACCGTATCCTATAAAAACTGCACGGCAACCTTCAAGATGACGGTAAATCCCGTTCCGGCAAGTTCCGCTCCGGAAACCAGTTCGCCAAGCAGCGAGCCTCCTGTTTCCAGCGAACCTCCCTCTTCGAGCGACGCTCCCACTTCCAGCGAGCCTCCCTCTTCGAGCGATGCTCCCACTTCCAGCGAACCGCCTTCTTCCGAAGCGGCTCCGCCTTCCAGTGAAAGCACCCAGGAAAGCTCCGTGGTTGTCGGAAACAATCTCAGCGTATCGTATTCCAACGAAAGCCCCTACTATGCAAGATCCACAAGAGATACCTGTAAGGTAAACGGCGAAACAATGTCCGTTTATGACGCAGTGTGCCAGATCGTTGCATACGAAGCCGGAACCGGTCAGCCGGATGAACACGTCAAGGCCCAGGCTGTTGCTTCCTATACATATCTTATGTATCACGGAGGAAACGTAAGCGCCGGAACAAGCACCAAAAAGCTTGATAAGCAGATAAAAAGATGTGTTGCGGAAGTTATCGGCTATGCAGTTCTTGATGACAGAAGCAACAAATATATTCTTGCAGCATATTTTTCTGAATCCTGCGGCCAGACTGCCGACGCGGAATGGGTATGGGGATATCCCAACAGAAACCTTCTTTCCGTTTCTTCTCCGGTTGACGGAAAAACCTCGAAAACCTATACCATCTCTTCTTCTGATTTTGCATCCAAGGTCAAAAGCAAGGCAGGAATCACCCTTTCCGGGGATCCTTCCGACTGGATCGAGATATACAGCTATTGGGGTGACACCGATTATATAAATCAGGTCAAACTCGGCGGAACAAAATACAGCGCAAGAAAGCTCCGCGAAACTGTTCTCGGAAGTTCAAAACTCCGTTCCACAGCTTTTGATGTGGAATATAACAGCAGAAGCGACAGCTTTGTTTTCACAATGCGCGGCTATGGCCACGGTGTCGGAATGAGTGCGGTCGGTTCCATCGCCTATGCGAAAAAAGGCTATAAGTGGGACGAAATCCTTCTCAAATATTATTCCAACTGCTATATCGGAATGAAATATTGATTTTGCAAAAAACAAAAAGCCCCGAGCATTTGCTCGGGGCTTTGTTTTTTTTATATTTAAAGAATAATGCTTTCGCCGGTCATGCTTTCGGGTTTTTCAAGTCCAAGAAGCTTGAGCATGGTGGGAGCAATATCTGCGAGCACGCCGTGCTCACGAAGTTCACATTCGTGGTTGAAAACAATGAACGGAACCGGATTGGTGCTGTGGGCGGTGAAAGGAGTTCCGTCCTTTGCAAGCATAACGTCCGCGTTGCCGTGGTCGGCGGTTATAAGAACCGTTCCGCCGAGTTCTTTGACTTTATCGCAGATTTTGCCGAGGCATTCGTCAACTGCTTCGCAGGCGGCTACGGCGGCGGAGAAAACGCCTGTGTGGCCGGCCATGTCGGTATTAGCGTAGTTGAGAATGATTACGTCGTGCTCGTTTTTGTCGAGTTCCTCGAGAAGCTTTTCGGTAACGAGATATGCGCTCATTTCCGGCTGGAGGTCATAGGTTGCAACGTTCGGGGAAGCAATAAGATCACGGTCTTCGTTTTCATAGCAGGCTTCAACGCCGCCGTTGAAGAAGAAGGTTACGTGGGCATATTTTTCGGTTTCCGCAATGCGGAGCTGTTTAAGACCTTTTTTTGCAATGTATTCGCCGAAGGTATCTTCAAGAACAAGGGGAGGGAACGCAACTTTTACGTTTTCGAGGGTTTCATCATACTGCGCCATGCAGACGTAGCAGACTTTTTTTGCGGTTCTTTCGAAACCGGAAAATTCCTCGTCAACGATAGCGCGGGTCATTTCTCTTGCTCTGTCAGGGCGGAAGTTTGCAAAAATAACGGAGTCGCCGTCTTTGATTCCCGCATCTTTTTCACAGATGAAAGGAACGATGAACTCGTCGGTAATTCCTTCATCATAGCTGCGCTGAACGGCTTTTGCGGCATTTTCTTCAAAAGGAGCATCACCGAGGACAAGGGCTTTATAGTGCTTTTCAACTCTGTCCCAGCGCTTGTCGCGGTCCATTCCGTAATAACGGCCGCCTACGGAAGCGATTTTGCCGATGCCGGTTTCAGCAAGCTTTGCTTCAAGTTTTTCAACATAGCTTTTTCCGGAGGAGGGAGGAACGTCCCTTCCGTCCATGAAGCAATGGAGATAAACTTTTGAAAGACCGTTTTCCTTTGCCATATCGATAAGTCCGAAGATATGTTCAAGATGGCTGTGAACGCCGCCGTCGGAAAGAAGTCCGAGGATATGGAGTGCGGAATCGTTCTTTTTGCAGTTTTCCATTGCTGCGCAAAGGGCTTCGTTTGCGAAAAAGCTTCCATCGCGAACAGCGTTGGTGATTCTCATAAGGGGCTGGTAAACGATTCTGCCTGCGCCGATGTTGGTATGGCCGACTTCGGAGTTACCCATCTGTCCGTCCGGAAGACCGACATCAAGGCCGGAAGCACCGATTATGGTTTTGGGGCAGGTTTCTTTGATTTTATCAAGGTTCGGCATTTTTGCGGCGCGGATCGCGTTTCCGTAGTCGCTTTCGTTATGGCCGAAACCGTCGAGGATCATTAAAACAAGTGGTTTCATAAAATCTCCTTATACGGAAGCAGCCGCAACGATTGCCGCAAAATCCGGAGCTTTAAGAGATGCGCCGCCGATAAGTCCGCCGTCGACGTCTTCTTTGGAAAGAAGTTCGGCAGCGTTCTTTGCGTTCATGCTTCCGCCGTACTGAATGGTAATTCCTTCGGCGGCTTCTTCGGAATAAAGCTTTGCGATAAGTTCGCGGATGAATTTGCAGGCTTCTTCTGCCTGGTCTGCGGTTGCGGTAACGCCGGTTCCGATTGCCCAAACGGGTTCGTAAGCGATGATGATATTTTTAAGTTCTTCTTCGGAAACGCCGCCGAGAGCAACTTTAAGCTGTTTTCCGACAACTTCTTCCATAATGCCCTGTTCGCGTTCGTTAAGAAGTTCGCCGCAGCAAAGGATTACGGTAAGGCCTTCATCAAGAGCGGCGCGGGTTCTTTCGTTAACGGTTTCGTCGGTTTCGCCGAAATACTGTCTTCTTTCGCTGTGACCGATGATAACGTAATCAGCGCCCACATCTTTGATCATGGAAGCGGGAATTTCGCCGGTGAAAGCGCCGGAAGGTGCCCAGTGGCAGTTCTGTGCGCCGACTTTTACGTTGGAACCGGAGGTTGCGTTAACAGCGGTTTCAAGATCGAGGAAGGGAGTGCAGACGACAACGCTGCAGTCTGCTTCTTTAACAAGAGGAAGAAGTTCTTCGATAAGAGCTTTTGCTTCCGCGCGGGTTTTATTCATTTTCCAGTTGCCGGCAATAACAGCGGCGCGTTTGGATTTATTCATAGATATCGTCCTTTCAATAAGCGCCCTTGTTAAATGGGAGAAGACCACATTGTGGCGAGGGGATTCATCATAAAATCCCTCCACCGTGCCATACGGCAACGGTCCCCCTCCCTTTAGGCAAGGGAGGCAATTATTATTTCTCGTTAAGAGCGGCAATGCCGGGGAGTTCAAGACCTTCGAGGAATTCGAGGGAAGCGCCGCCGCCGGTGGAAATGTGGGTCATTTTGTCTGCAAAGCCGAGTTTGGTTACTGCTGCAACAGAATCGCCGCCGCCGATGATGGAAATGCAGTCGGTTTCTGCAATTGCTTCAGCAACAGCAAAGGTGCCGCCGGCGAAGTTTTTGAATTCAAAAACGCCCATGGGTCCGTTCCAGATAACGGTTTTTGCGTTTTTAACGGCTTCTTTGAAGAGTTCTACGGATTTGGGACCGACGTCCATACCCATAAGGCCGTCGGGAATGTCTTTGCCTTCTACTGCAACGGGCTCTGCGTTTTCGTCGAATTTGTCTGCTGCAATGTGGTCAACGGGAAGAAGGAGAGAAACGCCTTTTTCTTTTGCTTTTGCAAGAAGCTCGGAAGCGAGTTCGAGTTTGTCTTCTTCGCAAAGGGAGATACCGACGTTGTGGCCTTCTGCTTTGAGGAAGGTATAAGCCATTGCGCCGCCGACGATAAGGGTGTCAACTTTTTCGAGAAGGTTGGTGATAACGCCGATTTTGTCGGAAACTTTTGCACCGCCGAGAACAGCAACAAAGGGACGAACGGGGTTATCAAGAGCTTTGCCCATAACGTCGATTTCTTTCTGGATAAGGAAACCGCAGACTGCGGGGATGTAATCTGCAACACCGGTGGTGGAAGCGTGTGCTCTGTGTGCAGTGCCGAATGCGTCGTTTACGAAAATTTCTGCAAGGGAAGCAAGTTCTTTTGCAAATTCGGGAGCGTTTTTGGTTTCTTCTTTGTAATAACGAACGTTTTCGAGAAGAGCAACTTCGCCTTCTTTGATGGTTGCGGAAATATCTTTTGCGTCTTCGCCGATAACGTCTTTGCTCATTCTTACTTCGCATTCAAGGAGTTCGGAAAGTCTTTTTGCAACGGGAGCAAGAGAAAATTCCGGAAGCCATTCGCCCTTCGGGCGGCCGAGATGGGAACAGAGGATTACTTTTGCGCCGTTTTCTTTAAGATATTTGATTGTGGGAAGAGCGGCAACGATTCTTTTGTCGTTGGTGATAACGCCTTCTTTAAGCGGTACGTTGAAATCGCAGCGGACAAGAACTTTTTTGCCGGCTACGTCGATGTCTTTAACAGACATTTTGTTGGCAGTGTTCATTCGGAACAACATCCTTTCTATGGTGAATTAATTAAAAACTTTAAAAGTGAAGCCAAATTACTTCATATTAACTATATAATAAAATTATACATTTTTCAAGAAAAAAAGGGCGACTTCGGCAGTTTGTTCAAAGAGAGTTTTTCCAAAATATATTAATGTTAAAAATTTATAATAAAAGAGTTTTATGCAAAAGGGTGCCTTTGTGCAAAATTACCTTCCGGTTTAAAATTTTTGCAATTTGGCCACCGGAAAAGCTTTTTGAAAACCGCGATTTGTCTGTTTTGACCAAAGGTGTTTTTTGCCTTGAAAAACCGATCAAAAAGCTTTGTTCAAAACCACAAACCAAATGAAAAACAAAACATTTTTTGGTGGATATTTTTAACAAAAACAAAAAAACAAAAATTAAAAATCCCGATTTGTGAAAAACATGAAACAGTAATATAATTCAGTCAGAATCATAAAAACGGAGGCGAAAACCAATGGCAGAGAAAAAATTCACCGTTCGGGATCTTGCGGAGATAGGAGTTCTTGCAGCGCTTGTTTTTGTTGCAACTTATTTTCTTAAAATCGGCCCGATACCCACCCCGGCGGGACCCACACAGTTTAAAATGGGAAATGCGGTCTGCCTTCTTGGAGCGATGGTTTTCGGAAAAACAAAAGGCGGACTTGCCGCCGGAATAGGTTCCGCAATGTTTGACCTTACCCAGCCGGCTTTTGTTGCCGGTGCGCCTTTTACTTTTGCTTTTTTCTTCGCAATGGCATATGTCTGCGGTCTGGTTTCGGGAATCGGCGGAAACGACGGCACAAAGACAAAACAGAATATAATCGGTGCGGTTTGCGGTGCGGTCACATATCTTATTCTCCATATCGGAAAATCCTTCATCACTCTTATTCTTGAGGGAAGCGAAGCCCAGGCGGCACTGGTCGCCTGCGGCACAAAGCTTTTCACTTCCGGAATAAACGCGGTTTTTGCTGTTGTTGTTTCGGTGCTTCTTGCTCCGATTTGCAAAAAAGCTCTTGACAGAGCGTACAGAGGAAGATGAATTATACATTTTGTAAAAGAAAAACGGCCAAAAGGCCGTTTTTTTGTTTGCCGGAAAAAAGCAGAGCAAATTAATCTTTGCAATATGATACTTAATGTGATATTATATTTTATATGATTTTTTGAAGGGCGGCGGCGCTTTTGAAAACGCTTATAATATATTCTTCGAAAACCGGAACGACCAAAAAATGTGCGGCGCTTCTTGCGGCAAACATCGGTGCGGACAGCTGCGACCTTTTTGAAATTTCCGAAAATATTCCGGAAATTTCGGATTACGAATGCGTTGTTGTTGGTTCGTATGTAAGAATGGGAGTTATCGACAAAAAAATTTCCGCCTATCTTCAGAAACACAAAGAAGAACTTTTCGGAACAAAGTTCGGGCTTTTTATCTGCTCCTGTCTTGCGGATAAAGTTTCGGACGCAATTATAAAAAATTTCAGCGAAGAATTTATGGACCACGCCGCAATAATCGATTCCTTCGGCGGCGAACTTCCGGCGGATAAAATAAAAGGAATGGACAAACTCATCGTAAATTCCATAATCAGAATTTCAAAAACCGACCCCACCTTTAAGGTTTTTGAAAAAATTATTCCTGAAAGCATCACCAATTTTGCAAACGTGCTCAAAGAAATGTAAAACAAAGCTCCCGTGCTCAAATTTGAGCACGGGAGCTTTGTTTTACATTTCTTTGAGCACGTTTGCAAAATTGGTGATGCTTTCAGGAATAA
>JAZQBJ010000130.1:0-10251 GCA_045545715.1 Oscillospiraceae bacterium
TGTTCCCGAAAGCCCATGCGGCGGCTTATCAGATAGGCGCCATAAGGCTTGCATATTTCAAGGTTTATCACCCGGTTGAATTCTATGCGGCGATTTTTACCGTCCGCGGAGATGACCTTGACGGCGGAATCGTTATGAAAGGTCACGAAGCAGTAAAACGAAGGATAAAGGAAATGCGCGCTATGGAAAGCCTTAATAAAGGCGAGGAAGACCAGCTCACAATGCTCGAAGTTGCGAACGAAATGCTCGCAAGAGGCGTTGAGATACTTCCCGTTGACCTTTATAAATCCAGCGCGACAAAATACGTTCCGGAAGACGGAAAACTCCGTCTGCCCTTCGTTTCGCTTAAAGGATTGGGCGCAAACGCCGCAAAACCTCTTGAGGAAGCGGGCAGAAAAGGCGAATATCTTTCCGTTGATGACGTCGCAACAAGAGCGGGAATAGGTTCCGGCGTAATGGATATCCTTCGTACAAACGGCGTGCTCAAAGGACTTCCGGAAAGCCGCCAGATAAGCTTTTTTGAAATGTGAGGTAATTCGATGATATATCTTGACGGAAGCAGATTTTTCTTCGATATCGAAGGCTGTTTTTCAAACCTTTGTGAAAAAGCAAGGGAAGAAAACAAAGATGCCGAAGCGGATAAAAACGCAAAAGAACTTTGCGAAGGATTCGGAAAGTTCTTTAAAATAAAACCGGATTTTATTCGAGCGGGAAAGGATTATTCCACAGTTCTTCGCGGAATCTGGGCAAAAGGCCCGAAGGCCGTTATTACCGAACACGAGATTTCTATGGAAAGGTATTATGCGGCTTTTGAATATTCCGAAGCAGCGGCTGTGAAAAAATCTCCGGATATGAAAATAAAAGCGGAAAATCTTGCCGCGGCGGCGAATGAAAATGAAGCGGAAGCTGTTTTTCTTTCGAATCCATGCTGCCCGACCGGACTTGAGATTTCTCCGGAAGAGATAAAAAATCTTTGTTCGCTTACAAAGGCAAAAATCGTCGTTGACGAAAGTTTCTGCGTTGATGAAAGCGTTTCGGTGCTCGGGCTTGTTCCGGAAACAGAAAATCTGATCGTGCTGAAAAGAATGCGCTTCGGCGGAGAGCCTGTTTTTGCCTGCGGAAAAAATCTTCCGGAGTTCGACTGCGAAATTTCCGCTTCCGAACAGGCGGTCGGAACCGTTATTTTCAATAAGGATTCCGCGCTTAAAACCGCCCAGCGGAAACTTCTTGACAGCCGCGACAGCCTTTATATCCGAATCAAAAAACTTGCGATAAAATATGATTCCCTCGAGCGTCTTTACAGAACAAAGGCGAACTGCGTTTTCTTCAAGGTCAAAAACGCCGAAGAAAGAGCAGAAAAACTTCTCGAAATGGGAATTTCAATCGGCTGCAAAGACGGATATTTCTGCGTTTTTGCCGGCGAAAAAGACGAAAACGAAGCAGTGCTCAAAGCGCTTGAAGAAGTACTGAAATAACGGTAGGGCGGGGGCTTGCTCCCGCCGTAAAAAAACTCCCCGAAAAATTCGGGGAGTTTTTTGTTGGATTATTATTCTGCAAGTTCTGCTCCGAGCAAAAATGCTTTTTGTTTTTCCTGCGGAAAAACCTTTTCGTGCCTGAGCTTTTTGGCATCCGGGTCAAATACGCTCCAACCGTATTTTTCATAGTCGTCCACCTGGAGGGTATCGCCGCAGACCATTATTTTTGTCGGACCGACCATCGAATCAAGCGAATTTTTATAGTTTTCCAGCATTTTATCGTATCCGATTCGGGGATAAAAATCTTCGGAAACGTTGCTTGTCATGATAAAAAGAACGGGAATTTTGCGTTCGCAATAATTTTTTGGTTCGGTTTTGTAACTTATTTTTTGAAAAATAAGTCGCTCATAAAGGGCGCGAAAACCTGCGCTGACATTTCCGAGAAAATTCGGAGTTCCGATAATGATTCCGTCGGCGTTCCGGATTTTTTCAAGAACAGGATAAAGCCCGTCTTTACAGATGCATTTTCCGGGATTTTCCGGAAGTTTGCAGCCAAAACATGAAACACATCCGGTGAATTTTTCAAGGCGATAAAGGTCGATTATTTCAATTTCCGCGCCGACGGATTCGGCGCCTTTTGCGGCTTCACGAACAAGGGTTCCGGTGTTCCGGTTGGAACGGGGACTTGCATTTATTGCAACGATTTTTTTCATAAGGATTCTCCTAAAAAGAGGTGTTGCCGAAAATGGATAAATGTTGTATTATATTTTCATAAAAGCTCCTTCGGGAACTTAAAACCGAGCTTATCGATGAACCATGCTTCCTTTACCGCAAAGGTCTTTCCGTCAAGATAGCCAAGATGTTCCGCATCTTCCTCAAAGCGGAAGGTGAGCTTGTAGGAACAAAGTGCCTGCCAGTTAAAACCTCTCCCGTCCTTGGCTTTTCCATACTTTGTGTCGCCGATAAGCGGGTGACCGATTGCGGAAAACTGCGCGCGGATCTGGTGGGTGCGCCCGGTCAAAAGTTCCGCTTCGCAAAGGCTCATTCCGTCGTTTTCGGAAATAACGCGGTATTTTGTTCTTGCGGTTTTTGCGCCGGGTTTCGGTTCTTTGTGCGCTTCAACGGTGTTTGTTTTTTCGTTTTTTATGAGAAAATGTTCAAGAAGTCCGTTTTGCTTTTTCGGAGTTCCTTTTACTACGCAAAGATATTTTTTCTCAAGCTCCCGGTCTTTTATTTTATCGTTGAGAACCCGGAGGGTTGCGGCGTTTTTTGCCGCAATAACGATTCCGCAGGTGTTGCGGTCGATTCTGTTGCAAAGGGCGGGAACAAAGGAATTTTCCTTTTTCGGGTCATATTCGCCTTTTTTATAAAGATAATGCTGAATCCTTGCGATAAGGGTATCCGCGCACCATTGGTCGCCTTCGTGAACAAGAAGTCCCGCGGGTTTGTTGACAAGGATTATGTTTTCGTCCTCATAAACAACGGAAATTTCCGAAGGGGCAAGCATAAATTCCGGACGCTTTTCCTCCGCTTCAAAAAATTCGTCGGAAACATAGCACTGAACAAGGTCGCCTACGGAAAGGCGGGTCGAAATTTCACAGCGTTTTCCGTTGAGTTTGATTCGTTTAAGGCGGATGTATTTATAAAGCAGGGAAGAGGGAAGTTTCGGAATTGCCTTGGTTATAAATTTATCCATTCTCTGTCCCGCGTCGTTTTTTGAAATGGTGAATTCTTTCATTAAAATACCTCGATGAAATGATATAGCTAAAGTATAATATCTTCTTTCGGATTTATCAAGAGAAAAGGAGTGAAAAAAGCTTTGCCTTGTGAACATGACGGACACAGAAAAAGACTTAAAGCCCGTTTTATAAAAAGCGGACTTGATGATTTTGAACCGCATAACGTTCTGGAACTTCTGCTTTTTTACAGCGTTCCGAGAAAAGATACGAATCCTCTTGCCCATAAACTTATAAACCGTTTCGGAAGCCTTTCCGGAGTTTTTGACGCAAAGCCGGAAGAACTTATGAAGGTTGACGGAATAACCGAAAACACCGCAGTTCTTATCTCAATGATACCGCAGGTTGCGAGAAAATATCTTGAGGACAAAGCGGAAACTTTCAATTCAGTTTCGGGTTTTGCGGATGTAGGAGCATTTCTGATGCCGAAATTTATTGGAAGAACCGTTGAAACGATAATGCTTGCTTCTCTTGACAACAAAAATCGCATCGTTTCCTGCAGCATTGTTGCGGAAGGCGAAAGCGACAAAGCAAACGTTTCAAAACGAAAAGTTATGGAAGAGGCCATAAGGGTGGGCGCAACAAGGGTGATTCTTGCCCATAACCACCCGCACGGATTTGCAATGCCTTCTTCCGAAGACGTTTTTCTTACGGAAGAGATATATGCTCTTTTAAAATCCGTCGGAATCGAACTTGTTGATCACCTTGTTTTTGCGGATGATGATTTTGTTTCTTTTGCGGCAAGCGGAATAGATTTTCGCAAAAATAGATAAAAAACTTTAAAAAAAGGTTTGCATTTTTCTTCCGGCTGTGATAGAATTCTAATGTTATGATTTTATGCGAAAAATTGCCAAAAAACGGCCAAAACCGCTTGACAAAAGCATATTATCAAGATATAATAATTTCCGTGGCGTTGCGAGGGATTACTATGATTATTGATATTAAAGAATTGTTCGATGCGCCAGGCACAGAGATTCCGCTTGATACGGAAGTTGATCTTTCGGAAGTGGATATTTGGGGACAGAAGATTTTCCGTTCCCCTGTGCGGATAAGCGGCGTTTTCAAAAACCGTTCGGGCTTGGTTACATTGAAGTACAGGGCTACCGCTGTGCTTGAATATAACTGTGACAGATGCGGTAAGGAAACATCCAAAGAAGAAGAATATGAATTCGAGCATTGGCTCGCACGCGAGCTTGAATCCGGCGATGATAACGATGACTATGTCCTTGTGCCGACGGGTATGATCGATATGGGCGAACTTATCATGACCGACGTTACGCTCGAAATTCCGTTCCAGCTTCTTTGCCGCGAAGACTGCAAAGGGCTCTGTCCCGTGTGCGGATCGGATTTAAACGAAAAGACCTGCAATTGTAATCAAAAGCAGATCGACCCCCGCCTTGAAAAATTAAAAATGCTGCTCGACAGCTAAGAACTAATTCTGTTAAGGAGGTGCTCATCATGGCGGTACCGAAGAGAAAGGTTTCTAAAGCAAGAAAAAATACAAGACGTTCCAGTGTTTGGAAGCTCTCTGCCCCGGCATTCTGCAAATGCCCCCAGTGCGGCGAACTTAAAACTCCCCACGTAGTATGCCAGAATTGCGGATACTACAAAGGTAGAGAAGTCGTCAAAGTCGAAGAAGCATAATCTTTGCAAAACAGGAGAGGGTCGAAAGATCCTCTCTTTTTTGTTGCAACATTATATGCCTTCCCCTTGATGGGAAGGTGGCTTTTTGACCGGATTAGGTCAAAAAGACGGATAAGGCGTGTGTATTGGAGGTGCTGTTTTGTCCGATATTCTTTTCAGAAAAGACGGTTTCGTTTTTTCATATCGAGTTGCGGGAATTGCCGTTCAGGACGGCAAAGTTCTTTTGCAAAAGCCGACCAATGAAGATTTCTATGCCTTTCCGGGCGGCCACGTTGAATTCGGCGAAACCAATGAGGAAACCCTTATTCGCGAATTCAGGGAAGAAATCGGCGCGGATATCTCCGTTGGAGAACTTGAATGGGTTGCGGAAGCCTTTTTCCCCTGGGGAGAAAGCCTCTGTCACCAAATCTGTCTTTATTATTCAATAGAAATTACCGATGACAATATTCCTAAGGACGGAATGTTCATGGCAAAAGAACATATTGAAGGCAGAAATTTTGAACTCGGGTTCCATTGGATCCCGATCGAAAAAACTGCGGAACTTGAAATCTATCCTTCCGATTCCGCAAAACTTCTTTCCGAACTCGGAAAAGGAACAAAACACATTGTTTATAAAGAATAATTGCAAATAAAACTATGGAAAAAACAAATTTAATTTGTTATAATGTAATGTAAACATTTTATTCCGAAAGGAGGGCGCGCGTTGCCGGTTCTTATCTCATCTGTTGAAAAAAACTCCCCGGCGGAAAAAGCGGGAATTATTTCCGGCGAAAGCCTTGTTTCAATAAACGGAAATCATATAAAAGACGTTCTTGATTACCGCTTTTATATGACCGATAAAAAGCTTGAGATCGAGCTTTTGAAAAACGGCGAAACCCGTTTTGTAAAGGTTGAAAAACAGGAATATGAAGATCTTGGTCTTGATTTTGAAAACTATCTTATGGATAAGGAACATTCCTGCAAGAATAAGTGTATTTTCTGTTTCATAGACCAGATGCCCCCGGGAATGAGAAAAACTCTCTATTTTAAAGATGACGATTCCCGACTCGGCTTCCTTTTCGGAAACTATGTAACTCTTACCAACCTTGAGGAAGAGGATATCGACCGCATTATAAAAATGCGCCTTTCTCCGATAAATGTTTCCGTCCATACTATGAACCCGAAACTCAGGGTCGAGATGATGAAAAACCCCCATGCGGCGGATTCTCTTGATTATCTCAAAAAAATGGCGGAAGCGGGAATAACCCTTCATCTCCAGTTTGTTCTCTGCCCGGGAATAAACGACGGCGAAGAACTTCGCTACAGCTTCAGCGAAGTTGAAAAACTTGGTCCTTCCGTTGAAAGCGCCGTTTGCGTTCCCGTCGGGCTCACAAAATGCAGGGCCGGTCTTCCGAAGCTTACTCCTTTTGATAAGGAAGGCTCTCTTGAGGTTATAAAAATCGTTGATGAATTCCGCGCGGAATGTATGGAAAAATACGGCGAACCGGTTTTCTATGCCGCGGATGAATTTTTCATCAAAGCGGAACTTCCGTTCCCAGAATATGAATATTACGGCGAATTCACCCAGCTTGAGGACGGAGTTGGTCTTTGCGCCCTGCTTAAACACGATTTTTATGAAGCACTTGATTATTTCCCTGAAGGGGAATATGACCGCCATGTGACAATTCCCACCGGTAAAGCCGCTTTTTCCACAATCAGAGAACTTGCGGATGCGGCGGAAAAACGCTATAAGGGTCTTAAAATCGACGTTCTGCCGATGGAAAACTATTTCTTCGGCGAAAAAATAACCGTTACCGGACTTCTCACCGGCGGTGATATTGCAAAACAGCTTAAAGAAAGAGAAAACGGCGACGCAGTGCTCATCTGTGAAAGCACCCTTCGCTATGAGCACGACAAATTCATCGACGATACCACCCCTGAATGGGTTGAGCACGAACTTGGAAAACCGGTGCTCATGGTTCCGAACGATGGATATAAACTTCTCTGCGCAATGCTCGGGGAAGATGATGAAGACGAATGTAACGTAATTTACGGATAAAATTCCGTTTGGAGGAATATAAAAATGGCAAAACCGATTATTGCAATAGTGGGTCGACCTAACGTGGGAAAATCCACCCTTTTCAATAAGCTTACCGGAAAACGCCTTGCAATTGTTGAAGATACCCCCGGCGTAACCAGGGACAGAATCTACTGCGAATGTGAATGGCTCAACAAAACGGTAATGCTTGTCGATACCGGCGGTATCGAACCCAAAACCGATGACGGCATACTTTCCAAAATGAGAGCGCAGGCAAACGTTGCCATCGAAAGCGCCGATGTTATAATTCTTGTAACCGACCTTCATTCCGGCGTTACCGCAAACGATGCGGATATTGCCGCAATGCTTCTCAAAAGCGGAAAACCCGTTGTCCTTTGCGTAAACAAATGCGACCGAATCGGCGAACCGCCGCCTGAATTCTATGAGTTTTATAACCTTGGTCTCGGCGATCCGTTCCCGGTTTCTTCCGTTCACGGAAACGGAACCGGCGATCTTCTTGATGAATGTTTCAAATACATCGATTTCGACAAAGAAGACGATGAAGAAGATGATACAATAAAAGTAGCCATCATCGGAAAACCGAACGTAGGCAAAAGCAGCCTTGTCAATAAAATTGCCGGCGAAGAAAGAGTTATCGTTGCTGATATGGCCGGAACTACCCGCGATGCGACCGATACCGAAGTTGAAAACGAATTCGGAAAATTCGTTCTCATCGATACCGCAGGTATCCGCCGCAAAAGCAGAGTTGATGACAGCGTTGAAAAATACAGTGTTCTCCGTTCCTATATGGCGGTTGACCGCAGCGATGTTTGCGTTATTATGATCGATGCTACCGAGGGATTTACCGAACAGGACAGCAAAGTTGCCGGTTATGCCCATGAACAGGGAAAAGCCTGCGTAATCGCCATCAACAAATGGGACGCAATTGAAAAAGAAACCAACACCATGAGCGAATTCACCAAAAAGCTCCAGACGGATTTCAGCTTCATGTCCTATGCTCCTTTTGTTTTCATTTCCGCAAAAACCGGTCAGAGAATAAACAAACTCTTTGAGCTCATTGTTTCAACAAGGGAACAGAACTGCAGAAGAATTTCCACCGGTATGCTCAACGATATGCTTGCTTACGCAACCGCAAAAGTCCAGCCGCCTTCCGATAAAGGCAAACGCCTGAAGATTTATTATATGACCCAGGCTTCAACAAACCCGCCGACCTTTGTAACTTTCTGCAACCGTGCGGATCTTTTCCATTTCTCTTATCAGCGCTATCTTGAAAACCAGATAAGAGAAACCTTCGGCCTTACCGGAACTCCGATAAAAATGGTTATCCGCGAACGCGGAAACGACAGAGGCTGATTCTTTATATTCATTCGGAGGATAAAACCTTGAACGAATTTCCAAATATGATTTTTGTTTATGTTGCCACCGCGGTTATTTCCTATCTTATAGGAAGCCTTAATATGGCAATTCTTATTTCAAAATTTCATAAATCAAAAGATATCCGTGATTATGGAAGCGGAAATGCCGGAATGACGAATATGCTTCGTACTTTCGGAAAAAGAGCCGCAACCTGGACTTTCGTCGGAGACTTTTTAAAAGGCGCAATCGTTGTTTTTGTTGCGCGTGAAATCGGAAAAAGCCTTCAGATGAACCTTGACCTTGCTTATATTGCGGCGCTTTTTGTAATGCTCGGGCATATTTATCCGCTTTATTTCGGTTTCAAGGGCGGAAAAGGAATTGCAACTGCTCTCGGCGCGATGTTTGTTCTAAACTGGATCGCCTTTGTAACGATAGCAATCGGAATTGCGCCAATGGTTTTTATCATAAAAATCGTTTCGGCAGTTTGTCTTTGCGGTGCTTCTCTCTATCCGGTGCTCAATTTTGTGGTTCTTTTCCTTCAGGGAAAAAGCTTCTTCGGCGAAGTTGTTCCCTATACGGCGATGTCTTTGCTTATGGCTATTTTAGTTTTCTATGCCCACAGAGACAACATTAAAAGACTCAGAAACGGAACGGAACCTTCTTTCGGGAGTAAAAAGAAATGATAAAAGAAAAGAGCTTTAAAATCGAAAAAATAAAGCTTTCAAAAAGAAGCAGAAAAGTAATAACAACGGCGGCAATAACATTTGCTGTTTTTCTCTTTTTTATTTGGCTTGGAATCGGAATGTATGTTTCCGTTCCAATTGAAAAAAGGGGAGAACTTTGGCCCGTTTTCGGAATGTATTTTGTTTTTCCGGCGCTTATCTTTTTCTTCGGCGCAAAAAGGGTGTTGGGAATTCTGAATAACGAAGAAGACGACAGCGATATGAAGGAAGAAGATGAAGAATGAACGTAAGGCAGTACCGTGATTCGGATTGGGAATATATTTGTGATATTCATGACCGGGCAAGAAAGAACGAACTTTTTCTGGCCGGGCTTGAAGAAGCTTTTATCCCTCTTGAAGTTGCGGCCGAAAAGGAAGGCCTTTTTGAATATTCAGTTATCGTTGCGGAAAACGAAGAAAAAGTCTGCGGTTTTTGTGCTTTTAACGATGAGGAACTTGCCTGGCTTTATGTTGATCCGGATAAATCGGGAAAAGGCGTTGGCACCGAACTTGTAAAAACTGCTTTGGAACAGAAACCGGAGATTTATTATATAGAGGTCCTTTGCGGAAACGAACCCGCAAAATGCCTTTATGAGAAATTCGGTTTTAAGGTGAAAAAGACAGCAACGGGAAAAATGCCGGGAAACGAAAAATTTGAAGTTTCCGCCTATTGCATGGAAAAAGAAAAATAACAAAAAGCGGCTTTTGTTAAGCCGCTTTTGTTTTTTAAAAAACAAAAAAAGAGCAGTCGTTTCCGACTGCTCTTTTTTTGTTAACATGTTAAAATATTGTGCTCGAACACTGAAAATACTTCCGAAAAGCGCTCTTTCGGAAGAAATAAGCTACTTTAGACTCGAAAATCAGATAGCGCGGGTAACTTTACCGGAACGCAGGCAGCGAGTGCATGCATTTACGTGGCAAGGTTTGCCATCAACAAGAGCTTTTACGCGACGAACGTTAGCTTTCCAGGTTCTGTTGGAACGTCTGTGGGAGTGGGATACTTTGATACCAAAGCTAACACCTTTTCCGCAGAAATCACATTTGGCCATAGTGGCACCTCCTTTGTTCTATCAGAAAGTCAACGTTCGTATTATATCAAACATTCACGAAAAAAGCAAGTATTTATCGGCATTTTTTCCAATAATTTTAATGTTTTTTTAAGGATTGTCAAGAACGTAAATGTCTTCTTGTGGAAAACTTTTTTATTCTAAGATCCAGTGAGAGCTTTGGGCATTTGTAGCGTGGTTGTGTGTTTTTGATATATTGAGGTATAATAGTGGT
>JAZQBJ010000131.1:0-8193 GCA_045545715.1 Oscillospiraceae bacterium
TATTTCTACAATCATCAGCGTATTCAGCTTAAAACAAAACTGACTCCCCTCGAAAAGAGAAGTCAGTTCCTTGCTTGAATTTTTTATTTCTCTGCCATAATGTGCTTTTTTTGTGCTGTCCGCACAATTTGGTGCGGTGCAGAAAAGCGGGTGCTTTTTTTGATATCACAGAAGCGGTGCGATAAGTTTTGCAAAAAACGAAACCGGTCGCAGCCAGGGATAGTTTTCCCAGATATTATCTTTTGTTATCCTGCGGCATTTTTTAAGAGTTTCCTGAAAATCATTTTCAATGTCGCTGATGCAGGCGGTTTCGTAACAATAAGCCGCACATTCAAAATGGTGATAAAGGCTTCGGTAATCAAGGTTGATGGTTCCGACAACGCCTTCGGTATCGTCCGCGACAAAAGATTTTGCGTGGATAAATCCCGGGTCATATTCAAAAATATTTACTCCGGCATCAAGAAGAACGGAATAATGGCTTTTTGCAAGAGAATAGGGCGTAAGCTTATCCGGAACGCCCGGAAGGATGATGCTGACTTCAACGCCGCGTTCCGCCGCAAATTTAAGAGCCGTTTCCATTCTGCTGTCAAGAATAAGATATGGAGTCATAATATGGACATAGCGTTTTGAACGGTTGAGGATATCCATATAGACCCTTTCGCCGACTTTGTCCCGGTCAAGGGGACAGTCGCCGTATGGGATGACAAATCCTTTGGAATCTTCCGGCGCAAGGGTTGGAAAAGAAAGATAAGGGTCGAATTTCGGTTCCTTTTCGTCTATGTTCCAGGTTTGGAGAAACATAAGGGTAAAACCTTTTACGGCCTTGCCTTTAAGCATAACCGCGGTATCTTTCCAATGACCGTGAACAACCTCCCGGTTTATATAGCGGTCTGCAAAGTTGATTCCGCCGGTAAAAGCCGTGTGTCCGTCGATTACCATTATTTTTCGGTGGTCGCGGTAGTTATAATGGGTGGAAATAAAAGGCGAAAGGGGAGCAAAAACCTTGCATTTTATTCCAAGCTTTCTGAGCATTTCCGGATAATCTCTCGGAAGGCTGTTAAATTCGTTCGTTCCGTCATAAATAACACGGACGTCAACGCCTTCTTCAACTTTTTTTGCAAGGATCTCGAGGATCTTTCCCCACATAAGACCTTCGTCGATTATAAAATATTCGAGAAAAATAAAATGCCTTGCTGCCTCAAGCTGGGGAACAAGCGTTTCGAAAAAATCCTCGCCTAAGGAGTAATAGGAAACGTCTGTGCGGTCAAAAACGGGAAAGCAGCCGGTTCGCTGAAGATAATGTGCAATAGAAGCCGCTCCCGGGTCTTTTTTTCTGAAAGTGTCGATAACTTCCGGTTCCTGGGGGATTTTTGTTTTTGTGGATTCGATAAGGGAAGCCACCCTGTCGCGGAGTTTTCTGTGTCCAACCTCAAAATCAGTATAGATGAACAGAAGGGTTCCCGAAACAGGGAATGCCATAACAAGAATTACCCAGGTGAGTTTTGCGGTGGGATCGATCCTTGTGTTAAGGATATAAATGGAAACCGCAAGCCCGGTCACGATGCCGCCGATAAAAAACTGGGAAAGAAAGGATTGGAACCAGACGAACCCGCCGAAAAGGATCAGAACCTGGAGAGCAAAAAGAAGAATAATCAGCCCGAACCGGCTGAAAATAGCATGAACAAGACCTTTCTGGCCTTTTTTTAAAAGCCGGAGCCCGGTATCTTTTATGTTCTTTTTTTCCAAAGACAAATCCTCCTTTCCGGATATGATAAATCAGTATACAGCGAAAAATCTTTTAAGTAAAGACAAGAATAGTTTATATTTTTTGATTTTCGGTAAATTTTTTATGACTTATTCAGGCAACAAAAACAGTCATTATCCGTCACTTGTGTTTTTGTTTATTCCGAGAGCTTTCCAGAAATTTCCGAAATCTTCTCTCGAAAGTTCACCGCCGAAAACAAGTATTTCATAAGCTTCTTCCTGCCAGCGGTAACGGACTTCGGTTTCTTTGTATCCGTTTCGGAGATAAAAATTTTTTCTTCTTTTTCGGATCTCGTTTTCCGGATTTCCGGGAACTTCTCTTTCAATATCGACAATTATTCTTTTTCCGGCTTTTATTCTTCCCATGGCGGCAAGGGCCTTTGCACCAAGGCCTTTTCCCCTGAGTTCCGGAAGAGTTGCAAAATAGATGATATGGGAAATATCAAGGCTGTTCAGAAGAATTGCAAAACCGCAGAAATCCCCGTTTTGATAGAATCCAAAAGTTTCATAGTTTCCGCTTTCGTTTTTTATCATCATGCTGAAAGAAAAACGCTCGTTTTCGGGAAAAGCTTCAATATAAAGTTTTTTGATTTTCCTGATATCCTTTGAAGAGGGCTTTATGCGCTTGGTTACAAACATGTTTTCCTCCGAAAAAATAATTATATCCACATTATATTATTATTTTTTTGATATTCAAATAAAATTTTAAAAAATAAATGGCATCTTTTTCAAAAAGATGCCATTTTTGTCTGTTTAACGAAGTCTTCCGTAAAGTTTTGCGTGGTGATACATACGTTTTGCAAGTTCGGAATCCGCCTGGCCTTTAAGAAGCCGCCACTGCCAGTTTCCGCCGGAAGTGGAAGGCTCGTTCATTCTTGTGTATTTTCCAAGCCCGAGCCAGTCCTGCATGGCGATTATGGCGGTATTTGCAGGGGTTCCCAAAACAGCCTTTATGAAAGCATCGACAAAATCTTCTCCTTCCTTATAGTTTATGTATTCCTTGCAGAAAGCTATCTCATTTTCGGAAGCGGTTTCAAGCCATCCGGCAACGGGCATGTTATCATGGGTTCCGGGATAGCAAACGCAGTTTTTGCCGATATTATAGGGTATGCAATCGTTGTTCGGATCGTCGGAGCCGAAAGAAAATTCAAGGATCTTCATTCCGGGAAGACCGCTTTCTTTGAGGAGATCGACAACTGCAGGGCTTAAATCGCCAAGGTCTTCTGCAATAATCGGGTAACCTTCGAGCTCTTCAAAAACTCTGCTGAAAAGATCCATTCCGGGGCCGTTTTTCCAAACTCCGTTTTTTGCGGTTTCGGAACCTGCGGGAATGCAGTAATAATCCGCAAAAGCACGGAAATGGTCGATCCTTATAACATCATATTTTTCCCGGCAGGAAGAAAGGCGTTTTATCCACCAGCGGTAACCGTCGGCTTTATGAACTTCCCAGTTATAAATGGGGTTTCCCCAAAGCTGGCCGTTTTCGGAAAAATAATCCGGAGGAACGCCGGCAACGTTGCGGGGATGTCTTTCTTTATCGAAGTCAAAAAGTTCGGGCGAAGCCCAGACGTCGCTGCTGTCATCTGCAACATAGATCGGAAGGTCGCCGATTATTTTGATTTTGCGCTCGTTGGCGTAATTTTTAAGATTTTTCCACTGGCGGGTGAATTCATACTGGAGGAATTTCCAGAAACCGAGCTCTTCCTCGTTTTCTTCGGAGTATTTTTCAAGGGCTTTTTTATCTCTTGCGTAAAAATCTTTTTCCCATTCGCGCCAGCTTTTTCCGCCGTGAAGATTTTTAAGCGCCATGAAAAGGGCGTAGTTATCGAGCCATTCCGCCTCTTTTTCGCAAAAAGCAGAAAGAGCTTCAACGTTGCCTTTTTTCATGAAATTTTTATATGCCTTGCGGAGAACGTCAAAACGGTTTTCATAAATATGAGCATAGTCAACATACATGGGTTCGGTTCCCCAGTTTATTCCATCAAGATCGCTTTCGGAAAGAAAACCGTCGATAACAAGAAAATCAAGGTCGATGAAATAAGGGTTTCCCGCAAAGGTGGAAAAAGACTGGTAGGGGGAATCCCCGTAACTTGTGGGCCCAAGGGGAAGAACCTGCCAGTAGGTCTGGCCCGCCTCAACAAGAAAATCAACAAATTCATAGGCGCTTCTTCCGAAAGTTCCTATTCCGTGGTTTGAAGGAAGGGACGAAACATGAAGAAGAACGCCGGTTTCTCTTTTATCCATAAAAAACCTCTTTTTCCGCCGTAAAAAAACGGCAAAATAATACATAATAAGTCTATCACAAAACGGAAACGTTTTCATTTCACTTATTGAACAAAGTTTCCGGGAAAATTTCGTAAAAAGCGCCGACAAAAAAGGCCGAAGGAATATCCTTCGGCCTTTTAATTTAAAAAAATTATTTTGCAATATAGCTTACGTAGTTATATCCGCCTTCCGAAAGAAGTTTTACGGTAAGGGAATGGTTGGTGGTTCCGTTGATGCTGTCGGTAAGGGTAAAATCAATGGTAAGTTCTTCGCCGTTTTCCTCTGCGGAAACAAAATCTATATCAACATATTCACCAGCGGCAGGAACAGTTTCGCAGTAATAGCAGTTCTGTTCCGGATAGTAAAAATCGCCTTTGCGGAGGTCTTCCGCGGTAACATCAAAAAATTTGGTAACTTCGTTTTCATAAAAATCTGCGGAATATGCATAAACTTCGGAATCGAATCCGGAAAGAACAACTTTAACTTTGTCGGAGTTTTCGGTTCTGGATGCGACCCAGGTGTAGTAGGTATCCGGAGTGAGGTTGGAACAGTCGCTGAGTCTGTCACGAAGATCATAGAAGCTTCCTTTTCTGGAAACGATAAGAGAACCGTCGTGTCTGCGGGTCGCACCGAAGTTGAGGAGAATTTCTTCATAAAAAGCGGTGTTCTCTTCGTCGGCGTTGTTTTCGGTTTCGCCGGGAAGTTCGCTGTTTTCGGTTTCCTGGCCGCAGCCGGCAAAAGAAATCAGAAGCATAAGAGCAATCAAAAATGCAAAAAATCTTTTCATAATAAATCCTTTCATATTAAAAAAGTCGCCCGTATATATTGCCCTTTTAAAAAGCGATTGTCAAGATGATTTTCAGAAAATATACGTTTGATACATAAAAACACCGGCTTTTTAGAATATTTTGTTGAATATTCTTGCGAAAAATGTATATTTTTTGCATTTTTACAAAAGAAAAAGCCTGCTTTTAAGCAGGCTTTTTTTGCTGTTGGTTCAAACTTTATCCGCAAGATCATAGATAAGATTTTGGGTCTTTTCCCAACCGAGGCAGGGGTCGGTGATGGATTTTCCGTAAATCCCGCCGTCGGTTTTCTGGCATCCGTCTTCGATATAGCTTTCAATCATGAAGCCTTTGACCATTTTTCCAATGTCGCTGTTGTATTTGCGGCTGTACATAACTTCGTGGGCGATTCTGATCTGTTCGAGCCACTGTTTTCCGGAGTTGGAATGGTTGCAGTCAACGATGACCGCCGGATTTTTGAAATTGCTTTCGCTGTAAAGATCGAAAACTCTCCGGAGGTCTTCGTAATGATAGTTCGGGTGGCTGTTTCCGTGTTTGTCAACGTAACCGCGGAGAATTGCATGGGCAAGGGGGTTGCCCTGGCTTTGAACTTCCCAGCCGCGATATACAAAATTATGGGGAACCTGGGCGGCGGTTATGGAGTTCATCATAACGGAAAGGTCGCCGCCGGTGGGGTTTTTCATTCCGACCGGAACGTCGATTCCGCTTGCGGTAAGGCGGTGATGCTGGTCTTCAACGGAACGTGCGCCGACGGCAACATAACCGAGAAGATCGGAAAGATAGCGGTGGTTTTCCGGATAGAGCATTTCGTCCGCGCAGGTAAAACCGGTTTCTTCAAGAGCGCGAAGGTGGAACTTACGGACTGCGCAGATTCCTTCAAAAAGGTCGGGTTCGCCGTTGGGGTCCGGCTGATGAAGAAGGCCCATATATCCCTGACCTGTGGTTCTGGGTTTTCCGGTATAGATTCTCGGGATGATCACGATTTTATCCTTGACTTCCTCCTGAACTTTTGCAAGGCGGTGGATATAATCGAGAACGGAATCTTCTCTGTCTGCGGAGCAGGGTCCGATTACGAGAACAAGTTTATTTGAGCGGGATTCAAAAACCGCGCTTATTTCTTCATCGCGGGCGGCTTTGATTTCGGCAAGTTCCGGAGTAAGGGGATACATCTCCTTTGTTTCGAGCGGGATGGGAAGTTTTCTTTTGAATTCCATATTCATAGCAATAAATCTCCTTTTTTACTTTTTATCAAAAAGTGCGCGGCGGGCGGTGGAAACACGCATCATTTCGCGCATTGTTTCTCTGTCGCCGTTTTCAAGGGTTTCGCGAAGTTTTCCGAATTCGGAAAGGAATTTGTCCATTTGTTCAAGAAGAGTTTCTTTATTCATAAGAAAAAGTTCGCTCCACATTTCGTCATTTATCCTTGCGATCCTTGTGAGATCACGGAAAGAGTCGCCGGTATAATCCTGAAGCTTTTCGCCGTCATAACAGTTCATAAGCGAAACGGCAATGCAGTGGGTGAGCTGGGAAACAAATCCGATCATTTCGTCGTGTTTTTCCGGAGTGAGAACGGAAACACGGTTGAAGCCCATAAGCCTTCCGAGTTCAAGGCAGTCTTCGATTGCCGCGTCGGTGTTTTTTTCGGTGGGAGTTACGATATAGTTTGCGCCGTGGAAAATTTTCGGGTCGCTGTTTTGCACTCCGTAAACTTCCTTACCTGCCATAGGGTGGGCGGCGATGAATTCAACGTCCGGCCGGAGCATTTCCTGGATTTTATATACAACGGAGCTTTTTACGCCGGTAACGTCCGTAAGAAGGGCACCGGGTTTTAAAAATTCCTGATATTCCTCTATCCATTCCATAAAAACCTTCGGATAGAGGGCGAAGATTATGAGTTCCGCTTTTCCGAGAACTTCCGGAAGAGGCTTTGTAAAACCTTCGTCGATGATTCCGTTTTCAATGGCGTAGTCTATATCTTCCTGATTGAGGGTTATTGCGGAAATTTTAAAACCGAGCTTTCGAAGAGCTTTTGCATAGCTTCCGCCGATTAAACCAAGACCGACGATGAGAATGTTTTTACTTGTATCAAGCATCATAAAGATTCACCTCGAATCCGAGTTTCTGAAGTCTTTCGAAGAAATCCGGAAGGCTTTTGCGCGAAGCTTCCACGCCTTCGATTTTTCCGCCGGTAAGGGTTGAAAGAACCGCGCAGGACATTACGATCCTGTGGTCGTTATGACCGCAAAGAATTTCGGTCGGAGCATGAAAATCATGAGGATAGACCACAACGCTGTCTTCATGAACAGTAACCGCAACGCCGAATTTCGAAAGTTCTTCCGCCATGGCGGAAGCTCTGTCGCTTTCTTTTATCTTAAGACGCCTTGTTCCGGTAAAAACTCCGCCGCCTTTAACTGCCGCAACGGCAAAAAGAATCGGGCCGAGATCCGGGCAATCGGAGATATTTATGGTTGGGGTGCCTTTTCCGAGGAGGGCAAAGTTTTTTTCATAAACTTTGTCGCCCTGGAGGCTTTTCGGGTTAAGGCCGGTCATTTCGATTTCGCTGCCAAGTTCGTTAAGAGCGGCGAAGAATGCCGCGTTGGAATAATCCCCTTCAACAGAAGTTTCAACGGCTTTATAGCTTTGTTTTCCTTTTATAAAAAGGGTTTTTTCGTCCTGCCATTTTATTTCAACGCCGAAGGTCGCAAGGGCTTCAATGGTGAGGTTGATATATGAAAGGCTTTCCACCGGGGGAATAAGCTGGATAACGCTGTCCTCTTCCATAAGCGGAAGAACAAAAAGAAGTCCGGTTATAAACTGGCTGCTTATGTTGCCCTTTATTTTATAAGTTCCGCTTTGGAGCTTTCCGCCGACTTTGATTTTATCCGGTGATGCTTCAAAAGTTATGCCCTGTTTTTTAAAGATGTCTTCATAAACTGAAAGGGGACGGGAAAGAAGTTTTTCGCTTCCGGTAAGGGTAAAGGTCTTTCCGTCAAGAAGGCAGATCGGAATAAAAAACCGAAGGGTGCTTCCGCTTTCGCGGCATCTGAAAACTGCGCCTTCCGGAATATTGCGGATATCCGCGCCGGTTATGGTAACTTTTTCGCCTTTGATTTCATATTTTGCACCGATTGCGGAAAGACAATCAAGAGTTGCCTTCATATCTTCGGAGGAGGAAATTCCTTCGATTATGCTTTTTCCATTCGCAAGACCGGCGCCGATAAGAAGGCGGTGCGCCATGCTTTTTGAAGGCGGAGCGACCATTTTGCCTTTGCCTTTTCCGGGTTTGATTTCGGCAATCATCTGTTTTTGCTCCTTTCAAGGAGGATATCCATTGCTTCAAGATATCCGTCGGTGCCTT
>JAZQBJ010000132.1:0-20506 GCA_045545715.1 Oscillospiraceae bacterium
AAATCCACCTCCCCTGATAGGGGAGGCTATTTTATCCGCCCGGTTTTGATCAGACATGGTTCGATGAATCTGTCGGTGCAAAAACGGTGCGGTTTTGTACTACACATTTATCTTTAATTATGGTATTATTATTTTATATAAGTTTTTATGGAAAGGCGGCGAAAGAATGCTTCGTTTTATTATCGGAACAAACGAGGAGGCAAGGCGAAAACATCTTTATGAAGATATTGCAAAGCAGGATTCCTCTTTTCTTATCGTTCCGGAACAGTTTTCTTTCGAAAGTGAAAAACTTCTTGACGAATTTCTTGGAACCGAAAAAGCCAGAGATGTTGAGGTTTTGAGCTTTTCCCGCCTTTGCAACAGCATCTTCAGAAAATTCGGCGGACTTGCCGGAGAATATACCGACGACACCACAAAATTTCTTCTTATGGGCGCGGCGCTTTCCGCCTGTGAAGATGAACTTCGGTATTACGGAAAAAACATCCACGGCGCTCCTTTTATCCAGAAACTTGTAGCTGCGGACACCGAACTCAAAAACGCCGGGATCTCCTCGGCAGAACTTGCTTCGGTTGCAGAAAAAGGCGGCACGCTCGGCGAAAAAGCCGCAGATCTTTCCACCGTTTTTGAGCTTTATAATGCAATGCTTGAAAAAAGTTTTATCGACCCGCTGACTGATATAAAAAGAGCCTGCGAAATTCTTTCGGAAAACGATTTTTTCAGCGAAAAAGCTGTTTTTATCGACAACTTCACCGGTTTTACCGGAAGCGAATACAAAATGCTTCGGGCAATTCTTGAACAGTCGCCTTTTGTTGAGGTAAGCCTTTGCTGTGATTCGATCCATGACAGAACCGGAGGCACGGGGCTTTTTTCCAAAACCCAGCGCACCGCAGCAAAAATCGAAAAAATCGCAAAAGAAGTCGGTTCTTCCGTTAAAACTCCTTTTTTTGCCGAAAGCGAAAACGACCCGCGGCCCGAAGCTATAATCGACATTGAGGAAAACTTTTTGCGCCCAGTTTCCGGCGAAAAAAGGCCCAACCTCGGCGAAGTGCGCCTTATCCGTGCAATCGACCCTTATGACGAAGCGAATTTTATCGCCGTTACCGCAAGATCTTTTGCGGAGGAACAGGGTTACCGCTGGAGAGATATGGCCATAATCGCAAGGGATCTTTCTCCTTATGAACATGCGCTTCCCGCCGCTTTCAAACGTGCAGGTATCCCGCTTTATATGGACAGAAACGAGGGACTTTCGGCCCATCCGCTTTCCGCCTTTATTTCCGCTTCCCTTGCGGCAGTTCGGGAAAATTTTTCCTCCGCGGATATCCTCAGGATTTTAAAAACAGGCATTCTTCCGGTTTCGGCGGAAGATGCCGCGGAATTTGAAAACTATTGTTTTGTATGGAATATAAAGGGCTCGCTTTTCCTTGAACCTTTTACCGGAAGCCCTGATGGATTCCGCGAACCCCGGGAAGAGGATTCCGAAACGCTTCTTCGGCTCAATTCCCTCAGGGAAAAGGTAATCGTTCCCCTTGAAAAACTAAAACGCAGGATTTCTTCCCCCAGCGGAAGGGAATTTTCCGAAGCCTTTTATGACTATCTCTGCGATTGCGAGGTCACCGAAGGCCTTCGCAGACTTTATGACGAACTTACCCTTGCGGGTGAAACCGCCGAAGCGGAAAATCTTGACGCTTTCTGGAGCTTTGTTGTTTCTGCCCTTGATAAATTTTCCTCTGCCCTTGGCGAAACCCGGCTTGGCGGCGAAACCATGGGAAGGCTTTTTGAACTTATCATAAGCGAAGCAAAAATCGGCGTTTTGCCCCATACCCTTGACTGTGTCACCGCCGGAACCGCCGACAGAATCCGGCCTTCGGACATAAAAGCGGTCTTTATAATCGGGCTTTGCGACGGGGTTTTTCCTGCGCCGCCGAAAAACCGTTCGCTTTTTACCGACGAGGAACGAAAAATCCTTGCGGACGAGGGTCTTGAACTTGGTGAAGGCGAAAACGACGCCGTTCTTTCCGAAAGAATGTATGCCTATACCGCTTTCACAAGTGCTTCTGAAAAAGTTATCGCCTCCTGGCCGAAATATGACATTTCCTCCGCAGAACAGAGCCCTTCTGTGCTCATAAGCAGGCTCAGAGGTTCGGTCGGCGTGCTCAGAGAGGAATCCACCGCGGAACTCAGGGAGGATTTTTGGCTTTGCAGCGAAAGTTTTGCCTTCGAACACCTTGCTTCTTTCGGCAAAAATTCCGACGGAAATTCCGAAGCGCTTAAAAAATATTTTTCCGAAAGGGAGCTTTGGGCGGAGCGTGCTCAAAAGCTCGGCAAGGCTGTTGAGGCGGAAAACTTTGCCCTTAAAAATCCGAAAAACGCCGAAAAGCTTTTCGGTGAAAACTTCCGTTTTTCACCCACAAAGCTGGATACCTTCAGCCAGTGTCCTTTCTCCTATTTCATCAAATCCGGTTTGGTGCTCAAGGAAAGGCAGAAAGCGGAACTTTCTCCCCTTTCCGCCGGAACGCTTATTCATCACGTGCTCCAGGTGCTTATTCCGAAGTTCGGCGGGCGAGGAATTGCGGCTCTTTCGGATGAAAAGCTCCGCGCGGAAGTGGATCTTGTGCTCAAGGAATATCTTGACAGCGTAATGGGTTCCGAAAAAGGAAAAACCGCACGTTTTATGTATCTTTACCGCCGCACCGCAGGCTTTGTCACAAGGCTTTTGCGCCGGCTTGGGGAAGAGTTTTTTGCTTCGGAATTTGTTCCCTTTGCTTTTGAGGAACCCCTGGGCGGAAAAAACATCGGTCTTTACCGGCTTGAAACCCCGGACGGAAAGAAAATCACCGTTGAGGGAACCGTTGACCGCATCGACGTGCTCGACCGGGACGGCGAACGTTACGTAAGAGTTGTTGACTATAAAACCGGTTCGAAGGATTTTGCTCTTTGCGACGTTTATTACGGAATAAACATCCAGATGCTGGTATATCTTTTTTCCATTCAGCAGGGCGGAAAAGGCGAACTTTCGGAAACTATACCCTCCGGCGTTCTTTATATGCCGGCGAAAAACTCCGTTTTGAAAATGGAAAGGGACGAAAGTCCCGAAGAGGTTGCCGAAGCGCAGAAAAAGAGTTTTCGGATGAACGGGCTTTTGCTTGACGATCCGGCGGTGCTCAACGCAATGGAACCGGGTCTTGGCGGATTTTATATTCCGGCAAAAATGGGTAAAGGCGGGCCTTCCGGTTCGCTTGCAAGTCTTGCGGAATTCGGTGTTATCAAAAAACACATAGATTCGCTGCTCATCGGAATTGCAAACGAGCTTTCCGAAGGAAAAATTGCCGCCTTGCCTTACCGCAAAAACAGCAGCTCGCCCTGCGATTTTTGCCGCTATAAAGGAATTTGCAGAAGAGGCGAAAACGCGCCTTTTGTTGAGCACGAATCCTTCCGTGACAACGTATTTTTTGATAAAGTGAAAGGAAGTGATGACAATGGCTGAAAGGATCTGGAACAGTGATCAGCTTGATGCCATCAATTCCTTTGGAGGAAACATACTTGTTTCTGCCGCGGCGGGAAGCGGAAAAACCGCCGTTCTTGTTGAAAGGGTTATCCGCATGCTCACGGACGAAGAAAATCCGGTGGATGCGGACAGACTTCTTATAGTTACCTTCACAAGGCTTGCCGCAGCAGAAATGCGAAGCAGAATAAACGAAAGCCTTTCGAAGCTTGCTTTTGAAAATCCGGAGGATTCCCGGCTTTCGCGCCAGCTTCTCCTGATGGAGCGTGCTCATATCGGAACCATCCATTCCTTCTGTTCCGAAGTTGTTCGGGAAAACACAAGCCTTCTCGGGCTTATGCCCGACCCTTCCATTGCTGATGAGGACGAAGCAGCGGACATTTCTTTTTCCGCCCTTGAGGAAACCATCGAAAAATTCTATTCCGAAGGGGGCGAAGCCTTTGCACGGCTTTCGGAAACCCTTGGCGGAGGGCGAAGCGACGGCGGACTTTCCGAAGCGGTGCTCACCCTTTATGGGTTTATAAGCGCTCTTCCCCACTATGAGGACTGGCTTTCGGAAAAACTTGCCATGTATGACCCGGAAATTCCGGTTGAAGAGAGCCCCTGGGGCAGGATCCTTTTCGGATATGCCCGGTCGGTGCTCAGCCACCATCTTTTAAGGGCGGAATATATGGCGGAGGAATGCGACAGGCAGTACTGCGAAAAATATTCCGCAATGTTCCGGGACGACGCCTTTGTTTTAAGGCGGCTTATTGACCGATGCGACGAGAAAAACTGGGACAGCTTCGGACAGATACTTGCTGTTCCGGGTTTTTCAAAAAAACCGACGGTCAAAGACGCGGACGAGATGCTCAAAGCAAGAGTCAAAGCAGTCCGTGACGAATATTGCGGTTCAACCGGAATCATCCAGAAGGTTCTTGCAAAGGAATTTTCCGTTTCTTCCGAAGAATTCCGCGAGGATATCATTTCAAACTATGAAAACTTCCGGATCCTTTCGGAAGTCACTCTTGAATATGACAGAAAATTCCGGGAACTTAAAAAGCAAAAAAGGCTTATCGACTATACCGATCTCGAACAGTTCACCCTTTCTGTGCTCACCGAAAAAAACGAGCACGGCGAATATGTTCCTTCGGAAGTTGCAAAAGATATCTCTGCCCGTTTTGACTATATCCTTATCGACGAATGTCAGGATATCAACAAGGTTCAGGACAGCATTTTCCGCACCATTTCCAACGGAAGAAATCTTTTCTTCGTCGGCGACGTTAAACAGAGCATTTACCGTTTTCGCCAGGCGATGCCGGAGCTTTTTCTTGAAAAACGCCGCAGCTGGCCGGTTTTAGGCCCGGAAAAGAAATTCCCGGCCACCATAATTCTGGGCCGGAACTATCGAAGCAGAAAAAACATAGCCGGAGCGGTCAACTATGTTTTCCGCCAGATCATGTCCGAAAAAGCGGCGGAGATCGAATATGACGATTCCGAAATGCTTATTCCGGCGGCGGATTTTCCCGAAAGCGATTCGGTGAGAAACGAGTTTTTGCTTATTGAGTCCGACCGGGACACCACAAAAGCCGAAGCGGAAGCCGTTGCCGACCGTATATATAATATGGTATTAAGGGGCGAGACCATTTCCGAAAAAGGAGAGATCCGTCCGGTGCGCTATTCGGATATCTGCATACTTTTCCGGGCGGCCAAAGGAAAGGCGGAGGTTTTTCTTTCCGCCCTCAGAAAACGCGGAATAAATTGCCGAAGCGAAAACGACAAAGGCTTTCTTTCCCGACCGGAAATCGCCGCGGTCATCGACGTTCTTAAAATCATCGACAACCCTCTTCTGGATATTCCTCTTGCGGGAGCGATGCTTTCGGAAATGTTCCTTTTCACTCCGGACCAACTTGCCGGGATACGTTCCGAAAACAGAAAGATACCCCTTTGGATATCCGTTAAAAACGCCGCGGAAAACGGAAACGAAAAGGCGAAAAACTTTGTTTCGGTTATTGATTCCCTCAGGAAAGCCGCCGCTTATGAGCGCAGCGACGAGGTTATTGAGCGGCTTTATGACATAACGGCTTTTCCCCAGGTTATGAGAAGCTGTGACGAAGGGGAACTTAAACTTGCAAACCTCCGTCTTCTTATAAAATATGCCGGCGACAGAGAAAGAGCCGGCGCCCACGGACTTTCCGCATTTATCCGTTTTATTTGCCGGCTTGAGGAAAGGGAAAGCGACCTTAAACCCGCCGGTTCCACCGGAAACGGCGGAAACTGCGTCCGTATTATGTCCGTTCACGGTTCAAAAGGTCTTGAATTCCCGGTGGTTTTCCTTTGCGGAACCGGAAAACTTTTCCGCACCGAGCGCAGCGATGAGCCTCTCCTCCACCCGGAACTGGGCTTTGCCTGCCCGGCAAGGGACGAAATTTCCGGCGCAAGATACACCACCGTTCCTCAGTTTGCGCTTAAGCACGAAATTCGGAGGTACAACCTTGCGGAGGAAATGAGGATTCTTTACGTTGCGCTTACAAGGCCGAAGGAAAACCTCATCATAACCTGCTGTAAAAAAGACTGCGGAAAATATCTTGAATCCCTTGCCGCGGACGCAAGATGCGGTGAAAGGCTGGATCCTTTTACCGTTTCTTCGGCCAAATGCGAGGCGGACTGGATTTTAGCTTCTCTTTTGCGACACCCGGACGCAAAGGATTTCCGGCTTATGGCAGGACTTGAGGAAAGCTTCTGCGTTCCGGACGATACCAAATGGAAGTTCAGCTTCTGTTCCGAAGGGGTTCCGGAAGAAATTACTGCCGAAGAGGAAAAACCTTCCGCAGCCGCGGACGAAAGTCTTTACCGCACCCTTATTGAAAGAGAAAAATGGAGATATCCTTTTGCCGCTTCTGAAAAAATTCCGGCAAAAGCGGGAGTTTCTTCCCTCACCCATCAGGAAATGCACCAAAAGATGCTTTTTTCCGCAAAACCCACCGGCGGAAATCTTTCCGGCGCAGACAGAGGCACCGCTCTTCATACATTTATGCAGTTTTGCGATTTTGAGCTTGCCAAAGAAAACCCGAAAACCGAAATCGAACGGCTTTCTGAAAAGAAGTTTATTTCTCAAAAACAAGCGGAAGTTATCGACCCCGCAAAAGTCAAAAAGTTTTTTGAAAGCGAACTTTATAAAAGAATCGAGAATTCGCCGAAAGTCTGGAGAGAACTCAGGTTCCTTCGTGGAATTCCCGCGGCGGAACTTGGCTTTGAGGGTGCTTCGGAAGAGGACAAAATCACCGTTCAGGGTGTTGCGGACTGCGTTTTTGAAGAAAACGGAAAACTTATCGTTGTTGACTACAAAACCGACTTTGTTGAGGATATCGAGGAACTTCGGGAACGATATTCCGCACAGCTCAATATGTATAAGCGTCTTCTTTCCGAAAGTCTTGGAAAAGAGGTCGTTTCCGCAATAATCTGGTCCTTCCGTTTCGGAAAGGAACTTGAAGTTTAAAAAAAATAAGGGCGCACCGCGGTGCGCCCCATTTTTTTGCCGGAACCGGTTTGACAATCCCCTCGGTTTTGCCGCCTTCCTCTCAATTGGAAGGCTGTTTATTCCGGAAACCGGTTTTTTACGGTATATTTTTTAAATAATTTGGAAATATTATCAAATAGATATTGCAATTCCTACAAAAAAAGTATAATATAATTTCCGGAAGACCGAAAAGGTCAATAATTATCAAGGAGGAAACGAATTTGGAAAAACGTTTTGTCTATGTGGATAATGCCGCAACGACTCCCATCTCCAAAGAAGTTCTCGATGTTATGATGCCCTGGCTTACCGAAGGCTATGGCAACGCTTCAAGCATATATTCCAAAGGACGCGAGGCCGGCTGGGCTCTTAAAAAAGCTCACGAAGATGTGGCAGCCGTTATCGGCGCGGAACCTAACGAAGTTTATTTCACCTCCTGCGGTTCCGAATCCGACAACTGGGCGCTTAAAGGCGCAATGCAGACCCTTGCAAAAAGGGGTAAAAAACATATCATCACTTCTGTTTTTGAGCACCACGCAATTCTTCACACCTGCAAGGCTCTTGAAAAACAGGGTTTTGAAGTCACCTACCTTCCCGTTTATGAAAACGGAATCGTAAAACCCGAGGATGTCGAGGCAGCGATTCGTCCGGATACCGGTCTTGTTTCCATTATGTTCGCCAACAACGAAATCGGAACCATTCAGCCCATCGCTGAAATCGGCAAAATCTGCCGCGAACACAAAGTCTGGTTCCATACCGACGCCGTTCAGGCCATGGGTCATGTCAGAATCGATGTAAACGAACTTAACGTTGATATGCTCTCCCTTTCCGGACACAAGATCCACGCCCAGAAAGGCATCGGCATGCTTTACGTAAGAAAAGGTGTTCTTCTTCCGAACCTTATCGACGGCGGCGGCCAGGAACGCGGAAAACGCGCCGGCACCGAAAACGTTGCCGCAATCATGGGCTTTGCAAAAGCAATGCAGATTGCAAACGAGAACATTGAAGAACGCGCCGCAAAGACAAAGGTTCTTCGCGACAAACTTATCGACAACATTCTTAAAATCGAACACACCCGTCTTAACGGTGACAGAGAAAAACGCCTTCCCGGAAATGTAAACATTTCCATCGAGGGAATTGAAGGCGAAAGTCTTCTTCTTAGTCTTGACATGCTCGGAATCTGCGCAAGTTCCGGTTCCGCATGCACTTCCGGTTCCCTTGACCCCAGCCACGTTCTTCTTGCTCTTGGCCTTGTTCACGAAACCGCCCACGGTTCTCTCAGAATAAGCCTTGATGACAGCAACACCGAAGAAGACGTCGATTATATTCTTGAAGCTCTTCCCGGAATTGTTGAAAGACTCCGCGCCATGAGTCCCCTTTGGGAATCCATGATGAAGGGCGAAAATAAAAAAGTTAAAATGATGCACTAATAAAACACCCTTCCGTCTGCTTTGCAGACACCTCCCCTCAAGGGGAGGTTTAAACCGAAAAATCCCTTGCATAAAATCGGAGGAAAAGCAAATGTTATATTCTGAAAAAGTATTCGACCATTTTTCCAATCCCCGCAACGTCGGCGAGATTGAAGACGCAAACGGCGTTGGCGAAGTCGGCAACGCAAAATGCGGCGACATTATGAAAATGTATCTTAAAATCGAAAACGGCATTATTGTTGACGTTAAATTCAAAACCTTTGGCTGCGGCGCCGCAATTGCAACCAGCTCCATGGCAACCGAAATGATCAAGGGAAAATCCATTGACGATGCGCTTAAACTTACCAACAAAGCTGTTGTTGAAGCTCTCGACGGACTTCCCGCAGTCAAGATCCACTGCTCCGTTCTTGCGGAACAGGCTGTCAAATCCGCACTTTCCGATTATTACACCAGACTTGGAATCGACCCCCTTCCCATTGTCGGTCCCATTGGTGCTGTGGAATGTGAAGAATAATCCATATTGACTATTATTGAAAAAGGAGATAGACTTATGAAAATTTATCATTGCGAAGGCTGTGACAAAATTCTTCTTAATCTTGGCGAACAGAACGGAACCCTTGGCAAAACCGAGCTTATCCCCGGTTCTGTTGATGCAGCGGTTGAAAAACATGTTCCCGTTGTTGAAATCAAGGAAAACACCGTTACCGTAAAAATCGGCGAAGTTACCCATCCGATGCTTCCGGAACACCACATCGAATGGATCATTCTTGAAACCAAAAAAGGTTTCCAGATCAAATATCTTGAAGCCGGCGATGCTCCCGAAGCAAAATTTGAAGTTGTTGACGACGAACCCGTTGCAGCTTACGAATATTGCAATCTCCACGGTCTTTGGAAAAAAGAACTTTAAAAAATCAAAAGCTCCGCAAGGCGGAGCTTTTTTTATGTAAAAAACAAAATATTATGGCCGGACGGAGTTTGACAATCCCTCAGTCAGCTGTGCTGACAGCTCCCTTTACACAAGGGAGCCTTTTCCCTCCGGGATATCGTTTTTTTCGCATAAATATCAAAAAAATTTGAATTTTGGTATTGACAAAGGGCTTTCGAGCCGTTATAATATTTAGGACAAAGAAGCAGAACGAACAGTTCTCGCCGTCCGATCAGAGAATCAGGCACGGCAAAGATTTGAGAAAACCGATGGGGGTATAATGCGCCCTTTGGATTTCTTCGTTCGTGTGCGGTGCTTCTTTTGCAAGAAAAAGAAACCGCACTTTTTTTATTATTTTGGAGGTGTTTGACAATAGCTAAGCAGGAACTGCTCATCAACGATGAGATCCGCGAAAAAGAAGTCCGCGTGATCGATTCCGACGGCGCACAGCTCGGTATCATCTCTCTTAAAGATGCCCTTGCCATTGCCGCGGAGAAAAACCTTGACCTTGTTGAAATCGCGCCCACCGCGAATCCCCATGTTTGCCGCATCATGGATTACGGCAAATACAAATTCGAACAGATGAAACGCGAAAAAGAGGCCAAGAAAAACCAGAAAGTTATCGAAGTTAAAGAAATTCGTCTTTCCCTCAACATCGATACCAACGACTTTAATACCAAGCTTAACCACGCAATTAAATTCCTTAAAGACGGCAACAAAGTTAAGGTTTCCGTTCGCTTCCGCGGAAGAGAAATGGCTCACCCCGAACTCGGTACCGAAATGGTACAGAAATTTGCCGACGGCGTTGCAGAATTCGGTTCTGTCGATAAAATGCCCAAACTTGAAGGAAGAAGCATGGTTATGATCATCAGCTCCAAATCCGGCAAATAAGTTCGTTTAAAAATTGCTTTTTGCAAACCAAATATCAGGAGGAAATCAAAATGAACGCAAAGCTTAAAACCCATTCCGGCGCAAAAAAACGTTTCAAACTCACCAAAAACGGTAAAGTAAAACGCGCAAAAGCATTCAAATCCCACATTCTCAACTCCCAGAGAAAAGACACCAAACGTAAACGTAATCTCCGTAAATCTACTTATGCAGATGCAACCAACATGGAGAAACTTACCAAACTTCTTCCTTACGCATAATTTTTGCATAGGAAAGACAAAAACAGAAATTATTAACTTTATTTAATATTAACGGAGGTTAAATACTATGGCTCGTGTTAAAGGCGGAGTTATGTCCCATAAAAGAAGAAAAAAAGTTCTGAGACTTGCTAAAGGTTACTATGGCGCAAGACACAGACTGTTCAGAACTGCTAAAGAAGCAGTTATGAAAACCGGCCGCTATGCTTATATCGGCAGAAAACAGAAAAAGAGAGAATTCAGAAGACTTTGGATCACCAGAATTTCCGCTGGCTGCAAAATGAACGATATGAACTATTCCACTTTCATGAACGGCCTTAAAAAATCCGGTGTAACCCTTAACAGAAAAATGCTTTCCGAAATGGCAATCCATGATGCAGAAGGCTTTGCAGCTCTTTGCGCACAGGCAAAAGCAGCTCTTTAATTTCGACAATAAACGCCCGAGTTATACATTAGCTCGGGCGAATTGCTTTATTTACGGGTAATTTTATGGGGCAAAATTCCATACAATTACTTCCAATTTTTCCAAAAACAGGAGGACGTTATGCTTATTTCAAGCCGTGAAAACCCTTTGATCAAGGAAGCCGCAGCACTTGTTTCCGACAAAAAAGCAAGGCGCCAGAGCGGTCTTTTTGTCGTTGAAGGTGCAAGACTTTGCTCCGAAGCCTGCAAAAGCGGCGCAGAAGTTCTCCGCCTTTTTGTTACGGAAGAAGCAGAAAAAAAGTATCCGGAATATCTTTCTGCTCTTCTTTCCGAAGCAAAAGAGGTGTATAATATAACTTGTTCCGTTGCTGAAAAAATAAGCGACACAAAAACTCCCCAGGGGGTTTTTGCGGTTTGCAAAATGGAAGAAAAACCCCTTGACCTTGGTCAGAAAGGCGTTTTTGTTCTTCTTTCAAATCTTCAGGATCCGGGCAACATCGGAACCATTCTTCGTACCTGCGAAGCCATGGACGCAAAGGGAGTTTTTCTTTGCGGCTGTGCCGATTGCTTTTCTCCGAAGGTTTTGCGCGGAACAATGGGCTGTATTTTCCGCCTTCCGATAAAGGTGTTTTCTGAAACGGCCGAGGCGCTTTCGCTTCTTCACAAAGCGGGAGTTTCCACCTATGCTTCTGCCTTAGCAGAAAATGCCCTTCTCCTTCCGGAGGTTAAATTCAGCGAAAGATCCTGCGTGCTCATCGGAAACGAAGGAAACGGACTTGAGCACGAAGTAATCGAAGCCTGCGAGCACGTGGTTATGATACCCATGCCTGGCAAGGCCGAAAGCCTTAACGCCGCTTCCGCCGCGGCAATTATGATCTATTCGGCGGCAATGCAGAAATAAAAGCCTCCCTTGCCTAAAGGGAGGTGGCATTTCCGTAAGGAAATGACGGAGGGATTCTTTTTTATGGAAAGAAAGCATAATCCGAAATTAACAGAAAATGCAAAAGAACTCCGGAAAAATATGACCAAAGAAGAAAAACATCTTTGGTACGATTTTCTGAAAGGATATCCTGTCCGTTTTCTTCGCCAGAAAATAATCGATGATTACATTGCCGATTTTTATTGCCACAGAGCAAGGCTTGTAATTGAACTTGACGGAAGTCAGCATTATACAAAGGACGGACTTTTGAAAGATAAAATCCGGACCGAACATATTGAAAAACGTGATTTGACCGTTTTGAGAATTCCAAACGGCGAAATAAATCATAATTTTGAGGGAATCAGCAGATACATTGATGAATTTGTAAAGGAATCCCTCCGTCAGCCTTCGGCTGACACCTCCCTTTAGGCAAGGGAGGCTTTGTTGAATGAAAGGAGGACCCGGAAAATGAGTCTTGAACATTGGGCATGGCTTGGAATTGCCGCACAGCCCGGAAGCAAAATTGTTGACGATATCCTTCGGGTTTTTCCCGACCCGGAAGAATTCTTTCTTTCCGGAGATTCCGGAATTGAAAAAGTCGGCACCATAAACGCCATTGACGCTCTTCGCATCCGGGCAACAAGCCTTGATTTTGCAAAAAGAGCAGTGGAAACCGCTGAAAATTACGGTGCAAAGGTCATCACAAAGGAATCGGAATTTTATCCGCAGAATCTGCTTTCAATAAAATCCGCGCCGCCGGTGCTTTATGTTCTCGGCGACGAGACCTGCCTTAACCAGGAACCCGCCGTTGCGGTTGTGGGAACAAGGCGCATCAGCGAATACGGAAACAAAATGTCCCAGATAATTGCCGGCGGACTCGGCAGCGCCGGAGCACTTGTTGTTTCCGGAATGGCTTTGGGGATTGATTCCGCAGCGCACAAAGCCTGCCTTTCCGCAGGAGGAAAAACCGTTGCGGTCCAGGGCTGCGGAATCTGCAAAACTTTTCCGCCGGAAAACGTTGAGCTCAAGGAACTTATCGCCGCAAACGGCGCCGTTATAAGTGAATTTGTTCCGGATGCGGAAGCGGCGGGAAGCTTTTTCCCGATTCGCAACCGAATCGTTTCCGGAATGAGCCTTGGAGTATGCGTTGTTGAAGCAGCCGCCAGAAGCGGAACTTCCATCACCGCGAACCTTGCCTTTGAACAGGGCAGAAAAGTTTTTGCCGTTCCGGCGGACGTTAACCGCACCACTTCCCAGGGAACTTTCAGGCTTTTGCGAAGCGGGGCTATTCCCGTTGCGGACGCAAAGGACATTCTTATGGAATTCGGGGAAGAATATACTTCGCACCTGAGTTTTGAAAAAATCCAGAAGCGCAAGGTTGAAAAAAATCCCGAAGCAAAGAACGAAAGACCAGAAAAAACGGCAAAGACCGTTAAAAAAGCTCCGCCGCCCGGTCTTTCAAAAAACGCGGCGGCAATTTATGCGGTTCTTGACCGCAGTCCCAAAAGTTCGGACGAAATTTCCGACCTTACCGAACTTTCATCCTCTTCCGTTGCAGTAGGACTTACGGAACTTGAACTTCTCGGACTTATAGTTCCCGCTTCCGGCAGAAGATTTGTTATTGCATAATTTTTACACACCGACTGTGGATTCACAAAAAAAAGAATCCCTCCACCGTCTTCGACGGTTCCCCTCCCTTTAACAAGGGAGGCTTAATATGAATTAGGGGGTTATCATTACGGCAGCAGAAACCAAAGCAGTAAAGCGCTCCGCAAAAACAGCAAAAAACCTTGTTATAGTGGAGTCCCCTGCAAAAGCAAAAACCATTGAAAAATATCTTGGAGAGGATTTTACCGTTGTTGCTTCCATGGGTCACGTCCGTGACCTTCCGAAAACAACTCTTGGAATTGACGTAAAAAACGGTTTTGTTCCTCAATATATTCTTATTTCCGGCAAGGAAAACCTTGTTCGCAGCCTTAAAAAACAGGCCGCCGCCGCAGATTACGTTTATCTCGCAACGGACCCTGACCGCGAAGGCGAAGCAATTTCCTGGCATCTTGCAAAACTTCTCGGACTTCCGATGGATGCGCAAAACCGCGTTACCTTTAACGAAATCACCCATTTCGGCGTTGAACAGGGAATGGCCGCACCCAGAACCATTGACACCGACCTTGTTAACGCACAGCAGGGACGCCGCGTTCTCGACAGAATTGTCGGTTATAAATTGAGCCCGTTCCTTTGGAAAAATATTCGCGGAGGTTCTTCCCTTTCCGCAGGCCGTGTTCAGTCCGTTGCGGTAAAACTTATTGTTGACCGCGAAAGAGAGATCGAAGCTTTTGTTCCGGAAGAATATTGGTCCATTGACGCAAAACTTTGTGAAAAGGGCGAAACTTCCGCTTTTTCCGCAAAACTTGCCACCAAAAACGGCGAAAAAATCGAAATTAAAAACGGCGAAGAGGCAAACGCAATTGTTGAAGAACTCAAAGGAGTTCCCTTCACCGTTGGCGCAATCAAAAAAAGCGTCCGCAAAAAACAGCCCGCTCCGCCTTTCATAACTTCCACCCTTCAGCAGGAAGCTTCGCTTCGCCTTGGCTTCCAGCCCAGAAGAACCATGAGAATTGCACAGGAACTTTATGAAGGCGTTGAAGTTCCGGGTCTTGGCGCGGTCGGTCTTATCACTTATATGAGAACCGACTCTCTCAGAATTTCTGCGGAGGCAAAACAGGCCGCCGCAGCCTATATCGAAAAAATTTACGGCAAGGAATATCTTGCAAGCGGAGCAAAGGCTTATAAAACAAAAGCCGGCGCGCAGGATGCTCACGAAGCCATCCGCCCCACCATGCCGGAAATTTCTCCCGATAAACTTAAGGAAAGCCTTACTCCCGAACAGTATAAGCTTTATAAGCTTGTTTGGGACAGATTTATTGCAAGCCAGATGGCAGCGGCGCTTTATGACACCGTTTCCATCGATATAAATGCCGGCGATTACGGATTTAAAGCCAGCGGATTTTCCGTCCGTTTTGACGGTTTCTCCGTTCTTTATCCTTACGGCGACGAGGAAAAATCCTCCATTCCGAAACACGCAAGTTCCGGCGACGTGCTCAAAGTTCGTGAAATCAAACCGAACCAGCACTTCACCGCACCGCCTTCAAGATTCACCGAAGCTTCTCTTATCAAGGCTCTTGAGGAAAACGGAATCGGAAGGCCTTCCACCTATGCGCCCATCATCACCACCATCATCAGCAGAAACTACGTTGAAAAAGAAGGCAAGGCTCTTAAACCCACCGCCCTCGGAACCGTTACCGTTGATCTTATCACCGAACATTTTTCCAACATTGTTGACGTCGATTTTACCGCAAAGATGGAAAAAGATCTGGATAAAGTTGAAAACGGCAAGACCGACTGGGTCCATATGATGAGAAAATTCTATGACGATTTCCAGAAATCTCTCGAACTTGCCCAGAAAAATCAGGGCAGCGAAAAAATCCAGGTTCCGGAAGAGGAAACCGACGTAATCTGTGAAAAATGCGGAAGAAAAATGGTTGTTAAAACCGGCCGCTTCGGAAAATTCCTTGCCTGCCCGGGATATCCCGCCTGCCAGAACACAAAACGAATCGTTAAGGAAACCGGCGGCGAATGTCCTCTTTGCGGCGCAAGGATCCTTTCCAAAAAATCCAAAACCGGAAAAACCTATTACGGCTGTGAACACAACCCCAGCTGCGGATTTATGAGCTGGGACGAACCCACCGCCGAAAAATGCCCGAATTGCGGAAAGACCCTTCTTTCCAAAAAAGGCCGCAACGCAAAAATCTATTGCTCCAACCCAGAATGCGACTATGAAAGAGCGGTGGCCGGAAAATGAGCGAAAAAATAACCGTAATCGGCGCGGGACTTGCGGGCTGCGAAGCCGCCCACAAGCTTTCGACCCTTGGTTTTAAAGTTCGCCTTTGCGAAATGAAACCGGAAAAATATTCCCCGGCGCATAAAAGCGAAAATTTTGCGGAGCTTGTCTGCTCCAACTCCCTCAAGGCAATGCGCCTTAATTCCGCAGGCGGTCTTCTTAAGGAAGAAATGAGAATGCTCGGTTCCATAACAATGGAAGCGGCGGAAAAAACTTCTGTTGCCGCCGGCGGCGCTCTTGCTGTTGACAGAGAAAAATTCGCGGAATATATCACTGAAAAAATTAAAAGCGACCCCAACATCGAAATTATTTACGGCGAAGTTACCGAAGTTCCGGAAGAAGGCATTGTTATTTTTGCAACCGGCCCTCTCACTTCCGACGTTCTTGCGGAAAATCTCCGCAAACGCTTCGGCGGAACCCTTTCCTTCTATGATGCGGTGGCTCCCATCGTTTCCGCGGATTCCCTTGATTGGGATAAAGTTTTCCTCGGCGCAAGATATGACCGCGGCGAAGCGGATTACGTCAACTGCCCCATGGAAAGGGACGAATACGACGCATTTTATGAAGCTCTCATAACTGCGGAAAGAGCTCCTCTCCATGAATTCGAAACCGCCGACCCGAAGGTTTATGAAGGCTGTATGCCTGTCGAAATAATGGCTTCCCGCGGACACGATACTCTTCGTTTCGGGCCTCTCCGTCCGGTTGGATTAACCGACCCTCATACCGGAAGAAGACCCTGGGCAAACGTTCAGCTCCGCAGAGAAAACGCCGAGGGAACCATGTATAACCTGGTCGGTTTCCAGACCAACCTTAAGTTCGGCGAACAGAAAAGGGTTTTTTCGATGATTCCCGGACTTGAAAACGCGGAATTCCTCCGCTACGGAGTTATGCACCGGGATACCTTTATGGATTCCCCGAGACTTCTTAACAAAAACCTTTCCCTTAAAGCGGAACCGCGCCTTTTCTTTGCCGGACAGTTCACCGGAGTTGAAGGTTATACCGAATCCGCCGCAACGGGAATTCTTGCGGGAATCAACGCCGCAAGATTTGCCGAAGGAAAAGAACCGCTTATCCTTCCGGAGCTTACTATGCTTGGGGCTCTGGTAAACTATATAACCGACGAGAGCGTGGAAAACTTCCAGCCCATGGGCGCAAATATGGGACTTCTTCCCCCTCTCCCCAACAAAATCCGCCATAAGGACGAACGCTATCAAGCCGTTGCCGAAAGGGCGGTTGCCGCTATGGAGGCTGTTTTATGAAAATAATTATTGATATTTACGGCGGCGACAACGCTCCTCTTGCTCCCCTTAAGGGCGCAGAAATGGCCGTTAAGGAACTTGGCGTTGAAATAATCGCAGTCGGAAACGAAGCGGAAATGAAGGAAATTTGCGAAAAGGAGAATATCTCCACCGAGGGATTCACCTTTGTTGATGCTCCGCTTGTAATGCCTGTTTGCGCAGAACCCACCTCTGCGCTTAAAGAATATAAGGAAAGCAGCCTTGTTAAAGGTCTTTCTCTTCTTGCGGAAGGCGCAGGCGATGCTTATGTCGGTGCAGGTTCCACCGGCGCAATTGTTGTTGCCGCAACCCTTATCGTAAAGCGCATCAAAGGAATCAAAAGGGCGGCTCTTGCTTCGGTCCTTCCGGGACTTGAGCACGACTATATGCTTCTTGATCTTGGCGCAAACGTTGAATGCCGCCCCGAAATGCTCAACCAGTTCGGAATGATGGGCAGCGTTTATATGCAGAGCGTTGAGGGAATCGAAAACCCCACCGTCGGTCTTATAAACATCGGCGTTGAGGAAAGCAAAGGCACCGAACTTCAGAAAGAAGCCTTTGCCCTCATGCAGAAAGCGGACTATAACTTCATCGGAAACGTTGAAGTCCGCGAAGTTCCCGCCGGAGCCTGCGACGTTGCCGTTGCGGACGGCTGGACCGGCAACATCGTGCTCAAAACCATCGAAGGCCTTGGAAAAGGCTTTGGAAAAATGCTCAAGGGTATGCTCATGAAGAACGCCCTTACCAAAATTTCCGCGCTTATTCTTAAAGACGGCATCAGAAATTTTAAAGATAAGATGGATTCCACAAAAAGAGGCGGCGCGCCCCTTCTTGGAATTGCAAAACCGGTTATCAAAGCCCACGGAAACAGCAACCCGGTTGCATTTAAAAACGCCATCAACCAGGCAAAAATTTTTGTTGAAACCGACATCAACGGAACCATTTCTTCCGCAATTGCAAAAATGAAGGAGGAAAAAGCCGAATGAGCAGCAGAGATCTTTCGATTCTTGAAGAAAAGCTCGGTTACAAGTTCAAAAACAGAAAATTCCTTGAAATCGGCATTACCCATTCTTCCTTTGCAAACGAAACAAAGGAACATGTTCCCTATAACGAACGCCAGGAATTTCTCGGCGACGCGGTTTTGAGCATCATTGTTTCCGATTATATTTTTGAAAACTATACCAAACTTCCCGAAGGCGAACTTACAAAGCTTCGCGCTTCGCTTGTTTGTGAAAAAAGCCTTTGCGGTTTTTCAAACGAACTTGAAATGGGATCTTTTCTTCGCCTTGGACACGGCGAAGAACTTATGGGCGGCCGCGAAAGGCCTTCCATCCTTGCGGACGCTTTTGAAGCGGTGCTCGCCGCGATCTATCTTGACGGCGGAATTGAACCCGCAACGAAAGTTGTGCTCAGATTTGTAAAAAAAGCTCTTGAACACGTTGAAAACGCACCGTTCAAGGATTACAAAACTCTCCTTCAGGAGATCGTTCAGAAAAATCCCGAAGAAAGACTTACTTACGTTCTTGTTGGCGAAAGCGGCCCCGACCACGACAAACGTTTTGAAGTTGACGTCATGCTCAACAGCAACGTTATCGGACACGGAATCGGCAAAAGCAAAAAAGCCGCCGAACAGCACGCCGCAAAAGAAGCATTGGAGCTGATGGGACAATGAAACACGCAAACGTTGCTTTCTTTGTTCCGATGGTTGGATGTCCCCACCGCTGCTCGTTCTGTGACCAGAACTCCATAACCGGCGAAAGCGGAATCCCCACCCCGGAGGAAGTTGACAAAACCCTTAAAAAAGCCGCGAGAGAACTTCACGGTTTTTCCGAAAAGGCGGAGATCGCCTTCTTCGGCGGAAGTTTTACAATGATTCCGAGGGAACTTATGCTCAGCCTTCTTGCTCCGGCAAAAAAATGGATCGACCGTAAGGCTTTTTCCGGGATCAGGATCAGCACAAGACCGGACGCCATTGATGAAGAAGTGCTCGCGGTGCTCAAGGAATATGGAGTAACTTCCATTGAACTCGGCGCCCAGAGCTGTAACAACGAAGTTCTTTTGAAAAACCGCCGCGGACACAGTTTTGAGGATACTCAAAAAGCGGCGGAACTTATCAAAAACGCAGGTTTTTCCCTTGGTTTACAGATGATGACCGGCATGCCCGGTTCCACAAAACAGGATGACCTGCTTACCGCCGCAAGGTTTGCGGCTTTGAAGCCGGATACCATGCGTATCTACCCGACCCTTGTGCTCAAAAACACCCTTATGGCAAAATGGTTCGAGAACGGTGAATACATACCCCAGACCGTTGAGGAAGCCGCTTTGGAATGTGCGGAACTTCTTGACATTTTTGAACTTTATAATATAAATGTCATCCGCCTTGGTCTTCATGCGGAGGAATCCCTTGAGGAAAACCTTGTCGCCGGACCCTATCACCCTGCCTTCAGGGAAATTTGCGAAAGTCTTCGCTTCCGCAAAAAAATTGCACCTATGCTCACCCGTCTTCCGAAAGGAAACTATGTGCTCAAGGTGAACCCTTCCGAGGTTTCCAAATGCAGCGGACAGCACAAATCCAACATCGAACATTGGCTTTCTCTCGGCTATGCGATAAAAATCACTCCGGACAAAAACCTTAATCCGGGCGATTTTGAAGTTATGATGGCAGGAATGTAAAAAGGCTCCCCAGAGGTGACTCCCCTGTTAGGGGAGATGTTGAGCGAAGTGAAACAGAGGGGTCTGCCGTCTGCGGCGAGCAAGGGGGACCATCGAAGATGGTGGAGGGATTCTTTTATAATGTACCCCCATTTCTTTGACTGGCGCAAAGAAACGGCGGTACCCGCCAAAGAAACGCCTTTCTACCCCTGTGTTGCACCCGCAACAACTGTCCCCTATCAAGGGGACAAAAGGCACCACCGGAAGATAGTGCTTTCTAATCCCAACCGCCATCGTTCAAGCCGACGGCGGTTTTCTGTATAGATTTTCTGCTCGGCTAATTTACGGGGTGATGATACCGCCCCTACGGAAAAAAAGAAAAACCCGGCGGTTTTCGCCGGGTTTTTGTTATCAGCTGAGTTTATAATAAATGCAAAGATTATAGTTGGTTTTTTCGATGAAATCTTCAAGGGTCAGGATGACGGGGTTTCCTTCGCCGAACTGGCGCATGATTTTTCCGCCGACGTTATAAAAACGGTAAAGGTTTTTTCCGTTTTCGTCGGTGCCTGCGGCGGTGAAAGCAACGTAATGCGCGACCCTTGGTTTGCGATAATACATAACGATTGCTTCTTTTGCGCCGTTTTCAAGGATATCCTCCGGAGAAATGGAAATTTCGACCTTTTCGCCCCATTTTTCCATAAAACGCTTCATGAAAAACGCTCTTGTGCCGAAAACTCCGCGGAAAAAGCATCCTTTTTCCATTTCCGAAGCAAGGCACGGAATACCGATGACTCTGCCCCGGGAAAAGAGGATGTTCCAATAGGCAATGCAGCCGC
>JAZQBJ010000133.1:0-1861 GCA_045545715.1 Oscillospiraceae bacterium
GAGTTTTTGCAAATAACCTTAATACAGTTGTAATTTATTTTGACGGAAGCGCTGAGGTTAAAGGATCTGACTATAACAAGCAATGTAACTGTTGGTATTGCCATATTTTTGATGATGCGGAAGAGTTTGCGGAACAAAGAGAGAAAATGCTTAAAGAACGGTACGAAAAGAAAATAAGAGAAAAAGCTGAGCAAGAAGCAGCAATCGCTGCAGAAAAAGCCCGCAAGGAAGCCGCCCGCAAAGCAAAAATAGAATCTCTCGAAAAAGAAAAAGCTACACTTGAAGCGGAACTCCCCAATATAAAAGGCCTTTTCAGCGGCAGTAAAAAAGCTAAAGTTGAAGCAAGAATTGCTGAAATAGAAAAAGAACTCCAAACTTTAAAATAAAATCCGGAGGACAGAAAAATGGCAGTATTCAAATGTAAAATGTGCGGCGGTGACCTTGAGGTCACCGAAGGAATGAAAGTAGTCGAATGCGATTTCTGCGGAACGACTCAGACTGTTCCCACTGTAAAAGATGAAAATATTCAGAGCCTTTTCAACAGGGCGAATACCCTTCGCATGAAGTCTGAATTTGACAAAGCGGAAGCAATTTATGAAAAAATCGTTCAGGCGAAAGAGGATGAATGCGAGGCATATTGGGGTATAATTCTTTGTCGTTATGGCATTGAATATGTGGAGGATCCCAAAACTTTCAAGCGTATCCCCACCTGCCACAGAACTTCCTATGACTCCGTAATTGCGGACGAGGACTATAAATCCGCAATAAAATATGCAGATATCGTCCAGAGAATCGTTTATGAAAACGAGGCGAAGGAAATTGACCGTATTCAAAGGGAAATCCTTGAACTTTCCCAGAAGGAAGAGCCTTACGATGTTTTTATCTGCTATAAAGAAACGGATTCTGCCGGAAGACGCACCGTTGACAGCGCCATTGCCAACGATATTTATTATCAGCTTACCCAGGAAGGCTATAAAGTTTTCTATGCGGCAATAACTCTGGAAGATAAGCTGGGTTCTGCTTATGAGCCCTGCATTTTTGCTGCGCTCAATTCCGCAAAAGTTATGCTTGCAATCGGAACCAAACCAGAATATTTCAATGCAGTCTGGGTCAAAAACGAATGGTCCAGATATCTTAACCTTATGAAAACCGACCGCAACAAGCTTCTTATTCCTTGCTATAAAGATATGGATGCTTACGAACTTCCGGACGAGTTTGCTCACCTTCAGGCACAGGATATGGGCAAAATCGGTTTTATCAATGACGTAGTCCGCGGAATCAAAAAGGTTATCGTTAAAGAAGAACAGAAAGAAACGGCGACTACTTCTGTTATGGCAAGCGTTTCGGCACCTGCAACCAATGCCGCGCCTCTTCTTGAAAGAGCATTTCTGTTCCTTGAAGACGAAGAATGGGAAAGTGCTGATGAATACTTTGAAAAAGTTCTTGACCTTGAGCCGAAAAATGCGATGGCGTATCTGGGGAAACTTTGTGCGGAACTGAAAGTTAACAGTTTTGAGGGACTTTCAGATATCAATTTGGATTTTAAGGAAAAAGATAATTTTAAAAAAGCTCTGCGTTTTGCGGATGAGGATTTTAAAGAAAAACTTGAGGAACAAGTTGTAAAGCAAAAGGAAAGAATTGCAGAAGAAAAATGTAGGGAAGAAGAACGCCTTGCTGAAGAAAAAAGCAGATATGAAAAAGAAAAAGAAGAAGCTTTTAAAGAAGCAAAAGAGCTTTTTAAAACAGCAGAAAAACTCTCAGAATTTATTAAAATTACAGATTTGCTGTATGAGTTTAAAGAAGAAACGATTGTTAAAAACTTTTTAGATGAGGTAAATAAAAAAAGAGAACCATTGACCAA
>JAZQBJ010000134.1:0-2667 GCA_045545715.1 Oscillospiraceae bacterium
GTTCGGTCCAGACTTCAAGCTGGTCTATTGCGGCCGCACGGAAAGTATCTGCGGCGGCAACAACAACTTTTTTGCCTTCGTCCATAAAGTTTTTTGCGAGCTTTCCGATGGTGGTGGTTTTTCCCGCACCGTTTACGCCGATCATCATAATGATCGCGGGTTTGTTTTCAATATTGAGTTCCTGTCCGCCCCGAAGCATTTCCGCAACGACTTCGTACATCATTTCTCGGACTTTTTCCGGATCGGAAATTCCTTCTTTTTTAACTCTTTTGCGAAGTTCCTCGCAAATTGCGCCTGCGGTCACGGCGCCGGTGTCCGCAAGGAAAAGAGCTTCCTCAAGTTCATCAAAAAGGTCATCGTCAACGTGACCGCCCGCAAAAACGTCGTCAAAACGTTCTTTGAGGGAATCTCTTGTTTTTTTAAGTCCTTCGCTTATTTTGCTGAAAAATCCCAAAGTTTGTTCCTCCTTTTTATTGAGCCTCCCTTGCCTAAAGGGAGGTGTCAGCCGAAGGCTGACGGAGGGATTCTTTTACAAATTCATCAATGAATCTGCAGGTTCCCTCGAAATTATGATTTATCTCACCGTTCGGAATTCTAAAAACGGTCAAATTACGTTTTTCAATATGCTCGGTACGGATTTTATCTTTCAAAATTCCGTCCTTTGTATAATGCTGACTTCCGTCAAGTTCGATTACAAGCCTTGCTCTGTGGCAATAAAAATCAGCAATATAATCGTCAATTACCTTTTGCCGCAAAAAACGTTCGGGATAATCCTTCAAAAATCGTACCAAAGGTGTTTTTCTTCTTTAGTCATGTTTTTTCGAAGTTCTTTTGCATTTTCCGTAAGCTTTGGATTATGCTGGTAATTCATTTATGAATCCCTCCACCGCTTCGCGGTCCCCCTCCCTTTGACAAGGGAGGCTTTTATTCATCGCCCTGGAGCTGCTTTTCAAGCCATTGTTCCTTGCTGATGAGAACCTGGCGGGGTTTGCTTCCTTCAAAAGGACCGACGATTCCGCGTTCCTCCATCTGGTCGATGATTCTTGCGGCTCTGGCGTAGCCGAGTTTCAGCTTGCGCTGGAGCATTGAGGTGGAAGCCATTCCCATTTCGATAACGCATTCGATCGCTGCATCGAGCATATCGTCGCCGTCATCAAAACCGCCGCCTTCGGAAGAATAATCGTCGGAAGATTTTTTGCTTTTATCTTTGACGGCGAGTTTTTCGATGTCATCAAGAATCTCTTCATCATAAGAAGCGGTTCCGCCGTTTTTGACAAAGCGAACAACTTCCTCAACTTCGCTGTCGGAAACAAAGCAGCCCTGAACACGGCGCATATCCGTCTGGGGATAGAAAAGCATATCGCCTTTTCCGAGAAGTTTTTCCGCAGAGCCATCCGGAAGAATGGTACGGCTGTCAACCTGGGAAGAAGTTTTGAAAGCGATTCGGCTTCCGATGTTGGATTTTATAACGCCGGTGATAACGTCAACGGAAGGACGCTGGGTCGCAACAACAAGATGCATGCCTGCCGCTCTTGCAAGTGCGGCAAGACGGTTGATAGCGTCCTCAACTTCGCTTGAAGCAACAAGCATAAGGTCCGCAAGCTCGTCGATTATGATCACGACTTTCGGCATTCTCTGCATATCGTCCCGGGAATCCGCAAGCTTGTTATAACCGTCGATATCGCGGACTGCGTTATCCGCAAACATCTGGTAACGCTTGAGCATTTCGGAAACCGCCCAGTTAAGAGCGCCTGCGGCTTTTCTCGGGTCGGTGACAACCGGGATAAGAAGATGGGGGATTCCGTTATAGACGGAAAGTTCGACCACCTTCGGGTCGATGAGGAGAAGTTTTACTTCGTCCGGGCTTGCTTTATACATAAGCGAAATTATCATCGAGTTTATGCAGACGGATTTACCGGAACCGGTTGAACCCGCAACAAGAAGATGGGGCATTTCCTTAAGGTCAGCAAGAACAACGTTGCCGACTATATCGCGGCCGAGAGCAACGGTAAGTTTTGATTTTGCTTCCTGGAACTCTTTGGATTCGATGAGTTCGCGCATGTTTACTATATCGCGTTTTTTGTTGGGAACTTCAATTCCGACTGCAGCTTTTCCGGGAATGGGAGCTTCGATTCGGACTCCCTTTGCCGCAAGATTAAGGGCAAGGTCATCGGAAAGGTTTGCAATCTTGCTGACCTTGACTCCGGCGCCGGGCTGGAGTTCATATCTTGTAACGGCAGGGCCGCGGTTGATATCGATTACCCTTGCGGTAACGCCGAAACTCTGGAGAGTGTTGGTGAGGGTGTCGGCGTTTTTACGCAGTTCTTCGGTGATATCGCCGTTGTCGTTATCGCGCATTTTGAGAAGTTCGGTGGGCGGGAAGGTATAGGGAATGGTTTCAAGATCCTTCATGATCTCTGTAATTTTCTTTTCCTGTTCATCCGCAAGAACCTTCATTTCCGCCTTTTCGATTTTTTTGGAATTTGCCTGCTCGACCATTGCCTTGCTGATAAGTTCCTCAAGGTTAGGGTCTTTTTCGGCGGCTTCCGCCATCTGTTCTCTTGCGGGTTTTATATCTTCGATTTTTTCCATATCAGGAACTTCGACGTCCATATGGGGTTTAAAGCCGTTGATGGGTTCTTCCTTAACGGCGGTGGGGCGGGGTTT
>JAZQBJ010000135.1:0-18221 GCA_045545715.1 Oscillospiraceae bacterium
AAAAGCTGCAGAAATGCGGCTTTTTTGTTTATTTAAAAACGGAGAAAAATCCTTACAAAAACATAAAATTGTATAAATTTTTGACATATTTTTATAGTGTAAATTGAAGATAAGAAAATTGCAGGGTATATTTTAGATAAATATTTAACAAACAAAAGGAGATTTATTATGAAACCCTGTGATTTCAAAAGTGTTGAAGGAAAAGTTGTTATCATTACCGGCGCTGCAAGCGGAATCGGCCGCGCAATGGCAAAAGTTTTTGCCGCAAACGGAATGAAAGTTGTTATCGCTGATATCCAGGACGAACTCGGCGCAAAAGTTGTTGCAGAGATCACCGAAAACGGCGGCGAGGCAATGTATATTCACACCAACGTTGCTGATGAAGAAAACGTAATCAGCACCATCAAAACCGTTACTGACAAATACGGCAAACTTAACGTTATGGTAAACAATGCCGCGCTTTCCACCCCTCTTCATCCCGTTCATGAAAATGATACCAAAACCGTCGAACGCCTTCTCAGCGTTGACTATATGGGAACTTTCCACGGTATGAAACACGCAATCAACGCAATGCTCGCAACCGATTCCAGAGATTGCTCCATTATCAACGTTTCTTCCGCAGAAGCAGTAATCGGTACCGAAAACTTTGCAATCTATGCTTCCATCAAAGCCGCAATCAGCCAGCTTACCAAAGTTGCAGGTCTTGACTATGCAAAACACGACATTACTGTTAATGCAATCGCTCCCGGCGCAACTCATACTGAAATTTTCGATACCATTCCGAAAGAGCAGTTTGACCTTACTCAGAAAAACAGCCCCAACGGACGTTTTGCAAAACCCGAAGAAATGGCATATATGGCACTCTATCTCTGCACCGACATGGCACGTTACATCACCGGCGCAATTTTCAGCGTTGACGCAGCAATGACCGGCGGCAGAATCAACGATATCGATTGGGAAAATCCCGATCCCCGCGATCTCACCAAATAATTTAATAAAAGGAAAGATAACATAATATGAAAAAACTTCATTATGGCTATATGATCATAGCCGCTGTTTTTATTGACCTTCTGGTCTGCGGAGGAATTTTCTTCGGCGCAAGCGGAATTTTCATTGTTCCGGTAAGTACCGCTCTCGGAATCGGCCAGGGTGATTTTTCAATGTACCTCACTATCCAGAGCTTCACTATGGCAATCGGCGTTATGATTGCTCCGAAGATTCTTGCAAAATTCAGCTACCGTCTGATAAACGCGGCCGCAACTGTTATTGCAGGACTTGGTTTTGTTCTCATGGGCTTTGCACAGAACGTTTTCTTCCTCTATGCAGGCGGCGTTCTCGTTGGTACCGGATGCGTTTTCCTTACTTACCTTATTGCAGGTGTTCTTCTTCCGCGTTGGTTTAAAAAGAACCTCGGTACCGCAATGGCTGTTGCCATGAGCGGTCTTGGAATCGGCGGAATTATCTTTAACCCTTTGATTTCTTTCTTTGTAAACGCAGAACCTATGCTCGGTTTTTCCGAAGCATGGCGCTCCGCTTACGTAATCCTCGGCCTTCTTGTAATTGCTGTCTGCCTTCCTGTTGCGCTTTTCATTATTCGCGATTTCCCGGCAGACAAAGGAGTTCTTCCTTATGGCGAAGGCGAAGTTGTTGAAGCAACCGGTACTAAAACAGTTGAAGGCGTAAGCAAATCCGTTGCCGCAAAGAGCATGTCTTTCGTATGGTACGCAATCATGGTTGTTGCGTTCACTCTTCCTGGTGCAATCATGACCTATCTTCCTGCATTCGCAACTTCCGTTGCTCCGGAAAGTGGAATTTCCGCAATCATTGCTTCTGTTGGCAACCTCGGCGCAATTGTCGGCGGATTCATCATTGGCTGGGCAAATGATAAATTCGGTGCACAGATCGGTTCCCTTGTTGCAGGCGGAATCGGTACTTTAGGTTTTGTACTTATGATGATCGGCGGCGGAAGCGCATTCATGCTCCTTGCAGGTTCCGCTCTCTACGGTATCTTCTACCAGCTCAACTCCGTTCAGATGCCCGCAATGGTCGGAGCAATGTACGGTGAACGTGAATATGACAAAATCTTCCCTCTCGGTGCAAGCATCAGTCCCTGGGTCGGAATGGTTTCCTATTCCCTTTGGGGATTCCTCTTTGACGCAACACAGAGCTACACCATTATGCTTCTTGCAGGTCTTGCATGCAGCGTTATCACCGGCGTGACCGGTATTCTTGCAATGTCTGCAAGCAAAAAGCTCCCGAGAGAGACCGCAGAAATCAAACAGTAATAAATACCCCCAACTCTTTTCTATAACCACAAAAGCAAAAACAGCATTCGTCAACCGCGGCGGATGCTGTTTTTGTATTCCATTTTGAAAAAAGAATGCGATAAAAAGAATAAAACCGCATGAGCACGCCATAGATGTCTGCAAACAAGTGTTATTTCGACGGACTTTCAATCAAGGTGCCAAGGGGAGAATCCCCGATGGCTCACCACGAAGAACGCTTCGCAACGAATGTTGCGGAGCGTTTTTTATATTATTTTACTGATATTTATGAGTTGATAAAATAAAAAAGACCCGTTGTATCTTTCAATACAACGGGTCTTTTTATACAAAAAATTATCTCTGAACACGACCGGAAGCATCGCCGCCGGCGAGTTTTTCAACTTCTGCAACAGAAATGCGGTTATAGTCGCCTTCAATGGAATGTTTGAGAGCGGAAGCAGCAACAGCAAAGTTGATGGCTTCCTGGGTGGATTTTCCACTGAGGAGAGCATAGATAAGACCGCCGCCGAAGGAATCTCCGCCGCCAACGCGGTCAACGATTCTGAGGTTATAGGTGCGACTGAAACAATAGCTTTCGCCGTCATAAAGCATACCAGCCCAATCGTTGTCGCTTGCGGAAATTGAAGAACGAAGGGTGATTGCAACTTTTTCGAATCCAAATTTATCTGCAAGCTGTTTTGCAACGGATTTATAACCTTCGTGGTTAAGTTTTCCGCCGTAAATATCGGTATCTTCCGCTTCAATTCCGAAAACGTCTTTTGCATCTTCTTCGTTGGAGATGCAGACATCAACGTATTTGCAAAGTTCGGTCATGGCTTCTCTTGCCTGTTCGCGGGTCCAGAGTTTTCCGCGGTAGTTGAGGTCGCAGGAAATTTTAACACCTTTTGCTTTTGCGGCAATGCAGGCACGTTTGCAGATTTCAACAAGGTTCGGGCCGAGAGCAGGAGTGATTCCAGTGAAGTGGAACCAATCTGCGCCTTCAAAAATGGAATCCCAGTCAAAATCGTCCGGGTCGGCTTCTTGAATTGCGGAATGTGCGCGGTCATAAATGCAAACACTGCCGCGCTGGGAAGCGCCTTTTTCGAGGAAATAGATGCCGACTCTGTCGCCGCCGCGAACGATTGCGGAAGTATCAACGCCGAAATAGCGAAGAGAGTTTACAGCGGCCTGGCCGATGGCGTGTTTCGGAAGTTTGGTTACATATTTGCTTTCCATACCGTAGTTTGCGAGGGAAACGGCAACGTTTGCTCCGCCGCCGCCGAAAGTTGCCTGCATCTGGTCATTCTGGAAAAAACGGTAATATCCGTTGGGAGCAAGGCGAAGCATAAGTTCGCCGAAAGTTACAATTTTAGCCATTGCTGCGTGCCTCCTTGACTATTTCGACAGATTTTTTACAAAGTTCGATAATTTCTTCCCACTTATTGTTATCGATAAGGTCCGCGGTTACCATATAGGAACCGCCGCAGGCGCAGATAACGGGGCAGGAAAGATATTCTTTAAGGTTTTTAAGAGAAATGCCGCCGGTGGGCATAACTTTAAACATGGGGAAAGGCGCGCTCATTGCCTTGATTTTTGCAAGACCGCCGCTCTGTTCAGCAGGGAAGAACTTGAGTACTTTAAGTCCGAATTTGAGCGCCGCATGGTAATCGGTGGGAGTGGTGCAGCCGGGATAGATCGGAAGACCTTTTTCCTGGCAGTATGCAACAAGTTCCGGATCAAAGCCGGGGGTTACAATGAACTGAGCACCGGCAGAAAGAGCTTTGTCAACCTGTTCGGTGGTGAGCACGGTTCCGGCGCCGACGAGCATTTCGGGACAGGCTTCGCGCATAAGACGGATAGCAATATCTGCTCCGGCTGCACGGAAAGTTACTTCCGCAACGGGAACGCCGCCTTCACAAAGGGCTTTTGCAAGGTTTGCGGCATCTCTTTCCGGATTATTGAGTTTTATAACCGGAACAACGCCGATTTCGGAAATTTTCTGGTTTATATCAGACATGATGAAATCTCTCCAATCATCAGAATTTATTTATCAGACACCGGAATATGCGGAAAAACCGCCGTCGACCGGAATTACAACGCCGGTTATAAAGCCTGCGGCATTATTGTTAACAAGAAAAAGAAGGCTTCCGGAAAGTTCTTCCGTTTCGCCGAATCTTCCCATGGGGGTTGCCGCAAGAATTTTTCCGGTTCTTGCGGTGGGCGTTCCGTCTTCGTTCCAAAGAAGTTTTGCGTTCTGTTTGGTGGAAAAGAAGCCGGGAGCAATTGCGTTAACGCGGATTCCGACTTTTGAAAAATGAACCGCAAGCCACTGGGTAAAGTTTGAAATTGCGGCTTTTGCGCCGGAATATGCGGGAATTTTTGTAAGAGGGGTATAGGCGTTCATGGAAGAAACGTTGATTATATTACAGCCTTCTCTGCCGACCATCTGTTTTGCAAAAGCCTGGGTGGGAATAAGAGTTCCGAGGAAGTTGAGGTTAAAAACAAAACCAACTCCTTCGGGGTCAAGGTCAAAGAAGCTTTTTGTATCGGCATCTATATCGCCAAGCTCAAAATATTCTTTATCGGTGGTTGCTCTGGGGTTGTTTCCGCCTGCGCCGTTAACAAGGATATCGCAGGGACCGAAATCCGCAAGAATATCGGAAGCGACTTTTTCACAGATTTCCTTATTGAGCACGTTGCAGGAATATGCTTTTGCAATTCCGCCTTCTTCGGTGATTTCATCAGCAAAAGTTTTTGCGGCTTCTTCATTGAGGTCAAGAAGAGCGACCTTTGCGCCTGCTCTTGCGAGGACTTTTGCAAAATAGCTGCAAAGAACGCCGCCTGCGCCGGTTACAACGGCAACTTTTCCGGAAAGATCGGTATCAAGAACGTTTTTAATCATCGTTTATCTCCTTATTTTTTATTCTTTTCGCAGGCTTCAAAAAGTCCGTTGATATAAACTGCGCCGAGAGCGCGGTCAAAAAGGCCATAGCCGGGTTTTCCGGTTTCGCCCCAGATCATTCTTCCGTGGTCCGGGCGGACATAGCCGTCGAAATCATTATCAACAAGAGCTTTTACGATTTCATAAAGGTCAAGGCTTCCGCAGGAGGAAAGGTGGGCGCGTTCTTCAAAAGAACCGTCCTCCATGATTTTTACGTTGCGGATATGCATAAAACCGATTCTGTCCATTGCCGCATATTTTCTGATCATTGCGACAACGTCATTGCTTGCGGCACAGCCGAGACTTCCTGTGCAAAGGCAAAGGGTGTTGGAAGGGCTGTCAACAAGTTTGAGGAATCTATCAAGGTTTTCTTCACAGGTGATTATCCTCGGGATTCCGAAAATGGGGTAGGGCGGGTCATCCGGATGAATAGCCATTTTTACGCCGCATTCTTCCGCAACGGGAATAACTTTTTTGAGGAAACGTTCAAGGTTTTTCCAAAGACCTTCTTCTCCGAGTTCGCCATAGGCGGAAATAAGTTCGCGGACTTCTTCCTGAGTGTAACTTGAATCCCAGCCGGGAAGATGAATGTCGTCCTTGAGCGGATCAAGACCTTTCATCTGGTCCCAATACATAACAAGGCTTGTGGAACCGTCCGGTGCTTTTTTATCGAGCTGGGTTCTTGTCCAGTCGAAAACCGGCATAAAGTTATATGTTACACATTTAACTCCGTATTTTGCGCAGCGGCGAATGTTTTCACAGTAAACATCAAGAAGATGGTCAACGTCGCCACGTCCGAGTTTTATATCTTCGCAGACCGGAATGGATTCAACAACATCGAAAATAAGACCGTGTTCTTCACATTCGGCTTTCATTTTTGCAAGACTTTCTTCCGGCCAGACTTCGCCGGGTTTTACGTCATAAACAGCGGAAACGATTGAACGCATTCCCGGAATCTGGGAAATATATTCGAGGGAAATGGGGTCGCTTTCACCGTACCAGCGAAAAGAAAGTTTCATTTTCATTTTTTGTCCTCCAATCTGAAATATCTTGCGGCATTTTTATAAGAGATATCTTCAACAATTTTTCCGAGAGTTTTTATATCGTCAGGATATTCACCGTTTTCAACCCATTCGCCGATAAGTCCGCAAAGGATCCTGCGAAAATATTCATGGCGGGCATAGCTTAAAAAACTCCGGGAATCGGTAAGCATTCCGATAAAGTTTCCGAGCATGCTCAGATTTGCAAGGCTTATAAGCTGGTCGCACATGCCCTGTTTGTTATCATTGAACCACCAGGCGCTTCCGTGCTGAAGCTTTCCGGGAACTTCCGTTCCCTGGAAAGAACCGATCAGGGTATCGAGAAAAGCGTTGTCGCCTGCATCAAGGCTGTAAAGAATCGTTCTCGGAAGGGAATTTTCGCTGTCTAGTCTGTCAAGAAGTTTAGCAAGCGCTTCGGAACCGTTTTTCGGTCCGATGCAGTCGAAACCGGTATCCGGACCGATTTTTCGGAACATTCGGCTGTTCGGGTTGCGGAGGCAATTGTAATGTATCTGCATTACCCAGCCAAGATGAACGTATTCTTCCGCGCAGAAAACGAGAAGGGCGGTTTTGAGCATGGCGGCTTCTTTTTCAGAAACCTCTTCGTGTTCAAGGCCTTTTTTTATAATTTCATCAAGCTCGTTTTCAGTGCTCGTTTCATAAACCATATGGTCGAGCCCGTGGTCGCTTGCTTTGCAACCGTGCTCGTTAAAATATTCAATTCTTTTGTAAAGGGCTTTTTTAAGTGAAGCAAAGTCACTTATTTCAACTTCTGAAACTTCGGAAAGTTTTTCAATATATTCGCACCAGCCGGCCTTATCAATATTAAGTGCTTTATCCGGGCGGAAGGAAGGTGCAACAATTATTTTAAATGAATCATCAGCGGCAATTTTTTCGTGCCATTCAAGGCTGTCGATGGGGTCATCGGTCGTTCCGATAAAAGCAACGTTGCTTTTTTTAATAAGGCCGCGGACGCCCATATCGGAAGATTTTAGTTTTTCGGAACAGAGGTTCCAGACTTCCTCCGCGGTTTCGCCGTTAAGGATTCCCTCATATCCGAAATAATTTTTAAGTTCAAGGTGGCACCAATGGTACATCGGGTTTCCGATGGTTTTCGGAAGCGCTTCGGCAAATTTCTGGAATTTTTCCCGGTCGGAAGCGCCGCCGGTTATATAATATTCATCGACGCCGTTAGAACGCATTATACGCCATTTATAGTGGTCGCCGGAAAGCCAGACCTGAGAAATGTTTTCAAAATGTTTATCCTCAAAAATCTCTTTCGGACTGACGTGGCAATGATAATCGATTATCGGCATTTTTGCCGCATATTCGTGATAAAGTATTTTTGCGGTTTCGGTAGATAAAAGAAAATCTTTATCCAAAAACTGTTTCAATCGAAAGTTCCCCTTTCAAAAAAGTTAACTTTTAAATTATAGCACAACAAGGAACAATAAAAAACTATTTTTGCTGAGATTCGCGGTATTGCTTCGGGGTCATTCCGACGGCTTTTTTAAACACTTTTGAAAAATAGTGAACGTCAAGAATTCCGCAATGCTGGGCAATTGTTTGTATCTGGAGTTTTGTTGTTGCCAAAAGGCGCATTGCAAGTTTTACTCTTTTATGGTTTACATATTCGGTAAGAGTCTGGCCGGTTTCCTGGCTGAAAAGCGCGGAAAGATAGCTTGGGCTTAAATTCTGCGCCGAAGCAAGAGCGTTGAGGGTAAGATTGGCGGTAAGGTCGGAATCTATTGTGGTGATTGCCCGCTGAACAGGCGGTGAATAGTGTTTCATGGTATGCTTCCGAACAAGGCGGCAATATGAACGGAACATATCCGCCATAAATTCCTGGGCAGCGGAAGTTGTTGTAAGCTGTTCGATCTTCAGCGCAAAATCCGAAGATATGCGGTCAAGATAAAACGGATGAACGCCGCCTTCCTGCGCCGCTTTTCTTAAAAGAGTATTGGTTATAATGCAATAGTTTTTTATATTCCGAACCGGGTCCGCAAGCCTTCTTTCAAAACTCAGCTGGTTAAGGCTTGAAAGAAAAAGCGCGGCTTTCTGATATTGCCCCTGAGAAACCGCGCGGAACATTTCGGTTTCGTAATTATATCGGGTTTCGATCATCTGGACGTTCCAGGAAGATTTTTCGGAATCGACCGCGTCTTTTTTTATAACCGGCGCAAAAGATGCCTGTTCAAGATTCTTATTGTTCAGTTCACGGAAAACAAAATTATCGCTTCCGCCCCAGATAAGTTCACCAAAAGAATCCAGAAGGGCGAAAAGATGGCTGTTTTCCGGAAGATGAGGAATTCCGATATAAAAATTTTCAAAATCCTTGAAGAACGAGGGAGAGATTCCGAGAGCTTCGGCTTTTTCAAGAATCTGCTTTCTTGAAGGAACTTCGGAAGTATAAGGCCCTATCAGAAGAACCGTTTTTTCGGTTTCCGGAAGGAGCATGAACATATAGGAACAATCAAAAACATCCTTGAGCTCAAAAATTGTGTTTTTTTCAACAGAAGAAAGAATGTTTTTGTGTTCTTTTTCAAAATCAACGGATATGTTCAAAAACTTTCTGAAACCGGTGTCGATTTTATCATAAGGAACATTATCATAATCAAAGACAAAGGTTCTTATATGGCATTTTGTAAAAACAGCACGCAGAAAATCAAGTTCTGCTTCATAAAACATGAAAGTTCCCCCTCGGAAAATGAATAGAATCCTGCAAAATTCCGTCAGCATTAACAAAACAAATAAACTTTCAGCATAATTATAGTACAAGATATTTATGTTTTCAATGTTATCGGGACTTTAATTGAAAGATTTTACCCATTTATCTAAAAATTGTTCTAATAGAATATTTTCATTATTGTTATACTTTGATTAACGTCATGCACGTCTTTTTTGTGCGCGATAATTTTTGAAAAGAGGTAACGCTATGGAAACCAAAAACACCGTCCGTCCCTTTGGCTGGCGCGATAAAGTTGCTTATGCACTGGGCGATTTCGGCTGCAACATGAGCTTCTCGCTCAAAGGAACAGTACAGACCTTCTGGCTCGTTTATATGATGCTCGAAACCGGTCTTCTTTCCCTTCTTCTTCTCCTTGTTCAGATTTGGGACGCAATCAACGATCCGATTATCGGTTCCATGATCGACGCAGACAGAAGAGCTTATAAACACGGAAAATTCAAAACCTATATTTTCATCGGCGCCTGCGGACTTCTCGTTGCCGGCGCTCTTGTATTCATTCCTGCTCCCAATGCATCCACCTGGGTAAAAGCAATGCTCTTTATTGTCGGTTATGTCATCTGGGATGCATGCTACACCACTGCAAACGTTCCTTATGGTTCCATGCTTTCCCTCATCACCGAAAACCCCGGCGAAAGAGCACAGCTTTCCACCTGGCGTTCCGTCGGTTCCATGTTCGGCAACATGGCTCCCATGATGCTCCTCCCCATGCTTATCTGGGAAAAAGTTTTTGATGAAAACGGAAACCCCGTTATCAATGAAGAAACCGGCGTTCAGGCCGAAACCCTTCTTGGCGAACGCGTTTTCATTGCCGCTCTTATCATGGGCGTTCTCGGATTTGTTGCATTCATCATCATGCTCAAGATGACCAAATTCCGCGTTGATGAAAACTCCGTTAAAACCAACGATATGCAGAAATTCAACGTAATCAAAGCATTCGGAAACTTCTTCAAAAACCGTGCGGCAATGGGCGCAACCATTGGCGCAATGGCAATGTTCCTCGGAATGCAGTCCGCTTCCACCGCAACCACCATTATGTTTGCTACATATTTCGGCCAGGCACAGCTTTCCGGTATCGTTCAGCTTATCGGTTTCCTTCCAATGTTTGTTTTCATGCCCTTCATCAAAAAACTTGTTAACAAATACGGTAAAAAAGAAGCAGCTTCCTACGGCGCATTTGCTTCCATGCTCGGCAGCATTCTTATGTTCATCTTCCCGCTTGTTCCGAGCAAAGGTCTTGCTCTCGGAATCTATATGATTTCCCTCAGCATCTTCGGAATGGGCCTGGGTATTTATACCTGCGTTTCCTGGGCATTTATGGCTGACGCAATCGATTACAACGAATGGAAATTCGGAACCAGAGAAGAAGGCACCGTTTATTCCATCCATTCTTTCTTCAGAAAACTTGCACAGGGTATCGGACCCTCCATCGTTCTTCTTGTTATGGGTGCTCTTGGTTATGTTTCCGAACTCGGAACCGAAGGACAGAGCCTTGCAACCGCAACCAATATGTGCTGGCTTGTTGCAGGTCTTTACTGCTTCAGCGGTGTTGTAATGTGGGTAGCAATCAAATATATCTACAACCTTGATAAAGCAACCCTTGAAATTATGACCAAAGAACTCGCCGAAAGAAAAGCGGCACAGGCTTGATTTTTCAATAAAATTTGATAGACAAGGCGGTTGTAATAACCGCCTTGTCTGTATTATAATTGTTTAGTAATTTTTAGATAAAAGGAAAAATAATTATGAGAAACGTTCTTAACATTAATAGCGATTGGATTTTTTCCAAACCCGGCTGCGAAGCGGAAAACGTAAACCTTCCGCACAGCTGGAACAGCGTTGACGGTCAGGACGGCGGAAACGATTATTTCCGCGGAACCTGCCGTTACACCAAAATCATTGCAAAATCTGAAATTCCCGAAGGCGACCGCTGCTATCTCGAAATCAACGGTGCAAACTCTTCCGCAACCGTTTTTGTAAATGGAAAAGAAGTTGCACAGCACGACGGCGGTTATTCCACCTGGAGAGTTGACATTACCGATGAACTTTCCGAAGAAACCAAAATCGAAATCGACGTTGACAACGCCGCAAACGAAAGGGTTTATCCCCAGATGGCAGACTTCACTTTCTACGGCGGTCTTTATCGTGACGTAAACCTTATCGGCGTTTCCGAAAGCCATTTTGACCTTGATTTTTACGGCACCCACGGTATGAAGGTAACTCCCGAAATCGAAGGCGATGATGCGGAAGTTGAAATCGAAGTTTTCCTTACCAATATGAAGGAAGGCCAGAAAATCAGATACTCCGTTCTTGATAAAGAGGGCAACGTTGTTGCGGAAAAAGTAACCGACGATGACGAAGCTGAACTTGAGATCAAAAACGTTCACAGATGGCACGGAAGAAAAGATCCTTATCTTTATACCGCAAAAGCTGAACTTCTCGACGGCGAAACCGTTCTTGATAACATTTCCGAGCGTTTCGGCTGCAGAACTTTTGAAATCGATTCGGAAAACGGTTTTATCCTCAACGGAGAAGAATATCCGCTTCGCGGCGTTTCCCGTCATCAGGACAGATGGGGAATAGGCAATGCCCTTAAACCCGAACATCATAAAGAGGATATGGACCTTATTTATGAAATGGGCGCAACCACCATTCGTCTTGCTCACTATCAGCATAACCAGTATTTCTATGACCTTTGCGATGAATACGGAATGGTAGTCTGGGTGGAAATTCCCTACATTTCCAAACATATGCCCGGCGGACGCGAAAACACCATCAGCCAGATGAAGGAACTCATCGTTCAGAACTATAACCATCCTTCCATCGTGGTCTGGGGCCTTTCCAACGAAATCACCATGAGCGGTGAGGACGAGGATCTTCTTGAAAACCACAGAATCCTCAACGAACTTTGCCACGATTGGGACGAAACCAGAAAAACCGTTGTTGCCTGCGTTTCCATGTGCAGCATGGACGCAAAATATAATAAAATTCCGGACGTTGTTTCCTATAACCACTATTTCGGTTGGTATGGCGGCGACACCACCATGAACGGTCCCTGGTTCGATAAATTCCACGAAAAATATCCCGAAATTCCTGTGGGCTGTTCCGAATACGGCTGCGAAGCACTTAACTGGCACACTTCCAACCCGACTCAGGGTGACTATACCGAAGAATATCAGGCATATTACCACGAAGAACTTATCAAACAGTTCTTCACCAGAAAATATATGTGGGCAACACATGTTTGGAATATGTTTGACTTTGGCGCAGACGCAAGAAATGAAGGCGGCGAAAACGGACAGAACCACAAAGGCCTTGTAACCTTCGACCGTTCCTATAAAAAAGACTCCTTCTATGCATATAAAGCATGGCTTTCCGATGATCCTTTTGTACATCTTTGCGGAAAACGCTATATCGACAGAGTTGAGGACGTAACCAAAGTTACCGTTTATTCCAACCTTCCAGAAGTTGAACTTTTCGCAAACGGCGTAAGCCTTGGAAAGAAAGCAAGCTCCGAACATTTCTTCTATTTTGACGTTCCCAACGCCGGCGAAACCGAGCTTGTTGCCGTTGCGGGTGAATTCAAAGATGAAGGCAAGATCCGCAAAGTCGATACCATGAACGAGGATTATATTCTTAAAGAAAAAGGCGCAATCCTCAACTGGTTCGATATCGACGCTCCCGAAGGCAGACTTTCTCTCAACGACAAAATGAGCGATATCATGAAAACCTTCCGCGGAAAACTTATTCTTCTCGGAATGTTCAAAAAAATCAAAAAAGGTCTTTCCGGCGGAAAAGGTACCGCAGGCTTTGATGTTGATAAAAAAGCCATGATGAATATGATGAGCGGTTTTACCCTTCTTCGCCTTACCGGACTTATGGGAATGACCGGAGTTACTTTCACAAAAGAAGAACTTCTTGAAATGAACAGAAAACTCAACAAAATCAAGAAAAAGAAATAATTGAAAATGTTAAGTATTCGAAATTAAAAGATGATTTCTATATGAGCACTTCTTTTTGATTTCTTTTAATCAAGGTGCCCGGGGTTCGAATCCCCGATGGCTCACCACGAAGAACGCTTCGCAACGAATGTTGCGGAGCGTTTTTTACATCCTGTTTGATTGAGATTATGAAAAATGTTATACTTGGAACGGTAAAATAATTCGGCAAAACTAATAAAATAACGGGAGATAATTTTGTGAATGTATTTGGAAAAGTGAAAGTCAAACCAGGAATCACCGAAAAAACTTTTGAATGCAGCCGCGGAAAACTTTTTGTCCGCGGAACAGAATTCCGTCCCGAGGGTGAAAATTTGCCGGTTGCGATTGTGTGCCACGGCTTTATGGCATGGCAGGATTCCGTAAAGCACTATGCCGCGTTTCTTGCGGAAATGGGATATGCCTCATATTGTTTTGATTTTTGCGGCGGTTCTGTTATGAAAAGCAAAAGTGACGGAAAAACAACGGATATGTCGGTTCTTACGGAAGTGGAGGATCTTGAAGCTGTTATTGAATATGTTTCCGATCTTCCGTATGTTGATAAAAACAGGATTTTTCTTATGGGATGCAGTCAGGGAGGTTTTGTTTCTGCGTTGACTGCCGCAAAAAATAAATATCCGATTGAAAAACTCTGTCTTTTTTATCCGGCGCTCTGTATTCCGGATGATGCAAGAGCGGGAAAGATGATGATGTCGAAATTTGATCCGGAAAATATTCCGGAAATTCTGCATTGCGGTCCCATGAAACTCGGGCGTCGATATGCGGCGGATGTTATGAATATTGACCCGTTTGATGAAATAGGAAAATTCAGCGGTAAAGTCTGCATTGTTCACGGAACGGCGGATAAAATCGTAAGCCTTGATTATTCAGAACGAGCGGTAGAGGTTTACAAAGAAAACCTTCCGGAAGGTATGAACGAAAACGAAAGAATTTGCTTTCATATCATTGAGGGCGGCGGGCATATGTTTTCTAAAAAACATGATGTTATTGCAACTGAAAAGCTTAAAGAGTTTGCAAATATTGCGGATTGAATCAGAATTTTATAAATGTCTTATAATCAAGATGCTGAAGGGAGAATCCCCGATGGCTCACCACGAAGAACGCTTCGCAACGAATGTTGCGGAGCGTTTTTTGTGTTCGTAAAAAATATCTTGAATATTTGCAGTTATGGCAAGAATTGAATATCCAATACATTTCACCGCTTTTGAATCATAAAATAATATAAAGTATTATTTAAAAACTGTTAACTATTTAATGCAAAACTGTTGACGATTTCAACATAAAGGTATATAATTTATTAAAAGATGTTAAAATATAACATTTATTTTTAACATTTTATATCAAAAACTGTTATTTTTTGATGTAATTTAATGTTAAATTATTATTCTGGAGGTGGGTTTGTGGACGAGATTAAAAAACAAGGCGATCTTTCGCCGGAAACTATTGAAAAAATAAAAGAGATTGCTTTGCCCTGGAAAGGACGCGAAGACATGCTTATCGAAGTTCTTCGCGCCGTTCAGCCTTTTGCGGGGAACTGCATAACCGAAGAAACTGCCTCAATAATTGCTGATTGCATGGATATTCCCCGCGCAAAAATTTACGGAGTTTCCACTTTCTATGCTTTCTTTTCACAGAAAGCCAGAGGCATACATATAATCAGAATGTGCCGCAGCGCGCCTTGTCACGTTAAAGGCGCAAAAGCTGTTATTACTGCTTTTGAAGAAGCTCTTGGAATCAAAGTCGGCGAAACCACCGAAGACGGACTTTTTACTCTTGAATACTGCGAATGTCTTGGAATGTGCGACGGTTCTCCGAATATTATGGTCGATGATGATGTTATCACAAACGTAAGTCCTCACCAGGTTCCGAACATTCTTGCAAAATACAGAATAAGATAAGGAGGAGCAGAATAATGCAGGAAACAAGAATGATGCTCCGTAATATCGGAAAAATAAATCCTATCAGTTCCATGGAATACGCAAAGCTCGGCGGATACGCCTCTCTTCGCCTTGCCCTCAGTTTCCCAAACGGTATTGTAGGTATGCTTAAAGACTCCGGACTTCGCGGAAGGGGCGGAGCGGGCTTTCCCGTAGGTCTTAAATGGGCTTTCGTAAGAGATACCGAAGCTCCTCAAAAATACGTAATCTGCAATGCGGACGAAGGCGAACCCGGAACCAACAAAGACCGAATTCTTATAATGGGAAATCCCCATGCGGTTCTTGAAGGAATGGCTATCGCCGGAAGAGCGGTCGGCGCAAGCAAAGGCTATATTTATATCCGCGCGGAATATCCCTATGTAAGGGAGCTTATTGAAAAAGCCATTGCCGATGCGGAAGAACACAACTTCCTCGGAAAAGGAATTCTCGGCAGTGATTTTGATTTTGATATAGAAATAAGAATGGGAGCCGGCGCATATATCTGCGGCGAAGAAACGGCGCTTATGCAATCCATCGAAGGCCAGCGCGGTGAACCGAGATTTAAACCGCCTTTCCCTGCGCAAAAAGGCCTTTTCGGAATGCCGACCGTTGTAAACAACGTTGAAACTTTTGCGAACGTTCCGCTTGTTCTTTCCCTCGGTTCTGAAAACTTCAAGACAATAGGCGCACCGAAAACTTCCGGTACAAAACTTTTTACACTCAGCGGAAATATTTGCCGTCCCGGTGTTTATGAATTCCAGACAGGCATAACTATTCGCGAACTTTTTGAAGAAGTGGGTGGCGGTTGCCCAAACGGAAAAAAACTTCAGGCTATTCAGACCGGAGGCGCCTCCGGCGCAATTATCAGCCCGGATCTTCTTGACACTCCGATGGATATCGAATCCTGCGCGGCGGTTGGCGCAACTTTCGGCGCAGGTGACCTTATGTTCATTGACGAGGACCAGGATCTTATTGAAGTCTGCGCAAGCCTTGCGGGATTTTTTGTTGACGAATCCTGCGGAAAATGCACGCCCTGCCGGGAAGGCAATAAACGTCTTCTCGAACTTATTATGAAGTTCCGCCATCATACCGCAACTCCTAAAGACATTGATACAATAAATGACCTTGCTTCCACAATGATGGATGCTTCCCTTTGCGGATTGGGTCAGACTTCGCCGACTCCGATAGTCACCGCAGTTAAAAACTTCCCCGAAGTATTTGAAAGAGCAATGGCAAGGAGGGACGAAAAATGATTAAAGTTACAATCGACGGTATTGTTGCCGAAGTTGAAAGCGGAACCACAATACTTAAAGCCGCCCAGCAGATAGGAATCAAAATTCCGACTCTTTGCTATCATCCGGACCAGGAGGTTAAAGCAAACTGCCGCATCTGCGTTGTTGAGGTTGATGGACAGCGCCTTCTTGTTCCTTCCTGTGCATTTCCGTGTACAGACGGAATGGTTGTACATACCAACACTCCGAGAGTCAGAAGAGCAAGAACAAATATTCTTGAGCTTATTCTTGCAAGACATACTCAGGACTGCCTCCATTGTCATAGAAGCGGAACCTGCGAACTTCAGCAGATTGCCGCAGACCTTAACTTTACTAGAAAACCGCGTTATATCCAAAGTCCCCGTTCCGAATTCCGCGATTTTTCAAGTCCCTCCGTAGTACGCGATCCTTCAAAATGCATTGCATGCGGAAGATGCGCCTGGGTTTGCACCAATTTCCAGTCCGTAAATGCTCTTACAAAAGAAAACCGAGGATTTGAAACCGTTTATACCACCGAATTCAACCGGCCGCTTGCTGAAACCGCCTGTGTAAACTGCGGACAGTGCATTCAGGCCTGCCCAACCGGCGCTCTTACCATTAAAGACGATACAGCAAAGGCCTGGAAAGCGATTTTTGACCCGAATCTTACCGTTGTTGCTCAGGTTGCTCCGGCTGTCAGGGTAAACATAGCAGAAGCTCTTGGCGAGCCGGTCGGCACAATCAGTACGGGAAGACTTATCACTGCTTTGCGTATGCTCGGCGTTGACGCTGTTTTTGATACCGACTTTACTGCAGACCTTACAATCATGGAAGAGGGCACCGAGCTTATCAACAGAATCCAAAATGGCGGAACCCTTCCGCTTATCACTTCATGCAGTCCCGCATGGGTAAAATTCTGCGAAACATGGTACCCGGACCAGCTTGATCATCTTTCCACCGCAAAATCTCCTCAGGGAATGTTCGGCGCAATCATCAAAACTTACTATGCGGAAAAACTCGGAAAGAAACCGCAGGAAATCTACAGCCTTTCCATTATGCCCTGCACCGCAAAAAAATATGAAGCAACCAGACCGGAACTCGGTCGCGACGGATATCAGGATATCGACTGCGTTATCACAGTTCAGGAGCTTGCGAGAATGATTCGCGAGGCGAACATTGATTTCGGAAGACTTCCGGAAGGCGAATTTGACCTTCCTTTCGGACTTGGTTCCGGCGCGGGAATTATCTTCGGCGCAACCGGCGGCGTTACCGAAGCGGCGCTTCGCACGGTTTATGAAATTCTTACCGGCCACGAACTCAAGAACATCAATTTTACCGCAGTACGAGGATTCAAGGATACTCGCGAAGCAACGGTTAATATCGGAAAACTTCCCGTTAAAGTCTGCATAACTTCCGGACTTGCCAATGCAAGAAAAATTATGGAAATGGTAAAAGCGGGTACCGCTGATTATCATTTTATCGAAATAATGGCATGCCCCGGAGGCTGCGTGGGCGGCGGAGGAAACGCTTACCGCAACTGGAAAAAGGTCGAGGAGCGCAATAAAGCAACCTATCTTGTTGACGCAAAACAATGCCCCGTTCGTCAAAGTCATAAAAATCCGGCGATTTCCGAATTTTATAAGGAACTCGGAGTTGCTCCCGGCGAAGGAATTGCACACGAACTTTTCCATACGAAATACAGCGACAGAAGCAGTCTTCCGAAATAAAATATTCCCAACTTTCTCTTTTCTATTTTCAAAGGGAGCACGGCAATCGGCTGTGCTCCTTTTGAATTTACGGCATAAACCGCGTTTCGTTGATTAAACAAACAAAAAATGCTGTATTATAGTGGAAACGAAACGCTTGCCTGAATATCAAAATACGATTGAACGGAGGAAAACAAAATGTTCAAAAAGTATTCGGAAAAGAATGCCGGCGGTCTTACTCTGAAGCACAAAATAGGCTATGGCCTTGGAGATGCGGGCGGCTGTATGACCTTTGCAATTATGGGAAGCACCTTTGCGATGTATTGCACCGATGCGCTTAAAATTGATACGGTTCTTCTT
>JAZQBJ010000136.1:0-4293 GCA_045545715.1 Oscillospiraceae bacterium
CCCCCATTATAATCCAGGAAATTATCGATTCTTTTTCAGGATTTCTTTTTTTCATAAAATCACTTTCCTTATTAAGTTCCCCTCATCCGTCATGCCTTCGGCATGCCACCTTCCCCCAAGGGAAGGCTTTTATTCAAGAGCTTTTTTGATTTCCTCTTCGGTTTTTCCGTTTACGTCATTATGGATTATGCGGTAAACGGTTGCGGCAATCGGAACGCCGATGAGCATTCCCGTGATTCCCATTACTCCGCCGCCTATGGTTACAGCCGCAAGAACCCAGATTGCCGGAAGCCCCATTGAGGAACCGACTACTTTCGGATAGATGATATTTCCTTCAAGCTGCTGAAGAACAACGAGATATACTATGAAAATAAGCGCCTGGATGGGGTTTACCATAAGAATCATAAAAGCGCCGACTGCACCGCCGATGAAGGCACCGGCAACCGGAATAAGAGCTGTGAAAGCAACAAGAGCGCCGATCATTGTTGCATAAGGAAGACCGAGTATTCCCATTCCGATTGCGCAAAGTCCGCCGAGAATAACCGCTTCGGTACATTGACCGACGATATATTTATGGAAGCTGTCGCTGAATGTATGAAGCACATAGCGGAGCTTTTCATACCAGCTTTGTTTAAGATATTTTTTTGCGATTTTATCTGCCTGGTTACCAAGTTTTTCTTTATCGAGAAGGATATAGATTGCAAAAATAAGGCTCAGGAATGCGGTTACGATTCCGCCGAGAACCGTTGAAACGGTCGAGATAACAACTCCCATTACGTTTCCGACTCCGGAAGTTACGGCTTTTACAATTTTTTCGATCTGGGAATTCCAATCGATCGAAACAAGCATATCGATGATATCCTGCGGAACATATTCAAGTTTTTCGAGCTGTTCAACGATCCAGTTGGCGGCTTCCGGAATATAATCCACAACAAGCATTATTGCGGAAACAAATTGGGGCAGAACAAGCCATACCACAAGCGCAAGAACCGCAACAAGGGTTATAAAAGCGATTATCATACAAAGCGGTCTTTTTATTTTCAGCAGTTTTTTGTTTTTTGTTTTTCCAAAAAATCTGCGTTCATAAAAACTCATAAGTATATTGACAACATAAGCTGCCGCAGCGCCGATAAAAAGCGGTGCCGCCGCGCCGAACACCATTCCGATAAAACCGGCAACGGTTTTCCAATATGTTATTGCAAGAAAAAGCGCAAAAAGGCTTATTACGATTTTAGCGCAGGTTTTCCATTCGATTTTCATTATGTTCTCCTTTCAATCCGGCTTCGTGACCAAGGAGCCATTTTTTAACTTCCGTTCCGCAGGCAAAACCGGTTAGCTTTCCTCCCGCTCCGATAACTCTGTGGCAGGGAACGATTATTGCAAGCGGATTTTTGTTGCAGGAAGAACCGACGGCTCTTCCCGCTTTTGGATTTCCTATTGCGGCCGCAATTTCGCCATAGGTTTTTGTTTCCCCGAAGGGGATTTTTTCAAGTTCACGCCAGACGGATTTTTGAAAATCCGTTCCGGAAAATTCATATTCCAGCTCGAAAAATCTTCTTTTCCCGGAAAAATATTCAAAAAGCTGTTTTTCGGCTTTTAAAAGGATTTTTTCGGTTATTACGGAATCCGATTTCTCTTCTGTTTTAAGACTTATGCGGATTATTCTTTCGTTTTCGGCAAAAATCGCGATTTTTCCGATTGGCGAATCAATTACGGTTTTGTTCATTTAAGTTCAACAATGGTTACGCCGGTTTCGCCTTCGCCGTAAACTCCGAGGCGGAAGGAGCGAACCGCTTTGTTGCGTTTAAGTGCCTGATGAACGGCAGCTCTTAATGCACCTGTTCCCTTTCCGTGGATTATGGAAACGGTATTAAGGTTGAGGAGCACACATTCATCAATGAATCTGTCCATTTCGAGAAGACCCTGTTCAACGTCCATTCCGCGAAGGTCAACTTCGGAAGCAGCTTTTCTTCTTGAAGCGCTTTCGATTGTTTTTGTTACGGAACCGCCGCCGAGGGTGTTTTTCTTCGCCCTATTGTTTTCGATAAGGCGAAGTTCGGAAATATGAACTTTGGATTTTACAATTCCAACCTGGACAAGGCAATATCCGGCTCCGTCAGGAAGGCCAACAAGAGTTCCGTCCTTGCTCATTCCGTTTATGCGGACGGTATCGCCGCGGACAAGATTTCTCGGAAGGCGGTATCCGCTGTCTTTGGAAGCGATGGGGTCCGCAATATCCTGGATTCGGGCAATTCCGGTTTTCATCTGGGCTCTTGCCCTTGCGGCCATATCCGCGGAAGCTTCCGCTTCTGCCTGTTTTTTGGTTTCGATAATTTCGTCGATGAGCTTCTGGGATTCGGCACGAACCTGTTCAACAAGGCGTTTTGCAGAAAGTCTTGCGGCTTCGAGTTCCTTTTCTTTGCTGCGTTCCATTTCCTCTTTTTCTTTTGCGATTTCAAGGCGGATACGCTCGGTTTCCTTACGGTAATTTTCGGCCTTTTCGTGCTCTTTTTCAAGTTCCTGACGGCTTTGTTCAAGCTTTTCGACAACGTCCTCGAAGTTTGCGTTTTCCGCGGAAACAAGTTCCCTTGCTCTGTCAACAATGCTTGTATCCATTCCAAGGCGCTCGGTTATGGCGAATGCATTCGATTTTCCGGGAACACCGACAAGCAGACGATAGGTCGGAGAAAGGGTTTCGACATTGAATTCACAGCAGGCGTTTTCAACCCTCGGGGTCTGGAGCGCATACATCTTGATTTCCGCATAGTGAGTTGTTGCGGCAACCTTTGCTCCATAAAGCTTAAGGCGTTCGATAATGGCAACTGCAAGAGCGGCACCCTCGATAGGATCCGTTCCTGCGCCGAGTTCATCGAGAAGGACGAGGCTTCGATCGTCGGTCTGTTCAAGGATCTTTATGGTGTTGTTGATATGGGAAGAGAAAGTTGAAAGGCTTTGCTCAATGCTCTGTTCATCGCCGATATCCGCAAAAACGTTTTCGAAAACGGAAACGGAGGAGCTTTCTCCCGCGGGGATCATCATTCCGCACATTGCCATAAGGGTAAGAAGTCCGATGGTTTTAAGCGCAACGGTCTTTCCGCCGGTGTTCGGGCCGGTTATTACGAGAACGTCGTAATCATAACCGAGGGCGATATCTATCGGAACGATCTTATTTTTATCGATAAGTGGGTGTCTTGCTTTTGAAAGGCGGACTTTTCCGTCATCGGAAAGGTTCGGAACGGAAGCGTTCATTTTTGAAGCAAGTCTTGCCTTCGCAAAATAAAGGTCAAGTTCAACGATTGCGGCATAGTCTTCGATAAAGGAATCCGCATGGTTTCCGATATCGCAGGAAAGTTCATAGAGTATCCTCTGGATTTCCTGCTGTTCCTTTGCTTTAAGAACACGGGTTTCGTTATTTTCGTCAACAACGCCGGCGGGTTCAATAAAAATGGTAGCGCCGGAACCGGAAGTATCGTGTACCATACCCTTTATCTCGTTGCGGTATTCCGCTTTTACCGGAACACAGTATCTTCCGTCACGCATTGTGACGATCGGTTCCTGGAGATATTTTGAATAGGTGTTGGAGTGGATAAGGCGGTCAAGCTGCTCCTTGACCTTGCTTTGGGAATTGCGGATTTTTCTTCGGATATCCGCAAGGGTCGGGCTTGCGGTATCGCTCACTTCGTCTTCGGAAACAACGGTGAAACCGATTTTTTCCTCAAGGCGCTGGTTCGGCATAAGGCTTTCAAAAAATTCGTCGAGGGAGGTTTCTTTTTCGCCTTCATAATTATTGCGGAAATCCTTCATTTCCCGAAGGGCTTTTAAAAATCTTTCGATATCGATAAATTCCGGAAGCGAAAGGGTCGCGCCCATTTTTGCTCTTCGGAGAGAACCGGTAACGTTTTTTACTCCATGAAGAGAAGGCGCGCCGAATCTTGCGGAAAGCATAAAAGCGTCCGCGGTTCTGTCCATAAGGCGCTTTGCTTCCCGAAGGTTTGTTTTCGGTTCGGTTTTAAGGGCAAGGTTACGGCTGTCTTCACAGCCGGTGCAATCCGCAAGCATTGCAAGGATTTTATCAAGTTCCAATGCCCTATGGTGTCTGTTTTCGGTCATATTTTTACCTCTGAAGTTTACTTCAAATCATAAATAATCGGAATTTTCAATGTATTCGGAATATGTCCGCCGCTTCGCGGCGGACATATTAAAAATTATAATCAAAACGAACGGATTGAGTTCAGAAATTCAAGAGTGGGATAAACTTTGTCCATTTGTTCGATAACATATTTTTCCGCCGCA
>JAZQBJ010000137.1:0-11710 GCA_045545715.1 Oscillospiraceae bacterium
CTATGGTAGTATCTTAATCCTACCATAGGAGATGCTTTTTTCATATTGTCCATTTTTACTGGACTTGTGCATTTGGCAGGTGCTTAATTATTTTGGATTATTTATTATCCGCGTTTTTTAAGAAGAACAGCTGCTGCTGCAAGAACAGCGATGGGTGCAAAAACGGGAGCACCGGTGTTGGGGTTGGCTTCTGCTTCTTCTTCGGGTTCTTCGGTTTCTTCATCGTCGGCAATTTCGGTTACGAAATCAACTACGTCTTCAACGTCGAAGATAAGAGAATATTCAGCGGTGATGGTAAGATCGGAAGTGATGTTTTTGCCGTTGTGGTCCCATTTTCCGGTATTAAGGAAAACTTCGGGAACTTCGGGCATAACTGCGTCTTTTCCGTGTTCAACTTCCTGGGTTTCGATAACTTCGCCGTTTGCAACAAAGGTTACGGTATAGGTTTCGGGATCGGGATCAGGATCGGGAGTAGGATCGGAATCAGGAGTGGATTCAATTTTCTGGAAGTTGTTGCTTTCGTAGGTATTTCTGCATCCATCTTTAACGGGAGAATATTTTACTACGCCGTCTTCGGTTTTGATTGCGGCAACAAGGAAGTCGGGATAAATACAACCGCCGGTGACAGTCCAGAAATAGATATAATATGTGGTTTCGGGATCAAGGGTAATACCGCTCAGATCAAAAGTAAGAGATTCGGTGTTTCCATAGCCAAAGTGTTTTTCTTCGGTATAGGAAATAACGCCGAAGTCTGCGTTTGCTTCAACAGCTTCAATGTCGGAATAGCTTCCATAAAGATTTCCGTAGTTGGTAAAATCGCCGAAACTGGGGCCGGGTTCGGGATTGGGAGATTCAAGGTACTGGGTCATAAGAACAAGTCTGCATTCCGCACTTCCAAGATACCATTCAACGGTTGCGGTAATTTCCTGGAGTTTGTTTTCTCCGTCATAAGTTCCGGTTACCGCAATATTCGGAACAGTCCATGCAAATGCCGGAACAGCAAGTCCGAAAACCATGATGAGTGCAAGAAGCATGCTCAAAAATTTTTTCATTTTTTCTACCTCACAATTCTGTCTGCCATGCGCAGACAATATTATGGATATATTATAGCAGAAAAAATGCTTTGTTTTGGAAAACGGAGCGAAATGCACTATTTGAGGAGTGAATTGCAAAAACGTTCAATTGAATCGAAAAATAAAGTGTGATATACTTAAAATGAAATAATTTACGGAAAGGGGAGGCTTTGTCTTGAAAATCGCGCTTTGTGATGACTGTAAGGAATTTTTGGATTCCGGAAGAAAAATGATCGAAAATTGGGATAAATTTGAAAACAACGTTTCGGTCGAACTTTTTGAAGACGGCGACGCCCTTATCCGTGCGCATACGGAAACACCCTTTGATATAATTTTTCTTGATATAGTTATGCCTCTTCTTAACGGAATCGATGCCGCGAAGGAGATTCGCCAGCAGGACAAAACGGTAAAGATAGTTTTTCTTACATCTTCGCCGGAATTTGCGATAGAATCCTATTCAGTAAAGGCAAGCAACTATCTTTTAAAACCTTTCGATAAAGTAAAGTTTTATGCCTGTCTCGATGAACTCTGTGAAGAGATGCGGCAAAAAGCAAGAAGCATTATTGTAAAAAGCGGAACGACCGTCCATAGGGTGGAAATCGGCGAAATCGAATATATCGAAGCACAGAACAAAAATGTAAAAATCGTTCTTTCCGACGGAAAAAACATTCTTTCGGTGGAACCGCTTTATGCTTTTGAGGAAAAGCTTATTCCGGGCGGTGAATTTTTCAAATGCAGCCGAAGCTATATCGTAAATATACACAGAATAGGGAGCTTTAATCAAAAAGAAATCACAATGCATTCCGGAAGCAAAATTCCTGTTTCCCGGGGCTGCCATAAACAATTTGAGGAAGCTTATTTTGCCGAAATGTTCGGAAAGGCCGGTGAAAAATAATGGCAGAAACGATTTTGTTCTATATTCAGTATGGCATTGTTACTCTTTTCGGCGTTTTCCTTTCTTTTGCGTTTTCCGGGATCCGGATTTCCGGAAAAAAGAATTTTTTAAAAACCTTTGGTTTCGCGGTTTTATGCGGAATTTTACAGATAGCAGGCTATCTTATGTTCGGGGAAGAAATGGTCTGGAAAATATATCCGCTCATCGTTCATTTTCCTCTTGTTTTTATAATCTGCGTATTTTATAAAAAAAGAGCGGAAACCGCTTTTGCGGCGGTAACTTCGGCATATCTTTGCTGCCAGCCGGCAAACTGGGTAGGCCTTGCTGTTTATTCGCTTACCGAAAAAATGGTTGCAGACAGCGTCAGCCATATAATTGTATATATTGTAATCGGGGTTGTTGCGGAAAGATATGTTGCACCGTATCTTTCGGAAATTTTTCAAAAAGAAACAAAAAGTGTTCTTATTTTCGGAAGCGTTCCGATAATCTATTATTTCTTTGATTACACAATGGGAATTTATACGGATTTCTGGACCGAAAACAACAGGGTGGTTGCGGAATTCCTTCCTTTCTTCATTTGTATTATCTTTGTAGTTTTTTCTGTTGTATATTACAAAGAATATGAACAGAAGTCCGAAGCGGAACGTAACGAACAGCTGATCAGAATTGTTGCGGAACAGCAGGGAAAAGAAGTTGAAAAAACAAAAGCAAACGAAAATGAAATAAGGATCCTTCGCCACGATATGCGCCATCTTCTTAATAACGTTGCGGTTTGTATCGATAACGGAGAAAAAGAACAGGCAAAGGAACTTATTTCCGCCTACGTTCAGAAAATAGACAGAACGAAGCAAAAACGATATTGCGAAAACGAAACCTTAAACTGCATTCTTTCGGATTTTGCCGCAAAATGCGAGCTTTTTTCCGTGGATTTTTCCTATACAGTCGAACCGGAGGAAATTGCAACAGACGAACTTATCTTCGGTTCAATTGTTTCAAATGCGCTTGATAATGCACTCAATGCCCAGAAAAAACTTCTCGGCGATGAAAGATACATAAAACTTTTGATAAAAACCGTTGACGGAAGACTTTTGCTTTCCGTTAAAAATCCGGTCAAAAATCCTCCGGTATTTGTTGACGGAATGCCCGTTGCCGAGAAAAAAGGCCACGGCTACGGAACAAGAAGTATCCGATATATGGCGGAGCGACTTGGGGGAAATTCCCAGTTCCTTGCGGAAAACGGCTGTTTTATTTTAAGAGTAATAATTTGATAAAAAACTTAAATATTGCCTTGACAAAGCTTTGCTCTTCTAGTATAATAATAAAGCTATCGAGGTGTAGCGCAGGTGGTAGCGCGCCAGTTTCGGGTACTGGAAGCCGTGAGTTCGAGTCTCGCCACTTCGACCATAAAAAAGGGATACGCTTTTGCGTATCCCTTTTTTATTTTTTAAATCCCGGGACGAGAACGACGTTCGATAAGTGACGACCCGCAAATACAAGCTTTCGGCGAAGTATGAGCGGCTGACGGAACTTATGCAGGGAGCAAAGCGAGTCGCAGTCTCGCCACTTCGACCAGCTTAAAAGCGACAGACAAAAGTCTGTCGCTTTTTTTATACTAAAATTAAAACAAAATTAACAAATTTCTGACAAAGTTTTTACCAAAAAGAACAGTATATAGTGTATAATAAAGAAAACGCAGAAACATCTTTGGTTTATAGGAGAAAAACATGAATATAGCAAAGATTATGATTCCGAAAATATCCACGGCTTTTCTTTATGAAAATAACACAGTTCGCCAGGGACTTGAAAAATTTACCCGATATGGCTACACCGCCGTTCCGGTAATCGATGAAAACGGTTTTTATTCGGGAACAGTCACCGAAGGAGATTTTCTCCGCCAAATCATGAAACTTAAAAGTACGGAGATGCGTGACCACGAATCGTATTTTATAAAAGATATTATAAGAAAAGATTTTTGCCCTTCGCTTATGATAGAAGCGGATCAGAACGAAGTTATAAAAACAGTTATGAATCAGAACTTCGTTCCTATAGTTGACGGGCGCGGCGTTTTTTGTGGAATCATCACCCGAAAAGGTGTTATCGAAACCCTTGCGAAACAACTTGATGAAAAATAAAAAACCTTGCGGCGGATTTTGTTCCGCCGCTTTTTGTTGTAAAAAAATATTCACTATGATATAATTTTTTACAGATATTACGCAGAAGGATGTGTTTTTTTATGCCGAGCGTTTGCGTCGTTGCAAAAAAATGCGGAGGATGCCGCTATACCGGAGTTCCGTATCCTGAACAGCTTGAAATAAAACAGAAAAACGAAGAGGAACTTCTCGGAAGATTCGGAAAAATCGAACGTATAATCGGGATGAGATACCCTTGTTTTTATCGCAACAAGGTAACGGCCGCTTTTGGAAAAGACAAAAAAGGAAATATCATCTGTGGAACATATTCCGAAGGTACCCACTATATCGTCCAGGTGGATAAATGCCTTATCGAAGATGAAAAATGTCAGGAAATAATCCGTACAGTGAAAAGTCTTTTAAAAAGTTTTAAGATGGAACCTTTCAACGAAGATACCGGAAAAGGCCTTTTGCGCCATGTTCTTGTTCGCCGCGGAATAAAAACCGGTGAAATCATGGTCGTTCTCGTTCTCGGAAACCATGTTTTTCCATCCGGAAACAACTTTGTTAAAGAACTTCTTAAAATCCATCCGGAAATTTCAACCGTTGTGGTAAACATCAATGAAAAAAGAACAAGTATGGTTCTTGGCGAAAGGGAAAAGGTTTCTTACGGAAAAGGATATATCACCGATGAACTCTGCGGCTGCAGATTCAGAATTTCGCCCAGCTCTTTTTATCAGATAAACCCTATCCAGACCGAGGTGCTTTATAACAAAGCAGTGGAATTTGCCGGCCTTACCGGAAAAGAAAGCGTAATCGACGCTTACTGCGGAATAGGAACCATCGGCATGGTTGCCGCTAAGCATGCCAAAAACGTAATAGGCGTTGAACTCAACGGAAACGCAGTCCGTGACGCAAGAATGAATGCCAAGGAAAATAAAATCGAAAATATCGAATTTTTCAAGGGCGATGCAGGCGATTTCATGGTAAAAATGGCGGCAGAAAAGGCAAAGGCCGACGTTGTTTTCATGGATCCTCCGAGAGCCGGAAGCACTGAAGAATTTCTTACTGCAGTAAAGATTCTTTCTCCGAAACGGCTTGTTTATGTTTCCTGCAACCCGGTAACTCTTTCGCGCGACCTTGAATTTATCACAAAAAACGGCTATGAGGTCAAAAAAATCCAGCCGGTGGATATGTTCCCTTTTACCGACCATTGCGAAACAGTTGTCCTTCTTATAAGAAAGGAAAAAAACGGATTTGATAAAAAGCCTTTAGGAAGGAAAGACGACCGGAAAAAACCGGATTACAGAAAGAAGAGATAATTTGTGAAGAAAACCGCAACGTGGATTCTTATTATAACCCTGTTCATTTTCATCATTGACTGGGGCGTTATGGGAATAAAAATCATTGAAAATGATTACAACATCACTGCGGAATCTTATATTGGTGCGGCCTGCATTGTTGTGATTGCCGTTTGCTGCTTTTGCAGAGTTTTGGGAAACAAATGTCCCAATTGCGGAAAAATTCGGATCACGGAGGGAGATTATTGCTCATACTGCGGAAAGAAAATCGAAAAATAATGCATAATTATTCATCTTGTGCATAAAAATAAAATATTTTTTCAAAATTTTCAAAAAGACTTGACTTTTTTGATGAATATTGTTAGTATAGTTTACATAATTTCATAGCCAACTAAATGCGTTTGAGCAGAAAGAGTAGGGCGGAGAAAAGCTTCAGAGAATTGCCGGTAGGTGCGAGGCAACAGTGTAATATCCGTTCCGAAGTTCATTCTGCGAGCAGTGTGTTGAAAATTGCAGTAGATACAACGGGTGCGACCGTTACATCGCTAAGACTTTTAAGCCTATTAAGGTTCCGGTTGCGAGGCCGGTACGAAAGCAGAGTGGTATCGCGGATTTTTGTTTTGTTCGTCCCTGCATATTTTATGCAGGGATTTTTTTATCCGGTATTTAATTAGCCCCAAACGAGGTTTTTAAATAAACAAATTTTAAATTTTGGAGGTAACCAAAATGAAAAAAGTTCTTGCAGTTATTATGGCACTTGTAATGATGCTTGCGGTTTCCGGTTGCGGAAACACCGCTGATGACGGCGTTGTAACCGTCGGCGTAATCCAGTTTATGCAGCACGCTTCTCTTGATGAAGCATACCAGGGCTTTGTAGATGGCCTTGCCGAAGCAGGCTATGTTGAAGGCGAAAACCTCAAAATCGATTTCCAGAACGCTTCCGGAGAAGTTGGAAACTGCCAGCAGATCTGCGATATCTTCGCAAACAGCGGAATCGACCTTGCTCTTGCAATTGCAACTCCCGCAGCACAGTCCGCAGTTAACGTTTTCCAGGAAACCGATATTCCCGTTTTCTTCACCGCAGTAACCGATGCAGTCGGCGCAGGACTTGTTGAATCCAACGAAGCTCCCGGCAAAAACGTAACCGGAACCCTTGATATGCCCGTTATCGCTGATCAGATCGCCGTTATCAAAGACGTTCTTCCCGATGCACAGAAAATTGCAATTCTCTATACTTCCAGCGAACCTAACTCCGCAATTCAGGCAGACGAAGCAAAACTTGCCGCAGAAGCTCTCGGAATGGAAGTTATTATCCAGACTTCTTCTTCCTCCAACGATATTCCCCAGGTTATTTCTTCCGTAGTAGGCAGCGTTGACGCAATTTATATTCCTTCCGATAACGCATTTGCTTCCGCGATGGCAACCGTTAACCAGGCTGCAGTTGAAAATCAGATCCCTGTTTTCTGCGCTGTTGAAGCAATGATAGCCGAAGGCGGAATCGCAACCACCGCAATCGATTACTATGAACTCGGAAAACAGACCGCTGCACAGGCTGTTCGCGTTCTTAACGGCGAATCCGCTTCCGAAATCGCTGTTGAAACCCAGAAAGAATGTGCTCTTGTTGTCAACAAAACCTTTGCAGAAAGCGTTGGCGTTGAAATTCCCGCGGAAGTTCTTGAAAACGCCGCAACCGTATATTAATAATCAGATTAGGATGTTATTGTTTAAATGAATATTATGAGCTGGCTCTGGGATATCCAGGGTGGCGCCACTCTCGGTGTAATCTGGGCAATAATGGCGCTTGGACTTTATCTCACATATCGAGTACTTAATTATGCGGACCTTACCGTTGACGGAAGCCTCACCCTTGGTGGGGCTATTTCCGCGGTATGCGTTGCCGCAGGAGTTTCTCCTATCCTTGCAATTCTTATTGCTACTGTCGGCGGAATGATGGCCGGTTCCGTAACCGGTTTTCTCCACACAAAATTCAAGATCCCGGACCTTCTTGCCGGAATTCTTACCCAGTTTGCGCTCTATTCCATAAACCTTCGCATTATGGGAAAAGCAAACTTCGGTCTTCTTAACGAAGTTACCCTTTTCAGCCAGATAAAAGAACTTGGCGTTCCCTCAAAATGGGCCGGACTTCTTGTTGGCGTTGTATTTGCGGTAGCCCTTATCATTGCTGTTTATTGCTTCTTCGGAACCGAAATCGGCTGCGCCCTCCGCGCAACCGGTAACAACCCCCATATGGTAAGAGCAATGGGCGCTGACACCAAAGTTTATATAGTTCTCGGCCTTATTGTAGGTAACGGACTTGTTGCAATGTCCGGTGCTCTTCTTGCACAGTATCAGGGATATGCAGATATCAACATGGGTGTCGGTACTATTGTAATCGGCCTTGCGGCCATTATGATAGGCGAAGTTCTCTTCAGCAAAAAGACCTATTTCCACCGCCTTGCGGGCGTTGTGATCGGTTCTATCGTTTACAGAATCATCATCGCGTTCGTCCTCAGAATCAGCCTTACCGCAGACACCGTTATCAAAATCACCGCGGACGATATGAAACTCATTACCGCAATAATTGTTGTGATCGCTCTTGTTGCGCCGGGTCTTAAAGATGCCGCTCTTGCGAAAGTTTCCGCAAAGGAGGGTGATTAAATGCTTGATATAAAACATGTATATAAAACATTTAATAAAGGAACCCCGGTTCAGAAGGAAGCCCTTATAGACCTTAATCTCCACCTTGAGGAAGGCGATTTTGTAACCATAATCGGCGGCAACGGAGCAGGAAAATCAACAATGCTCAATGCCGTTGCGGGTGTTTTTGAACTGGATAAAGGCCATATCTCTATCGACGGTCACGACGTCACAAAAGATCCTGAATATAAACGCGCGAAATATATCGGCCGCGTTTTCCAGGATCCTCTTCGCGGAACCGCAGGAGATATGTGGATCGAAGAAAACCTTGCTTTTGCTCTTCGCCGCGGAAAAAACAGAAGTTTTAAATGGGGAATAAGCAACAAGGAAAGGGAACAGTTTGTCGAACTTTTGAAAACTCTCGACCTCGGTCTTGAAGACAGGCTCGATTCAAAAGTCGGACTTCTTTCCGGCGGCCAGCGCCAGGCGCTTACTCTGCTTATGGCAACCATCAAAAAACCCCAGCTTCTTCTTCTTGATGAACACACTGCGGCGCTTGACCCAAAAACCGCAAAAACCGTTCTTGAAATGACCGATAAAGTTGTTACCGAAAATAACCTTACCACCCTTATGGTAACTCATAATATGAACGATGCCATCAAATACGGCAACCGTCTTATCATGATGGATCACGGCCATGTTATCCTTGATATTTCCGGAGAAGAAAAGAAAAATCTTAAAGTTCCTGATCTTCTTGCAAAATTCGAGGAAGTCAGCGGAAAGGAATTTTCCAACGACCGCATGATGCTTACAAAATAAAAAATCCAAAAGACCGGCGAAAGCCGGTCTTTTTTTTCTGCAAAAAACGCCGGAAAAGCCGTTGTTTTTGCTGTTCACTCCCTAAAACGTGCATTTCGCTCCGTTTTCAAAATTTTTCGAAATTTTTTGATATAATTTAAATGAATATTTATCTTTGTTTTTAAAGATAAGATTGAGAGGTAAAAAGATGAAAAAGTTTTTGAGCATGCTTCTTGCACTTGTTATGGTGCTCGGAATGGCGGTTCCGGTGTTTGCAGCAAACATCAGCGGAACTGTTTCGGGAGACCAGACCTGGAATAATGGAGATACGGTCGGCACAACCACCATTTCCGGCGGCACCATTACCGTAAACGGCACCGTTACCGTAAACGGCACTATCACCATCACCGGCAACGTTCGCATTACCGGCGGCGGAAAACTTCTTCGCGGAAACTCGGCAAATACTTATATGATTTCTGTAACAAGTGGTTCCCTGACACTTGACAATATTACATTGGATGGTAACGGCGACAGTTATAATGGCAAAGGTGTTTATGTAAATAATGACGCAAAGCTGACTATCAACGAGGGCGCCGTACTGAAAAATCACAAAACGACAGACTCAAACGGAAGCGTAATGCGTATTGAAGGTCAGGTAGTAATGAACGGCGGCGTTGTTGAAAACAACAAAGCTTACAATTACGGAAACATTTATCTTGATAACAGTTTGTCTGATCCTGCGACTTTTACCATGAACGGAGGTACTATTCGCAACAATAATCTTACCGTATCAAACGGCAGCTATGGCGGCGGAGCATTTTATGTACGCAAAGCAATATTTACCATGAACGGAGGTACTATTTCCGGACATGATATCAGTGCAGACGGCGGAGCAATTTATTGCACTTCCTACGGTAAAGTATATCTTAACGGCGGTTCAATAGAGAACAATACAACCACCGAAGACGGAGATGCAATATATTTCAGCGGCAGACAGGGAGAAGCTGCAGAACTTTATATAGGCGGTAACCCTTATATTTCAGATGCTATTTATTTGTACAACAGTGGAAGTACTGTAAAATATCCTTATATTACATCTGCCATTAAAAATCCTCTTACTCTTGAAGTAACAGCTTTCAAGGAAGGACGCGTTGTTGCAGAAGGTACCGCAAGCTATCAACTTACCGAATCTGATATGACAAAAGTCACCATTAAAGCCGGTAATGATACATATTATGCAAAACTTGATGGAAACCAGCTTGTTATGACTGCACAAAAGCAAGAAGAATATATTGAATACTATTACATCACCTATCTTGGCAACGGCGGCGCAGGCAAGACCTTAGACGACACTGCATATAGAATAGGTGACGATGTAGTTGCCAAAGCAAACGAATTTACCCGTGAAGGATATACTTTTGACAGCTGGAACACCAAAGCGGACGGCAGCGGCACTCGCTATATACCCGGAGATGTCGTAAATATGACCGGCGATATAACCCTTTATGCACAGTGGACTCCTGATACTCCTGCTTCGAAAACCTACACCGTAACTTATAAAGCAGATGGAAATGTTGTTGATACCCAGACTGTTGATCACGGCGCAGATGCAGTCGCTCCCACAGTTCCCGAAAAAGAAGGTTACAACGGCGCATGGGATAAAGATGGTAAAAACATCACTGCAGACACCATCATCACCGCTGTTTATACCGCCAAAACCTACACCATAACCGCAGAGGCAGAAGAAGGCGGCAACCTTTCCGTTTCTGCAACCGAAGCAGAAGAAGGCGATGAAATCAACGTTTCCGCAACTGCGGAATGGGGCTACCTTGTTAATTATATCGGCTACAAAAAAGACGGCGATACTGAATACACCAAAATCGAAAACGGAAAATTCACTATGCCCGCTTCCGATGTGTATGTAAAAGTATTTGTAGAAGAACGTCCTATTCATACAGTGACTTTTGACGCAAACGGCGGAGAATGTGCAACTTCCCAGCTTGGAATGATGCATGGAACAAGACTTGATCCTATCCCCGTTGCAACCAGGGAAGGTTACACCTTCGACGGCTGGTTCGATCAGGACGGTGTCAAACTTGATGAAAACTATGTTTTCCTCCAGCCTGCAGATTTTGTTGCAAGATATACCGAAAACTCCGTTGTAACCCATACCGTAACCTTTGTTGCAAACGGCGAAGTTGTCGAAGTTCAGGAAGTTGAACACGGAAAAGACGCTGTTATGCCCGAAGTTCCCGCCCTTCTTCTTTGCAACGGAAAATGGGATCACAACGGCAAAAACATCACCTCCGATCTTACTATAACCGCTGAATATGCTCTTATCTTCGATGCGGAAGATGTTATTGATTTTGTAACCGAAATCACCGAAGATGAAGAACCCGAAGAGGCAGAGGTAAACCCCAGCACCGGCGCACCTGTTTTTGCTCCCGTAGCAGTACTTGCAGCAGCTGCCGTAGTTCTCGGAAAGAAAAATAAATAAGCTTTGAATCAAATCTGAAAAAGGCGGGATATCCCGCCTTTTTCTTTTGCATTTATTTATGATATGTAGTATAATGTCCCTGTTGGCGGAAATTTTACCGCAAATAACAACAAAAAGCATTTTACGGAGGTTTTTGAATTTATGGCAGAAGAAAGAATTCTTAAACGAAGCGAAGTTCCGGAAGAATATACCTGGAACCTTAAAGATATGTTCGAAAGCGATGAGGCATGGCTCGAAGAATATGAAGCTCTCAAAGCATTCCCTGAAGAAATTGCAAAATATCAGGGAGCTCTCGGCGAATCCGCCGCAAATCTTTTGGAGTTTTTCAAAAATGACGACGAACTTTCCGTTCGTCTTGAAACTCTCTATACCTATGAAGT
>JAZQBJ010000138.1:0-3905 GCA_045545715.1 Oscillospiraceae bacterium
AATTCAACGAACTCACCGCGGACCTTGTTGAAGCAACCATGGGACCGGTTCGTCAGGCTCTTTCCGACGCAGGTCTTAAAGCTTCCGAACTCGACAAGATCCTTCTCGTCGGCGGTTCTTCCAGAATCCCCGCTGTTCAGGAAGCAGTTAAAAACATCACCGGTAAAGAGCCCTTCAAAGGCATCAACCCCGACGAATGTGTTGCTCTCGGTGCAGCTATTCAGGGCGGCGTTCTTACCGGCGAAGTTAAAGGCCTTGTTCTTCTCGACGTAACTCCTCTTTCCCTTGGTCTCGAAACCCTCGGCGGCGTATTTACCAAAATCATCGACAGAAACACCACCATTCCCGCAAAGAAATCCCAGATTTTCTCCACCGCAGCAGACGGCCAGACTTCTGTTGAAATTCATGTTCTCCAGGGTGAACGCGAAATGGCAAGAGATAACAAATCTCTCGGTATGTTCCATCTTGACGGCATTATGCCCGCACCCAGAGGTATTCCGCAGATCGAAGTAACCTTTGACATCGACGCAAACGGCATTGTTCACGTAAGCGCAAAAGACCTTGGAACCGGCAAAGAACAGCACATCACCATTACCTCTTCCACCAACATGAGCAAAGAGGACATCGAAAAAGCCGTTAAAGAAGCAGAACAGTTTGCCGAACAGGATAAGAAACACCGCGAAGAGATCGACACCCGCAATGCAGCCGACCAGATGGTATATCAGTCCGAAAAGACCATCAAAGATCTTGGCGACAAACTTTCCGCAGATGACAAATCCGGTCTTGAAGCAAAAATCAACGATCTTAAAGAATCTCTTAAAGGCGAAAACATCGAAGACATCAAAGCAAAACAGAAAGCTCTTGAAGAAAAATTCTATGAAGTTTCCGCAAAAGTTTACCAGCAGGCAAACCCCAACGGTGACCCCAACGCACAGCCCGGTTGTGACGGAAACTGCGGCGATTGCGGAAACCACGGTGCAAACGGTGACGGTTATGTTGATGCCGATTACCGCGAAGTAAACGACAACTGATTTTGTGTTCCCTTACAAGGGAGTTAATAGAAATTAATTTCTGCGCAGGGGTTTTCCTCTGCGCAGAAAGTGCTATAATGAAGAAAAGTAAGGTGATGCAAAAATGGCGGATAAGCGCGATTATTACGAAGTCCTTGGCGTTGAAAAAGGCGCAAGCGACGACGAAATAAAAAAAGCATACCGCAAAATGGCAAAAAAATATCACCCGGACCTTAACCCGGATGATAAGACCGCAGAAGCGAAATTCAAGGAAGTAGGCGAAGCCTACGAAGTACTTTCAGATAAACAGAAACGCGACCGCTATGACAGATTCGGCCACGCGGGAGTTGATCCGAACTACGGCGCAGGCCAAGGCGGATACGAAAGATATCAGCAATACGGCCACGGCGATTTCGGTGATTTCGGCGATATTTTCGGTGATATTTTCAGCGGATTCGGTTTCGGCGGTTCCACCAAAACCAGAAACCCCAACGGCCCTATCCGCGGAAACGATACCCAGGTAAGAATCCAGCTCACCTTTATGGAAGCTGTAAAAGGCTGTAAAAAAGAAATCCCCACCCAGCGCCTTGAACGCTGTTCCGATTGCAACGGAACCGGCGCAAAACCCGGAACAAATCCCGAAACCTGTCCCGAATGCGGCGGAAGCGGCCAGGTTCGCGTTCAGCAGCGCAGTCCTTTCGGCGTAATCCAGACCGTTAAGGCATGTTCCCGCTGCGGCGGAAAAGGAAAAGTCATAAACGATCCCTGCAAAACCTGCAACGGAATGGGAAGAGTTCGCCACAACAGAAAGATCACCGTTGATATCCCCGCCGGAATCGATAACGGCCAGACTTTTGTTGTTCGCGGAATGGGTGATGACGGAACAAACGGCGGCCCCGCAGGCGATCTTAACGTAACCGTCAGCGTCAAAGAAGATCCTATCTTCCAGCGCGAAGGTTTTGACATCTGGGTCGATATCCCTATTACTTATACCCAGGCAGTTCTCGGTGATGAGATCACTGTTCCCACCATCGACGGAAAAGTTTCCTATAATGTTCCGGAAGGAACACAGCCCGGAACCACCTTCCGTCTTCGCAACAAGGGAATTCAATATGTCAACAACCATGGCCGCGGCGACCAATATGTAAGGGTGAACATCGAAGTTCCCACCAATCTTTCCGGAAAACAGAAAGATATGCTCCGGGACTTTGATTCCTCCACAAGCGACAAAAACTATGCAAAGCGCAAAAGCTTTTTTGACAAAATAAAAGACGCATTCAAGGGAGATTGAAATGGAAACCTGGAACGAGCTTACCGTAAAAGTTAAAACCGAAGATACAGCCCGCGCAAGCGACGTTTGCACTGTTATTGCCGACATGGGTATCTATGTTGAAGATTACAGCGACCTTGAAAACGTTGTGTGGAACATTGCCCACGTTGACCTTATCGAGCAGGAACTTCTTGAGCGCGACCGCACCCATTCCCTCATCCATGTTTATATAAAACAGGAAAAAGATGCTTTGGAATGTGTTGAGTTCATAAAAGCCCGCCTCGATGCGGAAGGAATAGAATACGAAACTTCCATTGTCGGCGTTAACGAAGAGGACTGGGCAAACAACTGGAAACAATATTACCACACCCAGAGAATCGGAAAACGCATTGTTGTAACCCCTTCCTGGGAGGAATATACTCCCTCCGGCGACGACGTTCAGATGCGTCTTGACCCGGGAATGGCCTTCGGCACCGGAACACATGATACCACCCGCCTTTGCCTTGAACTTCTTGAAGAGGTTGTTACCCCCGAAACAAGAATTCTTGACGTCGGCACCGGAAGCGGAATTCTTTCCGTCGGCGGAGTCCTTCTCGGCGCACCTTCCGCTCTCGGCGTTGATATCGACCCGGTTGCGGTAAAAGTTGCAAACGAAAACGCCGAAATAAACGAAGTTCAGGATAAAACCGAATTTGTTTGCGGCGACCTTACCGACAAAGTTCACGGAAAATTCGAAATCGTTACCGCAAACATTGTTGCGGACGTTATCATCAGACTTTTGAGCACCGTTAAAAATTATCTGCTCAAAGGTGGTGTGCTCATTGTTTCCGGAATAATCGACACCCGCGCAGACGAGGTTGAAAACGCCTGTCACGAAGCAGGTTTTGTTACCGAAAAACGGCTTGAGCATGGCGGTTGGGTAGCCATCAAGCTCCGCTATTGATTTTGAGCACCGAAAGGAGAACATAAAAAATGAAACCTTCAGATGAACTCAAAGAGGGCACTCTTATTCTTTATAACAAACACCCGAGCGTTGTCCGCGGAATCACCGCGGATTCCACCAAAAACGCTGTTTTTCTTCTCATCGAAGACATGATCGACCACGGAATGTATGATTCCAACATCGACGATATCGACTATTGGCCTTCCTGCCCCCATTACAAACTTCTTGATACAATGGAAGTTTTGCTCAAATTTGTCCGCTATGGCGAAGGCACCCTTGTTTTTATGGAACCCCAGAGCGGAATGTGCATAAATGTTCCCCATTTTAACGTAAACCTTGAGGTTGCGGGCATGGATTTTGAACCCGGAAAAGGATATCTTCTTACCTTTGCGGATAAATTCCTTCTCGGCGCGGAAACAATGGTCGAAAAAGAAAAAGAGGAAGAATAATCAAATAAAAACGTAGGGCGGGGGCTTGCTCCCGCCGTTTTTGTGCAAAAAAGCACCGCCCGAATGGGCGGTGCTTCTTTTTAGTCGTTATAATGCTCGATAGTGGTTGGTTTGCCATCAAATATAAAAAGTGTTGCCTTATCAGCAGCTGCGGTATAAATATAACCGGTAAGTTTTACTTTATCGCCTATATCATAATCCATAAGAATTTCTTTATCTGCAATTTCAACTTC
>JAZQBJ010000139.1:0-2276 GCA_045545715.1 Oscillospiraceae bacterium
AGCAGAGGAATAGATATTAAAAAAGTCGGTTCGAACAATGCCGGGGCTTCCAATGTTTTTATTTCCGTGGGAAAAATATATGGAATCATAGTGGGAGCTTTTGATATTCTCAAATCCTATTTTGCGGCTTTGATCATATATTTTATTTTTTCACAAAACATTGCAGCCGGAGTCATCGCAGGTGCTATGGCTGTCATAGGTCATATTTTTCCTTTCTGGATGAAATTCAACGGGGGAAAGGGACTTGCACCTTTTATGGGGCTTGTTCTTTTTTATGATTGGAAATTATTTGTTGCTTTTGCTTTGATTATAGTTGCAATTACGCTCATTACCGATTTTATCGGAATCGGAGCATTAACCGTAACGGCTACTTTGCCGATTTATTCTTTTTTATTCAGAAGCGCAACTTGGACAGCTTTGATTTTTGCTGCTGTTTCTTTGATAATGTGGTGCAAACATATTGAAAATATCAAAAGAATTGCAAACGGAACCGAAATTGGTTTTTTAAGAAAAAACAAGGTAAAAAAATAAAAAAGAGCCGGAAACGGCTCTTTTTTACTTATAAATTTTTGCTTTGCAGCGAAGTCTGCCTTTTTTTGTTTCAAGTTTAATACCGCAATATATAAATTTTCCGTGACCTCTTACTGATACAATATCACTTTCTTTCGGAGTATATGATGCGCTGAGCATCGGGATTCCGCCGACAAGAACTTTTTCGTGCTCACAAAGAGCTTTGCTTTCGCTTCGTGAGATTTTATATATCGAAGAAATTACAGAATCCAGCCTTTCAGAAGCAACAACAAATTCACTTTCAACCGGCTTTGGAAGAGCATCTTCCGGGATTTTATCCCCTTTTGAGCACCGCACATTTGTATGTTTTATCTCAATAAGATTTTCGCAGATATAATCGGCGATACTATCAAGACAAGGCGCGAAGGCAACGTTTTCTTTAACAATCAGATCACCGAGAGTGCTTCTTCGAATACCAAGCGACATTATTGAACCGAGAAAATCCCGATGGGCAAGATCTCCGGAAAATTTCATTGAGCACGGTTCGATTTTTATATATGAAATCGGAACAGGTTCAATATATCCGCAAAGTTCTTCGCTTCCGAAAATGCAGATCGCCTTTTCTGCGTTTTCATATCCGCCTTCAAAACAATAGGGAACGCCTTTTATGCACGACCTAAGCAAAGCTTGCTCAGCGGGGGAAAGAAATTCCGTGAAAGTATAGATGTTTTTGGAATATGCTCTTTCCGCGAGTTCGGAAAAACGCTTTTTAAGCATATTTTCTTCATCAGCCATACAATCACGCCCCTTTCTGTGATATAATCAATTTTAACACAAAGCATTGTTTCAGTCAATTTGGAGGATAAAATGGAAGTAAAATTTTATGATAGCGCTGATGATGAATTATTAAAGTTTGCTGTTATAATTGCAAAGAATAACGGTAAATGGGTGTTTTGCAAACATAAAGAGAGAAGTACTTATGAAATTCCGGGCGGACACAGAGAAAGCGGAGAAACAATCGATGAAACAGCCAAAAGAGAACTTTATGAAGAAACCGGAGCTGTCGAATATTCATTAAAACCTATATGTATTTATTCTGTTACGGGACGAAACCGAGTGAACAAAACAGGAAAAGAAACCTTTGGAAAGCTGTTTTATGCTGGTATTGCAAAATTTGAGCACGAACTGCACGGAGAAATAGAGAGAATAGAATTTTTTGATGATCTTCCGGAAAAATGGACTTATCCGGATATTCAGCCGATTTTGATAAAGGAATTTTTAAGGAGAGAAAATGGATTATAAGCTCATTAGATCAAAACGAAAAACCATAGAGCTTTCAATAGGTGAAGATTTTTTGCCGCTTGTAAAAGCGCCTTTAAAAATGAGCACGGAAGAAATAGAAAAGTTTGTTATGAAACACGAAAAATGGATCGAAAAACAAATTATAAAAAAGCATGAGCATGATGAAAGGTTTGCTCTTTCCTCCGAAGAAGAAATAATGCTCAAAGAAAAAGCTTTGCCTTATCTTACCGAAAGAACGGAATATTTTGCAAATATTATGGGTTTGAAATACACCGGAATAAAAATCACTTCTGCCAAAAAGCGTTTTGGCAGCTGCAGCGGAAAAAATTCGATCTGCTATTCATGGCGTCTTATGCAATATCCTCCGGAGGCAATAGATTATGTTGTCGTCCATGAGCTTGCTCACATTATTTATAAAAATCATGGTAAAGATTTTTATAAATTGATTGAAAAATATCTTCCGG
>JAZQBJ010000140.1:0-2991 GCA_045545715.1 Oscillospiraceae bacterium
ATGCAAGCCTAAAAAGCTATTGAAAAACAAAGCCGGGTTGGTATATAATATACTGTGTCTAAATGTATCAAAGGCTTTTTTGTTTTGCGGAAAAAAAGCCGGAAAGGAGCCCAAAAAAGTTGAAAGCAACGGAACAGAAAAAACCGAAAAAGGGACTTTTTCTCAAGATCGCAGCTATTGCCTTCGCGGTGTATCTTCTTTATTCTCTGATATCGATGCAGGCGAGCATAACCGAAAAACAAGATGAACTTGATTCCCTTCGCCAGCAATATACTGAATCGCTTATCAGAAACGAGGAGCTCCAGAAGACGCTTGACAGTTACGGAACAGATGAATTCATCGAGGAACAGGCAAGGGAAAAACTCGGCTATGCCTATCCCGAGGAACATTTTTATATCGACGTTTCGGGAACTGACTGAGTTATCACTTTTGAGGGGGACAAAATCTTAAAAATGGAAGTTGAAGTAGGAGCTATTGTCGAAGGCAAAGTATCCGGAATCACCAATTTCGGTGTTTTTGTGGATATCGGTGATGCCACCGGAATGGTACATATTTCCGAGGTTGCAAGAAATTATGTAAAAGACCTTAAGGAATATGTTCAGATGGGACAGGCGGTAAAGGTAAAAGTTATTTCCGTAAGTCCGGAAGGCAAGGTCAGCCTTTCAATGAAACAGGCGGAAGAACCTGAATTAAAAGAAAACCGCAGACCGCAAAGAAAAGACCGCGAACCTGCAAAAATTTCCCGCGGAGCGGATTCTTTTGAGTTCCGCCCGAAACAGCAGGAAAGCCTTTCTTTCGAGGACATGCTCAGCAAATTCAAACAGACCAGCGACGAAAAACTCAGCGGAATGAAAAAGACCGACGGCAACAGAAGAACTGCACAGAACCGCCGCAAACCGCAGTGATTTTTATGAGCGGGAGGGAATTCCCCCTTCCGCTTTGTTTTTTAATTGAGGAATTTTTATAAAAGGGGTAAAAACATAATGCTTTTTTATAATGCGGGAATTTTTACAGCCTGCTCTGGTTTTATAAAAAACGGATATGTTCTTATAAAAGGCGGACAGATAATAGATGTCGGCCCGATGGAGTTTTGCCCGAAGGACGATGAAAAATATGACCTTTCGGGTCTTACTGTATATCCCGGTTTTATCGATGCTCACTGCCATCTCGGAATGTGGGAAGACGGGCTGAGTTTTGAGGGCGATGACGGAAACGAGGATACAGACCCGGCAACACCCCATCTTCGCGCTCTTGATGCGATAAATCCGGCGGACAGAGGCTTTAAAGAAGCGCTTGAAGCAGGCATTACCGCTGTTGTTACCGGCCCGGGAAGCGCAAATCCCGTTGCAGGACAGATGGTGGCAATAAAAACCTATGGCAGCAGGGTCGATGATATGATAATAAAAGCGCCGGCAGCAATGAAATTTGCCCTTGGTGAAAACCCGAAGAACACCTATCACAGCAAGGATGAAACCCCTTCAACAAGAATGGCCACAGCCGCAATTATCCGCGAACAGCTTAAAAAAGCGCAGAGATATCAGAGGGATCTTCTTGCTTCGGAAGAGGACGAGGATGCCGATGAACCGGAAATCGACGTAAAATGCGAAGCCTTGGCGGAAGTTGTTGACGGAACGATCCAGTCCCATTTCCACGCTCACAGAGCTGACGATATTTTTACAGCTATCAGGCTTTCTAAAGAATATGATCTTGACCTTGTTCTTGTCCATTGCACAGAAGGATATCTCAACGCAGAAAAACTTGCGGAAGAAAACGCAAGGGTGGTTGTGGGTCCGCTGATTTGCACAAGAACAAAGCCGGAACTTGTGAACGAATGTGACGAAAACGCTGCAGTTCTTAAAAAAGCCGGAGTTGAGGTTGCAATCTGCACCGACCATCCGGAAGTTCCGATACAGTATCTTCCGCTTTCCGCAGGAATTGCGGTAAGAGCGGGAATGGATCACGATGATGCAATACGCGCCATCACAAGTGTTCCGGCAAAGATATTAGGTCTTTCAGACAAAATCGGTTCCGTTGCACCGGGAAGAGATGCCGACCTTGCGGTTTTCAAAGGCGATCCGCTTTCGGTATATGAAACTCCGGTATGGGTCGTTGCCGGAGGAAAAATCGTTAAAAAACCTTGATTTATAAAAACAAAAATCCCGTTTTCTTTTACGAAAACGGGATTTTTGTTTCACACAACATTAATATTTTACCATTAAGTGGGAAAAAGGTCAATAAAAAGCGTTGAATTTCTCCGAAAAGCATAATAAAACGTTAACATTTCCGTAAAAATAAACAGTAGAAACACCCTTTTCCAAATGCTATAATTAAATTACAGAGGGAAGGTAAAACTTCCCGAAGTGTTAACCAAAAAGGGGGTAAATATATGAACATCAGCATCATTTCGAAAAACACTTCTGTCCGCGATTCTTTCCGTGAACGCTGCGAGAAAAAGTTTGCAAAACTCGACCGCTTTTTCGGTGAAGATGCAAAAACCACCGTTACCGTAACCAACCAGAACGGAAGAGAAACGGTGGAGGCGACCATTAACGCCGGCGGAATGTTCTTCAGAGCAGAAAAAACCACCTCCGACAGACTTGATTCCCTTGAAGCGGTTGTGGATGTTCTTATCAAACAGATCACCCGCAACAAAAAGAAACTTGAACACAAGTTCAGGGGCGAAAAATTTTCCGAACTGGCAATTGATTTTTATGAGGAACCCGCAGATGATTACGGAATTGTAAAAACCAAACAGTTCAGAGTAAACCCCATGGACGTTCAGGAAGCGATTCTTCAGATGAACCTTATCGGACATGACTTCTTTATGTTCCGCAACGCCGAAACAGGGGAAATCAACGTAGTCTATAAACGCAAAGACGGAGATTACGGCGTTATTGAACCCATTGATTAAACGTAAAAAAGGCTCCCGTACGGCCTTTTTTGAATAAATGTAAGCGCAGCAAAAACCACAGAACAGAAAAAATCACGGAG
>JAZQBJ010000141.1:0-2992 GCA_045545715.1 Oscillospiraceae bacterium
CACCCGTTGGTGAGATACTCAGACGAATGACAGATGACGTTTCTCACATGGGAACCTCTATCCACACCATGATAGAGACACTTTCCACCGGTTTTCTTCAGATAATTGTCATAACCGTTATGATGTTCTTTGAGGATTGGAGACTTTCCCTTGCTGTTCTTGTTATTACTCCGATTTCCGTATATCTTTCCGCAAAGATATCTTCAATAAGCGAAAAGCATTTTCATAACCTTTTTACCGAAGCCGGAAAACTCAACTCTGTTGTTGAAGAAAGTTATACAAACTATGCCACAACAAAGGCTTATAACTGGGAAAGCGAAACCCTCCGCAGACACGAAGAGATAAATCTCCGTCAACGTGATGCGGAAGTCAAGGCAACCTTTATTTCTTCCGCTGTAAGGCCCTGCATTGCTTTTACCAACTCTCTTGCCTATATTGCGGTAAACCTTCTCGGCGGCTGGCTTATTCTTAACGAAGGTGTTTCTGTCGGAACTATAGTGACTATTGTTCTTTTTGCAAAACAGATTGCCGCCCCTCTTGAACAAATTGCGGAAGGATTGGGTGACGTTCAGCGCGCAATAACTTCTTCCCAGCGTGTTTTTGCCCTTCTCGATCTTGATGAAGAAAAAGCTGATAACGGCTCTTTCGGAAAAGAAACCGTTCTCGGCAACGTTAAGTTTGAAAACGTTGATTTTTCCTATGACGAAAACAAACCGCTGATCAAAAACCTTAATCTCGACATAAAGCATGGACAGAATGTTGCCATAGTCGGTCCGACCGGCGCCGGAAAAACCACCATAGTAAACCTTCTTATGCGTTTTTATGACCCGCAAAGCGGAAAAATCATCATCGACGGACATGATATAGGAGAAATTTCCCGGGAAGAAGTCCGCGGACTTTTCGGAATGGTTCTTCAGGATACATGGCTTTTCGGAGGGACTGTTGCAGAAAACGTTGCTTACGGAAAACCGGAAGCTACCCGTGAGGAAATAGTTACTGCCTGCGATGAAGCTTACTGCGACCATTTTATACGGACTCTTCCCCAAGGTTATGATACCGTTATCGGTGACGACACAACAAATATTTCCGGCGGACAAAAACAGCTTCTCACAATAGCAAGGGCACTTCTTGCAAATCATCGTCTGCTTATCCTTGATGAAGCAACTTCCAACGTTGATACGAGAACTGAAATTCTTATACAGAAAGCGATGGATAAGCTTATGGAGGGAAAAACCTGTTTTATAATCGCCCACAGGCTTTCTACCATTGTTGATTCGGACCTTATTCTTGTAATCAACAACGGTGAAATCGTCGAAACCGGAAAACACGAAGAACTCCTTGCTAAAAAAGGTTTTTATTACGAAATCTATAACAGTCAGTATGCTGTTTAAAGAAAGAGGTTTGAACAATGTCGGACAAAGTTCTTATGATTTTATGCGACGGAATGAGACCGGATGCAGTGCTTAAATGCAACCATCCTTTTGCAGAAAAACTTATGAGCACCGCACGCTATAATCCGCATGCTCAAACGGTTTTTCCTTCCTGGACCCTTCCCTGTCACATGTCGCTTTTCCATAGCGTTCCTCCTTCCGAGCACGGAGTTACCGGAAACACTTTTGTTCCCGGCGAGAGAAAAGGACTTTTTGAACAGCTTCGCGACAACGGAAAATCCACCGCTTTTTTCTACAGCTGGGGCGAGCTCAAAGATCTTTATGAGCCTTATTCCGTTTGTTACAGCCACTTTGTTTCGGAAGAATTTTTTCCTCATGGAAAAGTAACGGAACTTCTTGCGGAAAACTGCGAAAAATTCATCAATGAATATAAACCGGATTTTGCGTTCCTCTATCTTGAAACAACCGACAGCATCGGACACGAAATCGGTTGGGGCACAGAAGAATATTACAAAGCCGCGAACCATTCATTCGGAATCATTGAAAAGATCATGTCAAACCTTCCGGAAGATTATTCCGTAATCGTTCTTGCGGACCACGGCGGCCACGATCATACTCACGGAACGACTGATCCGATTGACATGACGATTCCTCTTTTTATCAAGACGGATTTTGAAATTGATGAAGAAAATTTTGAAAACGCGAACATTATCGATGTTGCACCGACAATTTGCAAAATAATCGGAACAGAGCCTTCGAAAAAATGGAAGGGCAAAAACCTTTTGAAATAAAGAAAGCACCCGCAAGGGTGCTTTCTTTCGTGATACGTTTCCGTCCTTAACTTCTGCGGAAATTTCTTCAAGAATCGGGCGAATGTCTTCTCTTATATCCGAACGGTCGATTCCGAAAAAGGAAGCGACGCCCTCTTCAACCGCCCTCTGATATCTTCTCCCGATCCTCTTGCTTTTTTCGCTTTGTGGAACGTCGGCAAGGTTTGTTGATTCGCTTTCCAAATTTACTTGACTGGTAGTTGACTGCTTTTCTGTTTTTGGCGCCATCTGTTCAAGAACTCTTTTTGCCGAATTGCTGATTTCAGCGGAAACAATTTCACGGTCGCCTTTCCCAAAAATTCCCGCTTCGAAAACGTTATTTCCTATTGTAGAAACAAAAGGTTTTTCGTTTGGAACATTTTGTGAAAATTGATTTAATTTTTTTCTCTTTTGCAACGGCTAAATATTTGCTTTCTATTTGTTTATCATCAAGCATTTGATCTGGCAAATATTTAAGCATAGTTCCGTCTTTTGGGTTGATTTTTGAAATAATATCTGGTATTCTTATTTCAGAAGCTGAGTAGGGCGTTGGAGTACCATTTTGGTCTCCTCGGCCGACAATCCCGGCTTCTGTTTTTTTATCCATTTTTATTTTTTCAAGTGTTATAAGAACATAAAGAGAATTGTTTTTATCTTTAAATTCCTTAACTTCCATTTTTACCGGAATAATATTTTTGCCATCAGAAAAAGCACTTAGAAAAACATCCACTTGCAAAAGAGTTCTATCTTCACGAACTGTTCCTTTGTATTTGTCTTTATGAACCTCTATAA
>JAZQBJ010000142.1:0-22426 GCA_045545715.1 Oscillospiraceae bacterium
AAGGGTCATATAATAGTTGACGATTTTATCGCGGCTTTCGTCATTATAAACGGAAACGCCGTCTTTGTATTTATAGAAAGCGCTTCGGCTTATTCCGGCCATTCTTGCGGCTTCGGAAGAGTTTCTGGCTTTTCCGTGTGAAAGAAGTTTTTTTGCTTCAATAACTTTGAGAAGGACCTCGGGAAGAAGGTCTGCATCGACGATTATTCTTACGGGATTTTCGCTCATAAAAGTCCGCTCCTTAAAAACGATTGTTTTTCGTACGAATACAAATATAACACCCCGAAGCATAAAAAGCAATAGCTTTTTTGCATTCGGGGTGAGTTTTTTTGGATATTATACTCCTTCGAGATCGAAAGGAGGGATGAAACTTTCGGAAGCAGCGGAGCCTTCCTGTGCAAAAGCCTGTTCGATTCCGAGTTCAACAGCAAAATCTATGACGTCATTATATTCTTCTTCGGTAACAGTGCGAAAAAGTTCAGAGTATTTTTCATCGGTGCAGAAAGGGGTATATTGATTCATGATGCTTATCCAGATTTTATCACCGAAATTTTCCCAAAGCCAGCGGAGAATTTTTTTGCTGTCATCCGTATGTCCGGGAAGGACAAGATGGCGGACGATAACGCCTTTTTTCATCATACCGTCATCATCAAAAACCGCTTCGCCGGTCTGTTCGACCATCTTTTTGAGTGATGCGGATGCGTTTTCAAAATAATTTTTTGCGGAGGAAAATTTTTCTGCCAAATTATTATCAAAATATTTGAAATCCGAAAGCCAGATGTCCGCATAATCTCTGACAGCTTCCACACTTTCCGGAAGTTCCCAACCGCCGGTGTTCCATACTATCGGAAGGAAAAGGCCGTTTTTTCGTGCTATGTCAAGTGCAGCGGTTATCTGCGGCGCGTAGTGCATCGGTGTAACAAGATTTATGTTATTTGCACCTTTTTGCTGAAGTTCAAGAAAAATTTCGGCAAGGCGTTCAACGGAAATTTCCTTTCCGGCTTCGCCGCGACTTATTTCACGATTTTGGCAAAAGATACAGCGCATGGTACAGCCGGAAAAAAAGACGGTTCCGGAGCCTTCTTCGCCGGAAATGCAGGGTTCTTCCCAAAAATGAAGGGCGGCTCTTGCAACTTTTACTTCTTTTCCGCCGCCGCAGAAACCGGTTTTATCAAGAACACGGTTTGCACCGCATTTTCTTGGGCAAAGTTCACATTTTTCTGAAAGTTCCAATTTTTTCGCCGCCTTTCGTTTTTTGCCTATGCTAAACTATACCACAAGGGAAAAAGCGAATCAAGAATGTTAATAAAACTTGACTTTACCCGGCGGAAAATTTGTTATAATATAGAAAATACCAATAATTTATGCTGATAAAATTTCGTTAATTTTATAACAAATTTTTATTTACAAAGAAATAAAAGTATGATATTATAATTATAAACATTTATATTCGAAATTCAGCGCAAAGGAGAAGGAGAAACGACCTATGGACAAACTTTGGATAGTTCTTCTTTTTTTCGGCGTTTTTTTAATTTTGAGCAATCTCATAAAAAGCTTTGCGATACGTTTTTTAAATTCCGCAGAAAACCAAAGTTCCGTTTCCGCGATTGTTTCCAAAAAGGACGACCCGAAAGTTTTTTGGGCGGAGGAAGGTTTTCGAAGAGAACCCGAACAGGCGGAATTTGAACTTCCGGAAGAGGATTTTTTTGAAAACGAAAAGACTGAATTTCCGGAAAAATTTGAAGATGAATTTGAAAATCTTTCCGAAGAGGAGATCGACAAAGTCCTTACTGATGCGGGGCTTTTTGAAAAGAAAGGCGGAGAAGAATGAAACCGAAGGAACAGCGGGATATCATAAAAGCTTCATCTATGGTGCTCCAGGTTTCCCTTTCCGCAATCTGTCCGATACTTCTTCTGATGTCCGTTGGAATGTGGCTTGACGGAAAATTTGGAAACGGCGGATATTGGTTCACCGCAATCGGAATCATATGCGGAATTTATTCCGGATATAAAGGAAGCTATCAGCTTATCAAAGACGTTTGGATGAAGGAAGAAAAACAAAATGGCGAAATTCCTAAATCGAATGATGAATGAATATGAAAACGAAGAAGAAAGCATTATAACACCGAAAAACGCAAGGATAGCGGCGGTTTTGCTCTGTGTTTTCTTCATTATTATCGGTCTTGCTTTCGGAGATTTTTTTAAAACCGCAAAAGGCGTTTTCCTCGGCGGAGCGGTTGCCCAGCTTCTTTTTCGCCAGCACGAGCTGACAATTGGAAAAAGCATTAAAAGCGAAAATCCCCAGAGCATGACAGTTTCAAATTATATGGTGCGCCTTATCATCAAAGGGCTGACGGTTTTTGTTGCCATTCAGAACCCGGATGTTGGCATAATAGGATGTATTCTCGGCTTGCTGAGCGTTCCTTACGGAATTTATGCTCTTGCTTTTGCCGATTGGATAATCCACAGAAAAACCGGAAAGGAGGTATAGGATGAGTGTATCAATCCCGGAAGTAACGAGCGGTTTTTCGATTTTTGGGTTCGAAATAACGAACACAATGGTCTGGACATGGATAATTCTCGGAGCTCTTTCAGTTTTGTTCATCTGGCTTGGAAGCGGACTTAAAGTTAAACCGGAAAGCAAAAAACAAATTGTTGCGGAAACGATTTACGGGCTTGTGGGGAACCTTGTTGAATCTAACATCGGACCGAACACAAAGGCTTTTATCCCTTATTTCACCGCGCTTTTCGCTTTTATTTTAACTTCGAACCTGAGCGGTGTCTGGGGACTTGGCGTGATCCGTCCGCCTACGGCAGACATTGCAACTCCTTTTGCTCTTGCGCTGATGACCTGCGTTATCTCGCAGTATTATCACATCAAGATGAACGGAGTAAAAGAATATTTCAAAGGCTTCCTCGGACCGGTAAAATTTATGACCCCGATCATGCTTCCGATGAACATTATAAGCGAGATTGCAAACCCCATTTCTCTTACCCTTCGTATGTTCGGTAACCTTTTGGGCGGTCTTATAATCGGCACCCTTATCTATTCAATGCTCATCGGTTCAAACGTAATGCCGATCTGGATAGCTATCGGTTCGGTTGTTCTCTGCGCTGTGCTTCTTACAAAGCAGTACAAAAAAATCAAAAACCTTGAAAAAGGAAAGAAAAAACTCGTTATGGGGCTCGGAATTCTCTGCTGCCTTCCGCTTTTCGCAATGATATTCGTTCACGGATATTTCGATATCTTCAGCGGATGCCTTCAGACTTACATTTTCTGTTTGCTCTCTATGATTTTCATTTCGCCGTAAAACTGCGGCAGAGGGATTTGTGAATTCCTCAGACTTAAAAACTTGTGTTAAATTAAATTTTATATTAAAAAGGAGAAAACACATGGAAGGACTTAACATCACTGGACAGGATCTTATTTACGCAGCAAGCGCAATCGGCGCAGGCCTTGCAGTAGGCCTTGCAGCAATCGGCCCCGGCATCGGCGAAGGTTTTGCAGCAGGTAAAGGTACCGAAGCTGTTGGCCGCCAGCCCGAAGCACAGAGCAAAATCACCACCACCATGCTCATGGGCCAGGCTGTTTCCGAAACCACCGGTCTTTACGGACTTGTTGTAGCGCTCCTCCTCATCTTCGTAAAACCCTTCTGATTTTAAAATCAAAAATACTACGGAAAGATTGGTAACAATATGGAAAGCTGGCTTATAAAAATCGATGCCAGTCTTATAAGGCAGGTTATCATTCAGGGCGCTACTTTTCTTGCGTTCTTCGTTGTTGTAAAGGTTTTCTTTGCGGATAAAATAAAAGCTATGCTTGAAAAACGGCAGGAAGTTATTGAAAAAGACCTTTCCGCCGCAACCGAAGCAAAAGCAAACGCGGAAAAACTTGAAAACGAATATGCTGAAATTATGAAAGGCGCACATGACGAAAAAGCGGCCATTCTCCATTCTGCAACCGAAGACGGCGAGCAGATGAAGGAAAAAATTGTTGCGGAAGCCCGCGAACAGGCCGAAACAATCATAACCAACGCCAGAAAAGAGATTGACAGAGAGCGCACGCAGGCTGAAAAAGAACTGCGTGATTCCATTGTCGATATGACAATCGACGCCGCAGAAAAAATTTCGGGAAAATCCTTCACAAAAGAGGATCACGCCCAGCTTATAAGCGAATCCATCTCCATGATCAAGGAGGTGTAAGCTTATGAGCCTTGCGGTCAGAAGATATTCCGAAGCGCTTCTGGATATTGCTTTTGAGGAAAAATGTGAGGACGAAGTTTACGAACAGTTCGGAACCCTTTATTCGGAAATGAAAGCCGATAAGGATTTTGAGCGCCTTATGACCGAAAAAATTCTTTCTTCCGAAGAACTCAAAGCAACCGTTTCCAAAATCCTCGACGGCGGAAACACCTATCTGATAAGCTTCCTTATGACTCTTATCGACAGAAACCGCATGGACGAAGTTATGGATATGTTCCTTGACTTTGAACGCGGATATAAAGAAAAGAAAAACATTCTCGAGGCGGAAGCCGTTACCGCAATCGAAATGACCGAAGACCAGATCGAACAGGTCAAAAGGGAACTCGGTGAAAAATACGGCAAAACCATCGTGCTCAAAACCTCGGTGGATCCTTCGATAATCGGCGGAATGGTTCTTTATGTCGGGAACGAAATGCTCGACGCTTCCGTTAAAGCAAAATTCGAAGGCCTTAAAAAACAGCTGAAAACAATTCAAATATGATAAAAGGGGCATGAAAAGTTAATGAATCTCAGACCCGATGAAATCAACAAACTGATCAAAGAACAGATCAGAAATTATGAAGGCCGCCTTGCAACTTCCCAGTTCGGAACAGTTGTTCAGGTCGGCGACGGTATCGCAAGGGTTCATGGACTTGACAACGCAATGGCAGGCGAGCTTATCGAATTCCCCGGCGAGGTTTACGGAATGGTCCAGAACCTTGAGGAAAACAACATAGGCTGCGTACTTCTCGGCGACGACAGCAAAATCGTTGAGGGTGATAAAGTCCGCTGCACCGGAAAAATCGTTTCCGTTCCGGTTGGCGAAGCCATGATCGGTCGAGTCGTAAACGCTCTTGGACAGCCCATTGACGGCAAAGGTCCGATACTCACCGAAGAATATCGCCAGGTTGAGAAAAAAGCTCACGGCGTTATCGAAAGAAAATCCGTTGACAGCCCGCTCCAGACCGGTTATAAAGCGGTCGACAGCCTTATTCCTATCGGAAGAGGCCAGCGTGAGCTTATCATCGGCGACCGCCAGACCGGTAAAACCGCTCTTGCGATCGATACCATCATCAACCAGAAGGGCGAAAACGTAATCTGCATCTATGTTGCAATCGGCCAGAAGGCTTCCACCGTTGCGCAGATGGTACAGAAACTTACCGAAGCCGGCGCAATGGAATACAGCCTTGTTGTTGCATCTACCGCTTCCGAAAAAGCACCTCTCCAGTATCTTGCGCCTTATTCCGGCGTTGCTATTGCGGAGTACTTTATGGACCAGGGAAAAGACGTTCTCATCGTTTACGATGACCTTTCCAAACACGCCGTTGCATATCGTTCCATGGCGCTTCTTCTTAAGCGCGCTCCCGGACGTGAAGCATATCCCGGCGACGTTTTCTATCTCCATTCCCGCCTTCTTGAAAGAGCGGCAAAACTCGAAAAAGGCGGTTCCATCACCGCTCTTCCGATTATCGAAACCCAGGCGGGCGATATTTCCGCCTATATCCCGACCAACGTAATTTCCATTACCGACGGTCAGATATTCCTCGAAACCGACCTTTTCAACCAGGGTGTACGCCCTGCGGTTAACCCGGGTATCTCCGTTTCCCGAGTAGGCGGTTCCGCACAGATCAAATCCATGAAGAAGATCGCAGGACCTCTTCGTATCGAATATGCTCAGTACCGCGAACTTGCTTCCTTCGCACAGTTCGGAGCTGACCTTGATAAAGAGACCAAGGCCCAGCTTGAAAAAGGTAAGCGCATTGTTGAGATACTCAAACAGGATCAGTATGCTCCTATGAGAGTTGAGGACCAGGTTCTCATCATCTTCGCGGTTTCCGATAACCACACCAACGATATCCCCGTTGAAGACATCAAGCGCTTTGAAAAAGAGCTTATCGAATTCGCAAGATACCGTTATCCGGAACTCCTTCAGGAGATCAAAACCACCAAAAACTTCGACAAAGAGCTCCAGGCAAAAGTTGCCGCTGTTGTCGAAGAATTCAAAGCAACCTTCAAAGCTGAAGAAAACAAGTAATGCAGAGGTGTATTTATGGCTGACTCAATGCGCGATATCAAACGTCGCATAAAAAGTGTCACTTCCACTAAACAGATCACTCACGCCATGCAGCTTGTTGCAAGCGCAAAGCTCCGTAACGCAAGAATGAAGGCTGACGCCAGAAGAGCTTATACCAATTACGTGATCGAAACCATGCATATGATTTCCGGCGCACTTGAAAGGGAAGAACCGGGCGCATTTTTTAAACCCAACGGCTGTGAAAAAGATCTCTATATCGTTGTAACAAGCGACAAAGGTCTTGCGGGCGGTTTCAACTCCGGTCTTCTCAAATTCACCGCGGAAGCGATGAAACAGAGCAGGGAATGTGCGGTAATGGTTTCCGGCGCAAAGGGACTTGATTATTTCAAAAGAAGAAATTATGAAATCCTCGGTTCCTATATCGGCGAAAGCGATGAAGCAAGCCTTGGCGTTGCGAACAGCATCGGAAAAGCGGCAACCACCCTTTTCCTCGACGGAAAGGTCGGCAATATCTATATCATGTATAACCGCTTTGTTTCGGTAATTTCCCAAAAGCCCACCATGATTAAGCTTCTTCCTCTTTCGAGAGAGGAACTTGCCGAAAAGGCTGATGAGATCGATACCGAAACCGCAATCGGCGAATATAAGCCCGAAAGCGGACTTTTCGGCGATTCGCCGGCAAAGAACATGATTTTCGAACCTTCCGCAAATTATCTTGCAAATATGCTCATTCCGTCCTATATCGACAATGCCGTTTACGGCGCATTGCTCGAAAGCGCAGCGGGTGAGCTTGCCAGCAGAAGAATGGCTATGGAAAACGCAACAGACAACGCGGACGAGATTATCGCGGATCTCAGCCTTGCTTATAACAGAGCAAGACAGGGCGCAATCACCCAGGAGATCACCGAAATCGTAAGCGGCGCCAACGCAATAGGTTAAGGAGGTCTGCTGCGATGAGTGAAAAACTTATAAATTTAAAAGTAATTACCCCGGTAAACGTTCTTTTTGAAGGGGAAGCAAAAAGCTTTATCGTAAAAACCAGAGGCGAAGTCGGTGAATTTGCCGTCCTTGCGGACCATATTCCCATGACTGCCGCTGTCGGAAACGGAACGCTTCTTATCAACCTTCCGGACGGAACGGAAAAAAGAACCACCCTTTTCTGCGGTTACTGCGTTGTTCAGAACAACACCGCTGTTATCATAGTTGAAGCTGGTGAAAAACCGGAGGACATTGATTTTGCGCGTGCGGAAGAAGCGAAAAAACGCGCAGAAGAAAGATTAAAAGGCGGCGAAGGAATTGATAAAAACAGAGCGGAACAGGCTCTTTATCGTTCCATCGCAAGGCTTGAACTCTATAAGAGCAAATAATCAGGGAGGAATACGAATTCGTGAACAATATCGGTAAAATCGTTCAGGTTATCGGCCCGGTCGTTGATATTAAATTTGAAGAAGGCGAGCTTCCGAAGCTCAACGACGCAATCGAAATAGATAACCACGGCGCACGCCTTGTTGTAGAAGTTGCGCAGCATATGGGCGACAATGTCGTAAAATGCATCGCAATGGATTCCACCGACGGTCTTAAACGCGGTCAGGAAGCAAAAAACACCGGCGCGCCCATCACAATTCCCGTTGGTAAAGTTACCCTTGGAAGAATGGTAAACGTTCTCGGCGAACCCATTGACGGAATCGAAATGGAAACCGAAAACGAACCCAAAGCTTCGATCCACCAGCCCGCACCTACTTTTGCGGAACAGAAAACCGAACCGGAAATTTTTGAAACCGGCATCAAGGTCATCGACCTTATCTGCCCCTATACCCGAGGCGGTAAAATCGGTCTTTTCGGCGGCGCAGGCGTTGGCAAAACCGTTCTTATCCAGGAACTTATCAGCAACATCGCCACCGAGCACGGCGGCATTTCCGTTTTCGCCGGCGTTGGCGAAAGAACCCGTGAGGGTAACGACCTTTATTATGAAATGAAAGAATCCGGCGTTCTTGCAAAAACCGCCCTTGTTTTCGGACAGATGAACGAACCTCCGGGCGCAAGAATGAGAGTTGCTCTCACCGGTCTTACTATGGCGGAACATTTCCGTGATGAAGAAGGACAGGACGTTCTTCTCTTCATCGATAACATTTTCCGTTTCACCCAGGCAGGTTCCGAAGTTTCCGCACTTCTCGGACGTATGCCTTCCGCAGTTGGTTACCAGCCGACTCTTGCAACCGAAATGGGCGCTCTCCAGGAGAGAATCACTTCCACCCAGAAAGGTTCCATCACTTCCGTACAGGCTGTTTACGTTCCTGCGGATGACCTTACCGACCCGGCTCCGGCAACCACCTTTGCACACCTTGACGCAACAACCGTTCTTTCCCGTTCAATTGCGGAAAAAGGTATTTATCCCGCAGTTGACCCGCTGGATTCCACTTCCAGAATCCTCGACCCGAACGTAGTCGGTCAGGAGCATTATAAAACCGCCCGTGCCGTTCAGGAAATTCTCCAGAAGTATAAAGAGCTCCAGGATATCATCGCTATCCTCGGTATGGACGAACTTTCCGAAGACCAGAAACTCATTGTTTCCCGCGCAAGAAAAATCGAAAGATTCCTTTCCCAGCCGTTCCACGTTGCGGAACAGTTCACCGGTATTGAGGGTAAATACGTTCCTCTTTCCGAAACCATCCGCGGCTTCAACGAAATTCTTGAAGGAAAACACGATAACCTTCCGGAAGGCGCATTCCTTCTTGTCGGTACCATCGACGACGCTGTTGCAAAAGCAAAAGCCATGGCCGAAGGAAAATAATTTTTTTCAAAACAAAAGAGCACCGCTTCGGCGGTGCTTTTTTATTTAAATAAATCGGATAAAGGGTTGTTCTTTTTATAATTATCTGAAACATATTTATTTATTACGTATTCTGCAAGTTCTTTTGCGGATAATTTTTTTGTTTCGCAAGGATGTCAAGTCTGAATTTTATTTCGGGAGAAAGGCTTATGATAAGTTCTTTGTTTTCAAAAGGAAAATCACACTTTATTTTCCAATATCCGTCGTTTTCGAGCATAGAATCACTTCCTTATACAAATAATAGGTCAAAAATACCCTAATGTCAATAGGTCAATTTGCCATAATATTCGCAGAGATGTTGTTATGAGCAGACTTAGAGATTTAAGAAAAGAACGGGGATTCACACAGGTAAAAATGCAGATGCTTACCGGAATTGACCAAAGCGATTATTCGAAAATCGAGCGGGGAGTAAGATATTATACTTTTGAACAGTGTGTCAGCATTGCAAAAGCCCTTGATACAAGTATGGATTATCTTGCGGGACTGACAGATGAAAAAGCGCCTTATCCCAGAGCAAAGGAAAATAAATGATTGGATAAAAGAAAAGGAACCGCTTCGGCGGTGCTTTTTTATTTAACGAATATTACATATTTAAAAACAGAGTGAAATATGGTAAAATTGGTTTCATAAGATAAAGGGGGCTTTCCGATGAGCATTTTACAAAGTGATTTCAGTCTTATTGAACCGGTTATTTCGGAATACGCAAAAGTTCCGGGAAGCCTTATTACAATTCTTCAGAAAGCGCAGGACATTTACGGATGGCTTCCCAAGGATGTTATTTATTATATTTCTGAAAAAACGGGAGTTTCTCCGGCGGAAATAATGGGTGTTGCGACTTTTTATTCCCAGTTCAGACTTTCGCCGAAAGGAAAATATCTTGTTATGTGCTGCAAAGGAACGGCCTGCCACGTTAACGGAAGCGAAAGAGTTTCTGCGGCGGTCTCGGAATATCTTGGAATAAAAAGCGGGGAAACGACGAAGGACGGACTTTTTACCCTTGAAAATGTCGCTTGTCTCGGGTGTTGCTCCCTTGCGCCGGTCGTTATGATAAACGGCGAAGCTTTTGGAAATCTTACACCGGAAAAATCGGTTTCTGTTCTTGAAAATCTTAGGAAAAAGGAGGCGGGCTTTTGAAAATAGTTATCGGAGAAGGTTCCTGCGGAATTGCCGCGGGAGCGGGAAAAATCCACCTTGCAATCGAATCTTTTTTGGACAAAAAAGATGATATTTCTCTTCACAAAACCGGATGTATCGGAATGTGTTTCCTTGAACCCATTGTTGATATTTATGACGGAAAAAAGCTTTTGAAAAGGCTTGTCAAAGTTTCGGAAAAAGACGCAGAGGCAATTGTTTCTGCGGTAAGAAGCGGAGATTATTCCAAAATAAAAAGCCTTGAGATTTCGGAAGAAGACAGAGGATTTCTTGAAAAACAGACGAGGATAGCTCTTCGCCGATGCGGAATCTGCGACCCGGATTCCATAGACGATTATCGGGAAAGCGGGGGCTATAAAGCGTTTGAAAAAGTGCTTTTTGCCATGAAACCGGAAGAAGTAATTGAAGAAATCAGAAAATCCGGACTTTGCGGAAGAGGAGGAGCGGGTTTCCCTACATGGTATAAATGGAACGCCGCAAGACAAAGCAAAACCGAAGGAAAAAAATATCTTATCTGCAATGCGGACGAAGGCGACCCGGGCGCTTTTATGGACAGAGCGCTTATAGAATCGGATCCGCACAGCCTTATTGAAGGAATGCTTATCGGTGCTTATGCAATCGGAGCGGAGGAAATGGCTGTTTATGTCAGAGCGGAATATCCTCTTGCGATAAAAAGGCTTGAAAAAGCCATTGAGCAGGCAGAAAAAGCCGGGTTTCTCGGCGAAAACATCCTTGGAAGCGGCTTTTCCTGCAAAATGAGAATCAAGGCAGGAGCGGGAGCATTTGTTTGCGGAGAGGAAACGGCTCTTATTGCTTCGCTTGAAGGTAAAAGAGGAATGCCGCGTCTTAAACCGCCTTTTCCTGCGGAAAAAGGATTTATGGGAGAGCCTTCGAACATAAACAACGTGGAAACTTTCGCAAACGTTGCCTGGATAATTGAAAAGGGCGGCGAAGAATTTGCAAAGCTCGGAACGGAAAACAGCAAGGGAACGAAGGTTTTTGCTCTTACCGGAAAAGTGAACCGCAGCGGACTTGTTGAAGTTCCTATGGGAATGAGCCTTCGGGAGGTTGTTTTTGAAATCGGCGGAGGAATCCGGGGAGATAAAAAAATCAAGGCTGTTCAGCTTGGCGGGCCTTCCGGAGGATGTATTCCGGAGGAGCTTCTTGATACGGTTATTGATTACCGGGAACTTTCGAAGACCGGAGCAATAATGGGTTCGGGCGGAATGGTCGTTATGGACGAAGATACCTGCATGGTGGGCATGGCAAAATTTTTTCTTGATTTTACTGCCGCAGAATCATGCGGAAAATGCGTCCACTGCAGGATCGGAACCAAAAGGATGCAGGAGATTTTGAGAAGGATCACCGAAGGAAGAGGAAAACCGGAGGATATAGAACTTCTTGAAGAACTTTGCGAAAGCATAAAAGAAGGTGCGCTTTGCGGACTTGGACAGACCGCACCAAACCCGGTGCTCACAACGCTCAGATATTTCAGAAGCGAGTATGAATCACATATTTTTGAGCACCGTTGCCCTGCAAAGGAATGCAGGGAACTGCTTGAATTTGAAATCGACCCGGAAAAATGCAAAGGGTGTACCCTTTGTGCAAGAAACTGCCCGGTAAAAGCAATTTCCGGAAAGACCAAAATGCCGCATACCATCGATAAAAGTGTTTGCATAAAATGCGGCGCGTGCTCAAAAGTCTGCAGATTTGATGCGGTGGAAACAAGATAAGGAGGCGGCAGAATGGCTGAAATAAAATTGACCGTTGACGGAAAAGAAATTTTCGGCGAAAGCGGAAAAACCGTGCTCGAAATTGCCGCCGAAAACGGAATCGAGATACCGAATCTTTGCTATAATAACAAACTTGAGGTTTATGGGGCATGTGGACTTTGCGTTGTTGAAATTGACGGTGCTCAAAAACTTCTGCGCGCCTGCGCAACAATTGCAAAGGACGGAATGATTATAAAAACCAACAGCGACAGGGTGAAAAAAGCAAGAAAAATAGCTCTTGAACTTTTGATGAGCGACCACGCAGGCGACTGTAAAGGACCATGTTCGCTGAACTGTCCTGCTCATACGGACGTTCAAGGATATCTTGAGCAGATAAAACTTGGAAATTACAGCGAAGCGGTGAGAATAATCAAGGAAAAAATACCTCTTCCGGCATCTATCGGAAGAGTTTGTCCGCATCCTTGCGAATCACACTGCAGAAGAAAATTTGTTGAAGAACCCCTTTCAATCGCATATTTAAAGGCTTTTGCGGCGGACAGGGATATGGAATCCGAAAGTCCTTTTTATGAAAAAGCGGAAGACCCCACGGGCAAAAAAGTTTCAATAATCGGCGGAGGTCCTGCGGGACTTACGGCGGCATATTATCTTTGTCTTTCGGGACATTCTGTAACCATTTATGATGCCATGCCGAAAATGGGAGGAATGCTTCGCTACGGAATTCCGGAATACAGACTTCCGAAGGCGATTCTTGACAAAGAAATTGCTGCCATCGAAAAACTCGGCGTGCTCATGGAAAACAATATGAGCATCGGAAAAGATATTACCTTTGAGGAAATAAGAAAAGAATCCGACGCGGTGCTTGTTGCTACCGGCGCATGGAAATCCATGAAGCTTGGATGCCCCGGGGAGGAACTTGACGGAGTCTTAGGTGGAATAGATTTTCTGAGGGAAGTTTCTTTTGGCGAAAAAACCAACATAGGAAAAAGAGTTGCGGTCGTGGGCGGAGGAAACACTGCCATGGACGCCTGCAGAACAGCTGTAAGATGCGGCGCGGAAAAGGTCTATCTCATTTACAGAAGAACAAGAGCCGAGGCGCCGGCGGAAGATATTGAAATTGAAGAGGCAATGGAAGAAGGAGTTGATTTCAGATTTCTTACCAGCCCGATTGAAATTATCGGTAAGGACGGAAGGGTCGGAAAAATCAGGCTCCAGATCATGGAACTTGGGAAACCGGATCTTTCCGGAAGAAGAAGTCCGGTTCCGGTTGAGGGAAAGACCGAAACTATAGAAGTGGATTCGGTAATCGTTGCCATAGGTCAGAAAGCGGATACATCCGGATTGGAGAAAATCGGACTTACTCCGAAAGGTACTGTTGCTGCGGATATCTCGAATTGCAGTACAAGTATTGAAGGAGTTTTTGCCGCAGGAGATTCCACAAACAAAGGTGCTTCCATTGCCGTTGAGGCGATTGCTGAGGGAAACCTTGCAGCAAAGGCGATGAATGCCTATCTTTACGGTCTGCCGATAGATTTTCATGAACCTTATTATTCCGAAAAAACGGTGAGTGAAAAGGATTTTTGCGATAAAAAATCTGTTCCAAGGGCAAAAATGCCGGTTCTCAGCCCGGAAAAAAGAAAAGGAAATTTTGACGAAGTTATTCTTGGATTCAGTGAAGAACAGGCAAGAGCAGAGGCGGGAAGATGTCTTGAATGCGGATGTCATGACTTTAAAGAATGTAAGCTTATCCGCTATGCAAACATGCAGCCGATTGATCCGAAAAGATTTTTCGGCGAAAAACATGATTCTTTTACCGAAAGAAAGCTTGTTTCCATTGAAAGGGATATGGGAAAATGTATTCTTTGCAACCTTTGTGTAAGAACCTGTTCTGAAAACGTTAAAAAAGGCGTCATCGGACTTGTTGGAAGAGGCTTTGAGACGGTTATAAAACCGGAATTCAAAGGGACGGAAACCCTTGAATTTTGCAGAAATTGTAAGGAATGTGCAAAAATCTGCCCTACGGGCGCTCTTAAGATAATGGAATAAGGAAAGCGGTGTTTTGATTTTTTTCAAAACACCGTTTTTAAAAGTAAACAAAAATTTATTTTTTTTATCAATATTGTTCACAGATTATTAAAACAGACTTTTGTGATAAAGGATAAAATAATATTGGTGAAATTTATATTTTTGATAAGGAGATAAAATATGAAAAAGTATCTGAGCGTTATCCTTGCTGTTTTGCTGGCGATTTCGTTTTCCGCCTGCGGAGTGAACCAGCCTGCAGAAAGGGAAGATCCGGAAATTCCGGAAGTTTCAGAAAATCCGGAAGCAGCAAAAGAAAAAGAGCCGGAAAAAACGGAAGAACCCATCGATTTCGGAAGGAAAGAAGTAAGCGCGGAAAATTTTGAGCATGCTGTTGAAATAGTTCTTTCCGGAAGCGAGGTTACCGTTGACGGAAAAACCGCCGAGGAAAGCGACAGTGTTACCGTCGGCGGAGAAATTGTTTATTATCATGATATGGATTTTTATAAGAGCGGAAACGTTTACGGTGAAGGTGACGAAAACGACAAACACACCGAAGAAGAGGCCGCTGAACACACTCTTGTTACCATTACAAAACCCGGAAAATATTTTGTTCGCGGAGAAATGAAAGGTCAGCTTGCGGTGGATCTTGGCGAAAAAGCTGAAAAAGACCCGAACGCGAAAGTTACCCTTATCTTCGGCGGAGCGGATATTTCCTGCGAAATCGCGCCCGCGGTTATTTTCTATAACGTTTATGAATGCGGAGATCCCGAAAACGCGGTTTCAGAAGTCGATACTTCCAAAGCCGGAGCAAATGTTATTATTGCTGACGGAAGCATAAGCAACATAAACGGAGCAAACGTTGCGAAAATTTATAAAGATAATTCCGAAGAGAAGAAGCTCCACAAATATGACGCGGCGCTTTATTCGAAAATGAGCATGAACGTTTACGGAGATTCCGAAGGAACCGGTGTCCTTAATATAAATGCCGAAAACGAGGGAATGGGAACCGAACTTCATCTTACGATCAACGGAGGCAACATCAATATCACAGCGGAAAATGACGGAATCAACACCAATGAGGACGGTGTTTCGGTTGTTACCATCAACGGCGGAAAGCTTGTTGCAAACGGAGGTTTTGGAATTGAAGGCGACGGAATCGATTCCAACGGCTGGATAAATATCAACGGCGGCGAAGTTTTCCTGAGCGGAAACGGACGTTCCGGCGACAGCGGAATCGATGCTGACAACGAAGTGCTTATCAACGGAGGAAAGGTGGTTTCTTTCGGAAGCCAGAACGATAGCGTAAGCGGAAATTCCAAAGCGGCTTTTGCACAGATTCTTTTTGTTTCGCCGATGAACGGAGAAAACAAAATAGAATTTGTTGATTCCGAAGGAAAGGGAATTGCTGCGGAAAGCGAAAGAGAATTCCACACCCTTGTTATTGCAGGAGAGGATATCGTTAAGGAAAAAGAATATCATCTTTACGTAAACGGAATTATGCAGGAATTTTCTTCGAATATGGAACCTTTCAGAGCGTTCACGGAAGGAATGGGCGGTCTTGTTGACAGCATGTTCGGAAAGATGGAAGAAAACTTCGGGAAAAAGAACCCTTATGAGGTGCCGGAGGATCTTGATAAGTGGCTTGAGTCCGAAGATGATATGCCGGAAGAGATAAGAGAATGGATCAACACCATGAAAGATGCTTCCGGAAAAATGGGTGCATTCGGCAGATTTTCCGGAATGACGGAAGAACCGGCTGAAGAAAACAACCGAAGACCGGAAATTCCGAAAAAAGAAGAAAATGCCGATGGCGGAGTTGAACTTGCTCCGGAACAGAACGTAGACCGCACGGTTTTTGTTATCACTGATGAAAGTTATTATTTTTCTGGAGTTTGCGATTCCGCAAAGGCGACCGGAAAAACAAGAGTTTATTTTACTGTTAACGGCGAAGATAGAATAGATGATATCTATAAGGGGGACCTTCCGGGAATCGAAAGCATTGAATGTACCGAAAAGGTTGAGGAAAAGGATGTTACAGTAAACCTTATTTACAGCGGAAGAGACGAAAGCATTGATGTTTCGAGAAGCTGCAGTCTTTCGGACGGATATGAAGCTGTTAACAAACTTTTTGAAGGACTTGAAGCCGGAAGTTACCGTCTTATTGTTTCCGTAAACGGAGAAAACACCAAATATATGGGTTCGGCCACCTTCTATATTACCGTTGTTGAATAAAATATGGCCTTTTTGCTTAAAACAAGGCCGGATTCTTCATTTGTTTTGACATAAACTCTTGAAATATTATGCGTTAACGGATATAATATATATTTGTCATATTGTGCCGAAGAATTCGGCCGATGCTATAAAAAAAGCAAGGATGGTTTATTATGAGTGAAAAAGAAACCCTTGGCATGACTGAGCAGGTTAACGAAACCAAAGAACTCAGCCCTGCCGAAAAAGCAAAAAAGAAAAAAGCAAAATATACTCTGGCTAAAGTAATCGTTGCACTTTGCGTTGTGCTTTGTGTTGTTCTTACCGTTTTTGAACTTGGAGCAACCTACCGCACTGTCAAAGCCATCGAAGTTGACGGAACCGAATATTCCGTTGCTGAATATAACTGGCTTTATACCAACAACGTTTACGAAATTTACAACAGATATTATCAGACCTATGGTGAAATGGCCGCATATATCTTTAACCCCCAGGGCAACCTCAGCGAACAGGTTTATAATCAGGAAACCGGCGAAACCTGGGCAGATTATGTTAAAGATTATACCGACAGAACCTTTGTTGAAATGACCAAGCTTTACGATGACGCAAAAGCAAACGGTTATGAACTCGATGCGGAACATCTTGAAACCATTGAATCCGAATGGGAAGCAATGGAAGAGATCGCTGTTGCATACGGATATACCGCAAATGATTATGCGGAGATAAACTATGGCCGCGGCGTTAATGAAAAGGTTTTCAAAGAAATGTATGAACGTTACTACTATGCATTCACCTATGCAGAAAAGGTAGCGGAAGATATTGAAGTTTCCGAAGCCGACATTGACGCTTTCTATGAAGAAAACGCAAAAGATTTTGACACCGTTTCCTATAACTATTACTTTGCAAGCGGTATGGCAGAAGAAGGCGAAGACGCAGAAACCGCAAAAGCCGATGCAAAAGCAGAAGCAGAAGCAGTTCTTGCAGGAAACGAAACCGAGCTTACCCCTGTTAAACATGCTCTTTTCAATGAAATCAGCACCGTTTATTCCGAATGGCTCTTTGATGAAGCAAGAGTTGCCGGCGACAAAGAACTTTTCGAAGCCGAAACCGGTTATTATGTAATCGAGTTTGTTGGAATTGATGATCTTCACTACAACACCGTTGACGTAAGACATATTCTTGTTGCTCCGGAAGACACTTCCGCAGAGACCGCATGGCAGGAAGCTCTTGAACTTGCAGAAACCTATGACAAAGAATGGAAAGACCTTGGCGGCAGCGAAGAAAACTTTGCAGAAACCGCAAAGAAATATTCCGTTGACGGTTCCGCAGCAAACGGCGGCCTTTATGAAAATGTTTTCAAAGGCCAGATGGTGACCGAATTTGAAGATTGGTGTTTTGACCCCGCAAGAAAAGCAGGCGATTCCGAAATTATCAAAACCTCTTACGGATACCACATCATGTATTTCTCCGGCGTCGCTGAAGAATATTATGATTACATGGTTGACAGCGCAGTAAGAAGCGACAGACTCAACGCATACCTTGATGAACTTACCGAAGGCGTTGAAACTTCTGAACTTTTCGGAAGCAGATTTGTTGCAAAACACCTTGGCTGATAAATAGGCTTTAACTGATATGGGACGGTTTTCCTTAAAAGGCCGTCCCATATTTTGAAATAATCCGAAAGGAAATGAACAGAATGAAAAGAATTGCAGCGGCTATCATTGCCGCAGTGCTTGTGCTCACCATGTTTGCGGGTTGTTCTTCAAAAGAAGTATCTCCCGTTGCTCTTAAAATCGGCGACATGGAATATACCGTTGAGGATGTAAACTATCTTTACGTTGCAACCTTCTATGAACTTTATAACAGTCTTTATTACACCTATTCCAGTTACGGAATCGACATTTCCCAGATCATCGATACTTCCAAACCTCTTGAGGAACAGACAGTAATCGGCGGAACCGAAACCTGGCATGAATATCTTCTTGATTATACCGTCAACACTCTTAAGAGCATAACCGGCATTAAAGAAGAAGCGGAAAAAGCGGGTTTTGTTCTTCCGGAAGAATATCAGGAAGATATCGATACTTTTGACACTCAGCTTGCAGAGATTGCTCAGCAGAACGGAATGACCGCTGAGGAATATATCGAAAGTTCCTACGGCAAAGGCATCAGCAAGGAAACGGTCAAAAAAATGACCGAGATCCAGCTTTTCTGCAGCGCATATATTGAAGAATACAGAGCAAACGCAGAGGTTACCGAAGAGGATATCAGCGCTTACTATGAAGCAAACAGAAAAGATATCGACACTGTTGATTTCCGTTATTATTCTTCAATCTATTCCGATGAAGTGACCGAAAAAACCGAAACTGAGGAACCCACCGAGGAAACCGAAGAAACTGCAGAAGAGGAAAAAACTCTTACCAAAGAGGAAGCACAGGCACAGGCCGATGCTCTTGCAGCGGTACATACTGCAGATGAATTCAACGCACTTGCAAAAGAGTATACTCTGAACGAAGAAGACAAAAAGCTTTTTGATGAAGGCGACGCAACCCTTTTCCCCAGTGCAACCTATTCTTCCACCGGAATTGAGGAAGTTTCCGAATGGCTTTTTGACGAAGCAAGACAGCCCGGTGATACCTTTGTTTATCATGACGAAGAATATAAGAGCTTCCTTACCATTATGTTTGAGGAACGCATTGATCCGAGTTATGACCTTGTAAATGTCCGTCATATCCTTATTACTCCCGAAGAGGATGAAGAAGGAAACAGCAGTGATGAAGATTGGGCAGCCGCCGAAGCAAAAGCAACCGAAGTTTACGAAGGCTATCTTGCCGGAGAACAGACTGAAGAAGCTTTTTCTGAACTCGCAAAAGAACATTCCAAAGACGGAAATGCTTCCACCGGCGGAATTTATGAAAATGTCAAAAAAGGCCAGATGGTACAGACTTTTAACGATTGGTGTTTTGATGAAGCAAGAAAAACCGGCGACAGCGGAATTGTAAAAACTCAGTTCGGCTATCACATTATGTACTTTGTAGGTTTTGGCGACAACAACCTTGAAAGCCTTATCAAACCCGTTATTGCGGAAGAAAAACTTACCGTATGGATGACAGAGGCAACCGCAGGACTTACCGAAGAACGCACCGAGGCTTTTGAAACCTGCGGCGGAATGATCGACGAGATCGTCGCCGAAGCAAACGAAAACGCTTCCGCAGAAACCGAAAAGGAGACCAAATCCTTTACCGGAATCATTATCGGCGTTCTTGTTGCGGTAATTATCGTTTGCATCGTTATTATTATTAAAAACGGCGGAAAGAAAAAATCCGAACCGGAAGAAATGACCGAAACCGAAGAAACCGAAGAATCCGTTCTTGAATCCAGCGAAGAAGACCTTACCGAAGAGGAACTTCTTGCGGAAGAATCTTTTGAAGAAAATCCTTCCGAAGAAGAAGCTGAAGAAGTTTCCGAAGAAACCGAAGAATAATTTTCAGAAAAAAAGAAAACCGCCCGAAGGGGCGGTTTTTTTGTTATTCACGGTTATTGATTTTGAAAACACAGGAATCTTCGGTTATTTCAAAAAACCAGCCAATATTCTCTTGGCTTCTTCTTGAACCTTCCCGGGAAACAACAAAAGTGTTTGCGTTGCCACCGATGGGCAATTTTATAACTGCGACACATTTATCGTAGGTAGGGCCGATTTTTTTTGCCGGAAAAGTTTCGATGGTGTTTTCAGTTTGTACACCGTCCGGGTGAATCATAATTTCAAAAGTCTGATAGGATTTCACCTCTTCAAAAGATATCGTCAGTTCCACAGCAAGAAAATTTTCGTCGGATTCTTCCGGAAGAACGCGATATTGGCAATCTGTTATGGGAATCGGCAATTCTTTTTGCCCATAATATATCGGACGGTTTTCATCTACCCAGAAAAGCCAGGCGCAAAGCAGAATTATCACGGCAGTGATTATAAAGAATTTTCTTCTTGCTTTGTTTTCCGTTTTTTCTTTTGGGGCGAAAGTTTTTTCATCATATCCAAAAAATTCATTTGGAGAAATTTCGAGAACTTCGCAGAGTTTTAAAATGTTTGCGGTTTCCGGCTGGGCGGTGCCGTTTTCCCATTTTGAAACAGCCTGGCGCGAAACATCAATTTTCGCGGCAAGTTCCTCTTGCGAAAAGCCTTTGGCTTTTCTTGCGGCGGAAAGTTTTTCGCCGAATTCCATAAAACCGCCTCCTTTTTCTGATTTTATTTTAGCAGAACAAAGACTTTTTAACAACCGCTTTCGGCTTGAAATTCCGCAACTCCGGGTTGCGGAAGGAATTTTATTATGTTAGAATTATCAAAGAAACAAAAAGGAGACGATTTTGATGAAACCTTCCGCAATTTTATATAATTCAAACACCGGCTTCACCGAAAGATATGCAAAAATGCTCGGCGAAAAAACGGGGCTTCCGGTTTTTTCTGCCGAAAATCCGCCGAAAAAGGGAACGGCGGTGATATATATGGGCTGGCTTATGGCCGGAAGTGTTTTCGGTTATAAAAAAGCCGCAAAAAATTACGATATAAAAGCGGTGATCGGAACAAGCCTTGCTCCCACCGGAACACTTGTTGAAACCATCAGAAAAAACTGCGGCGTTCCGGAAGATTTTCCGGTTTTCAACGTTCAGGCGGGAATGAACCGCGAAAAGCTCAAAGGCGGTTACGCTTTTGGAATAAAAATGCTCACGAAAATTATGTCCAAAAAGAAAAACCGCAGTCCGGAAGAAGAAGCCATGCTTGAACTTCTTGTTAAGGGCGGCGATTATGTTTCGGAAGAAAACCTTTCCGAGGTACTGGAATGATATAATAAGTTATAAAAAAAGACCCGCCCGAAAGGACGGGTCAGATTTTTTATCAAAGGGTTTTCATAAGAAGCCATTCGCCTATTCCTTTTTTAAGAAGATCGGGAACGAGAAGAAGGGGTTTGAAGCCTTTTTTCTGATAAAGGGCTTTTGCTCTCGGGTTGAAGTCGGAAACAGCGATGAAAGCTTTGTCGAATCCCATCTGTTTGGAAATTCCAAGGAAGATGTCGATAAGCTGATCGCCGATTCCTTTTCCGCGGTAGCCGTCTTTAACGCCGAGAAGAGCAAGATAGGGAAGTTCGCCATACATACCCATCATATCATATACCATAAGACCGACGGGTTCGCCTTTTTCGGTTTCTGCAATAATTACGTTTCCGTTTTCAAGAGGACCATAAACCCATTCGCGGAGGGTATCGGTATCTTTGAAATAGTGTTCGTAAAGAGGGCTGTTATCGAAAATTTTGACATATTCGTCCCATTTTTCGGTGGTGCCTTTTACAAAATTAACTCTATATTTATAATCCATCTGAGACATTTTTAAAATTCCTCCCAAAAAGACAAATTTTTACAACTGAATTATACTCCCGAAGAGATAAATTGTCAATATAATTTGTGTCTTGACAATAATTTTATGGGGTGTTATAATCCTTATGTTATCTAAAGGCTATGATGAAGAGTGCGCTTTGCAAAAGCTGTTTTTGAAAGAGAGCCGGCGGTTGGTGAAAGCCGGAAAACGGTTGCTTTGCGCTGTAGCTTCGGAGCCGAAGGGAAGAAAACCGAAAGGCGATTAGAACCCTTCCGCGAAAGGCTGCGTAAGTGTCCCGGAAGCATTATCCGTTGCTTCCAAAGAGCGGTGTCCGCCTTTTGGCGGATGCAATTTGAGTGGTACCGCGGGTCTGTTGATATTACAAGCTCGTCTCAAAGAAAATTTTCTTTGGGACGAGTTTTTTTATTTTTCCCAAAGCTAAAACGGAAATATATTAAAGAAAGAGGAAAATCAGAAATGCGCAAAGAACTTGACAAAACCTATGATCCTGCGCAGGTGGAAAAACGCATCTATCAGTTCTGGCTCGACGGAGGCTATTTCCACGCAGAAGTTAACCCGGAAAAGAAACCTTTCACAATCGTAATTCCGCCGCCAAACATCACCGGTAAGCTCCATATGGGCCATGCTCTTGACAACACCATTCAGGATATTCTTATCCGTATGAAGAGAATGCAGGGCTATGAAGCTCTCTGGATGCCCGGAACCGACCATGCTTCCATTGCAACCGAGGTTAAAATCGTTGAAAATATGAGAGCCGAAGGTCTTTCCAAAGACGATGTCGGCCGCGAAGGATTCCTTGAAAGAGCATGGGAATGGAA
>JAZQBJ010000143.1:0-14905 GCA_045545715.1 Oscillospiraceae bacterium
TCGGGGTTCTGTGCAGTACCGCGGGTTACGGGGTGGTTGGGGTTAAGTGCATGTTCACGGAAAGATTCGATTGCGTCGAAATCCGCAAGTTTTGCAAGCTGGTCATAATCCCATACTTCGATTTTCTGAATTTCATGAGAAGTTCTGAAACCGTCGAAGAAATGTACAAAAGGAACGCGTCCTTTGATTGCGGAAAGATGTGCAACGGCACCGAGATCCATAACTTCCTGGGGGTTACCGGAACAAAGCATTGCAAAACCGGTCTGGCGGCAGGCATAAACGTCGGAATGATCGCCGAAGATGCTGAGCGCATGGGAAGCAAGAGCTCTTGCGGAAACGTTGATAACTCCGGGAAGAAGTTCACCGGCGATTTTATACATGTTGGGGATCATAAGAAGAAGACCCTGGGATGCAGTGAAAGTGGTGGTAAGAGCACCTGCGGCAAGGGAACCGTGAACGGAACCTGCGGCGCCTGCTTCGGACTGCATTTCGGTAACCTGAACTTTGTTGCCGAAAATATTGGTTTTTCCGCTTGCGGCCCATTTGTCAGCAAGTTCTGCCATTACGGAAGAAGGGGTAATGGGATAAATTGCTGCAACATCGGTGTAAGCATAAGAAACATGTGCGGCAGCGGTGTTGCCGTCCATGGTTTTTTTAGAACGTGCCAATGTTTTTCAACTCCTTTAATTTAAACATAATTGAACATCATAATATTATCATTTCTTGGGCAATGTTTCAAATGTTTTTCGAAAACTTATGTAAATTTACAAAAATATTTACAAATATATAGAAAATTTAATCCGCGGAACAAAAAAAGTCATGTTTTAAAAAGCTATGATTATCAATTTTGACGAAGAAAACATAAAGTCCCAAGTTTGCATAAAATATTGAAATACACATGTTTTCGTAGTATAATAAACTTGGTTTATTATATAAATAATAGGAGGCAGCGATATGGCTTCTAATTACAGTGTTAAATTTACAAAAATAATAAAGGAGTTCAATCTTGAAAAAATCTGGGCTCCGGAAGATATAAGCGATATAAAAATAAGCACAAACGAAGTTAACCGGCCGGGTCTTCAGCTTGCGGGATTTTATGAGCTTTTCGATCCATCGAGGGTCCAGATAATCGGAAAAACCGAATACAGTTATCTCAAAAATCTTGGGGCAAAAATGTACGAAGCACTTGATACTTTTCTTTCAAAGAAACCCATGGTAATAATTATTACGTGGGATCTTCCTGTTGATAGAAAATTTCTTGAACTTGCACAGAAATATCAGGTTCCGCTTTACAGGACTTCCGAAATGACATCGGAATTCATGTCCGGACTTACCCAGACCCTTAGTATTGCTCTTGCAAAACGAATCACCAGGCATGGTGTTCTTGTTGAAGTTTACGGCGAAGGTGTTCTTCTTTATGGTGACAGCGGAGTAGGTAAATCCGAAGTTGCAATGGAACTTATAAAACGCGGTCACCGCCTTATTGCGGACGATGCAGTTGAAATCCGCCGTGTTTCCAATCGAAGCCTTGTCGGAACTTCGCCGGAAAATATCCGCCACTTTATGGAACTTCGCGGAGTAGGCATCATCAACGCAAGAAATCTTTTCGGTATGGGCGCGGTAAAAAAGAGCGCAAAACTCGATATGATAATCAATCTTGAACCCTGGGATAACGATAAAGTATATGACCGCATGGGTGCGGAAGATATCTATACAAAAGTTCTTGACGTTGAAGTTCCGTTCTATACAATTCCGGTCCAGCCCGGAAGAAACATTGCCGTTATCGTCGAAGTTGCCGCAATGAACAACCGTCAGAAACGAATGGGCAACAATGCGGCCCTCGAACTTATGGAACGCATAAGCATGCCGAACTGGGATGTTGATGATGACCTCGGCGAATGGGATTCCTATTTCGGACTTGATGAATAAGGAGGAAAAAGCTTTGGATAAAACCGCATTTATAAAATTTGCAGATGAGCACGGAATAAAATATCTTGAGCACGAAGAACTTTCAAAGCACACCTCTTTTAAAATCGGCGGACCCGCAGAAGTGCTTGTAAAACCTTCCGACAAAGAACAGGTATCTGCAATTATCGGTTACTGCAGAGAAAATGATATCCCTCTTCTTCCGCTCGGAAAAGGTTCTAACGTCCTTGTTTCCGATAACGGAATAGAAGGTGTTGTGATCTGTTTCGGAAGTGATTTCGGAAAAATCGAGCTTATCGATGAAAAAACTGTTTATTGCGAAGCCGGGGCCGGTCTTGGTGCGCTTTGCAATTTTGCTTTTGAAAACGAACTTACCGGACTTGAATTTGCTTATGGAATTCCCGGCTCCGTCGGCGGCGCGGTTTTTATGAACGCTGGTGCTTATGGCGGTGAAATCAAAGATGTGATCGTTTATGCAGACCATATCGATAAAAATGGAAAAGCAGGAAGATTTACCGGCGAAGAACTTCAGATGAGCTATCGCCACAGCGTTTACAGCGGAAAAGAATATTTTATCACCGGTGCTGCTTTTAAGCTTGAAAAAGGCGAAAAAGCGGAAATCAAAGCAAAAATGGATGATCTTATCGGTCGCCGTTTCGATAAACAGCCGATGGATAAACCTTCCGCCGGAAGTACTTTCAAAAGACCAGAGGGTGCTTTTGCTTCTGCGCTTATTGATCAATGCGGACTCAAAGGTTACCGTGTCGGCGGGGCGGAAGTAAGCACCAAACACGCCGGATTTGTTGTAAATGTCGGCGAAGCAACATGCGAAGACGTACTTCAGCTTATAAAAGACGTTCAGGAAAAGGTGAAAAACGATACCGGATTTTTCCTTGAACCGGAAGTTGAAATTTTAGGATAACATAAACGAAAGGGCGGAAAGACAGAAAATGTCCTTTGCAACAAATTTAAAAGACGAGCTTTGTAAAGACGTTCCGGAGCAGGAAAGCGCTCTTCATGCACTTCTTTATGGTTTCCTGCTTTTTTCTCATAAATTCAGTGCGGAAGAAATCAGCTTTGCGGTTGTTCATGAACCGACCGCAAGACTTTTTGCCGAAGCGCTTGCGACCCATTGCGGAATTTCCGCAAAAATTGTTTTCCACGAAAGGGCAAGAGGAACTCTCTATAAAGTAAGCATCGAAAAAGCTTCCGAAAGAAAAAAAGTTCTGGATACCTTTTACCATATGCCGAAGGAACCGAGCCTTCGAATCAACCGTGCAAACATTGAAAATGAAGAAGATGTTCCTTATTTCCTTCGCGGAGCTTATCTCGTCTGCGGAAGCCTTACCGACCCGAATAAAGAATATCATCTTGAATTTGGCGTAAGCTATATGAATCTCAGCAGGGATCTTTCGACGCTTATCGGCGAAGTCCTTGCCCAACCGAAAACTACCATCCGAAGAGGTTCTTACATAGTTTACTACAAGGAAAGTGAAAACATAGAAGATATTATCACATATATCGGAGCAATGATGTCTTCGCTTGAAATGATGAACATAAAAATCGAAAAAGATATAAAAAACAGGGTCAACCGCAGAATGAACTGCGACAACGCAAATATGGACAAGACCCTCAATGCCTCTATGCAGCAGGTTGAGGATATTAAATATATCTTTGAAAGAAAAGACGAAAGCTTTTTGCCGGAAGAACTTTTACAGGTTGCAAAACTCCGCCTTGAAAATCCTGAAATGTCCCTTAGGGAACTTTGCGAATCTGTTGAACCGCCGCTTTCCCGCTCGGGAGTCAACCACAGGCTTAAAAAAATCAGCGAAATCGCGAATAGTTTAAGAAACGGAAAAATTGAGTAAGATGGAACAGATGTACACAAGAAAAGAAATTATCAGACAGATGTTTAAAATAGGAATTCCGGTTGCGGCTCAGAACTTTGTTTCCGTTCTGGTCAATATGCTGGATACTATTATGATAGGCTCTGTCGGCGAAGCACAGCTTGGTGCAATAAACCAGGTAAACTCCCTCTATGTTTTCTTCAACATGTTTGTTTGGGGAATAAGCATGGGAACGGTTGTTATAACCGCGAGATATTGGGGACAGGGAAAAATCGATCCTATCAGGGATATGATCGGTCTTGCAATGCGCGTTAATATAATTGCCGCGCTTTTGCTTTCGGCTGTAACGCTTACAGTTCCGGAAGTTGTTATGAGAGTTTTTGCAAGCGATCCGGAAGTAATAGCCTATGGCGTTGAGTATCTCCGCATTATGGGCTGGTTCTATGTATTGCCGGCGGTTTCAACAACTTTCCTTTCAAATCTGAGAGCAATCCACGACGTTAAAATTTCCGTTGCGGTATATACCTGTTCCTGCCTTACAAACCTTGTGCTCAACTGGGTGCTCATCTACGGAAATCTCGGCGCACCGAGACTTGAAGTTGCCGGTGCGGCAATTGCAACGGCAGTAAGCAAAACTTTGGAAATCGTTCTGGTGCTCATCTATATGTATAAATTTGAGCACAGACTTAATTTCAGAATACACTACATTTTTGCAAAAACCGCGCAGTATATTCCTTCTTTTATAAAATTCGGAATTCCGGTTTTCTTCAGCGAATTTATCTGGGGTTTCGGAATGACAATGCAATCCGCAATACTTGGACAATACAGCAAGGAATTCCTTGCGGCATACAGCCTTGTCCTCGTAATTCTCGATCTTTCAACCGTTGCAATGTGCGGATTTTCAAACGCTTCGCTTATCCTTCTCGGAAATATGATAGGAGCAGGAAAAGACGGCGAAGCAAAAAAATGGAGCAAGTTTTTTGTTATCGGCGGCCTTGGCGTAGGAATCTTTATGGCAACTGTTATTATGGTGATAAGACCCTTTGCTCCCGGTTTTATTGTTTGTTCGGAAACAACGGCGGATTATATTTTGAGTATGCTTCTTGTTTGCGCATATATTGACATCTGTTACGGAACAAGCTGGAACCTTGGCGCGGGAGTTCTTCGCGCAGGAGGAGATACAGGTTTCGTTGCAAAAATTGACGTTTTTTCCGCTGTTTTTATGAAAGGCGTGCTCGGAGCGATTTTCGGACTTTGGCTTAAACTCGATCCGCTTCTTGTTATGACGATTGTTTGCAGCGATGAACTTGTTAAGGCAATTATCTATTTTGTAAAATATCTTAAAGGCGATTGGCTCCGCCACGGAATGACCGTTCATCAGGAGGAACCGGAGCTTACTTAATAAATCAAGGAGGAAAACATGAGCTTTGCACATCTTCATCTCCATACAGAATACAGCCTGCTCGATGGTGCCTGCAGAATAAAAAAGCTTATTCCGCGGGTCAAAGAGCTTGGTCAGACCGCCGTTGCCATAACCGACCACGGCGCAATGTATGGTGTAATTGATTTTTACCGTGAAGCAAATAAATACGGAATAAAACCGGTAATCGGATGCGAAGTTTATGTTGCAAACCGTTCCCGTTTCAGCAAGGAACATATGATGGACTGGAGCTATCACCTTGTTCTTCTTTGCGAAAACAACACCGGTTATAAAAACCTTATAAAACTTGTTTCTGCCGGATTCACCGAGGGTTTTTATAAAAAGCCGCGAGTTGATAAGGAACTTCTTAAAAAACATCACGAAGGTCTTATTGCGCTTTCGGCATGCCTTGCGGGTGAAATTCCGCGCAATCTTACTCAAAATGATTATGAAGCGGCAAAAAAGGTTGCTCTTGAATATCGCGAAATTTTCGGAGAAAACAACTATTTTATCGAAATTCAGGACCACGGTCTTGCGGACCAGAAACGAATTCTGCCTAATCTTATAAAACTTTCGAAAGAAACCGGAATTCCTCTTGTTGCAACCAACGACTGCCATTATATCAACAAGGACGACGCAAAAATGCAGAACGTTCTTGTCTGCATCGGAACAAACCACACCGTTAACGAAGATAACGATATGGCTTTTGAAACTGATGAATTTTACGTAAAATCCGAAGAGGAGATGCGCGAAATTTTTTCCTTTGTTCCGGAAGCGATCGATAATACCCAGAAAATTGCAGACAGATGCAACATGACTTTTGAGTTCGGCCATACAAAACTTCCCGCTTTTGAAGTTCCAGACGGAAGAGATAACGTCGAATATTTCGAAAGTATGTGCAGGGAAGGTCTTTATCGCCGTTACGGTGAAAATCCCGATCAGGAACTTTGGGAAAGACTCAACTATGAACTCGGTGTAATTGAACGAATGGGATATGTCAACTATTATCTTATCGTTCATGATTTTATAAATTACGCAAAAAGCGTCGGAATTCCAGTCGGTCCGGGAAGAGGTTCCGGCGCAGGAAGTATCTGTGCATACTGCATAGGTATCACCGACATCGACCCGATTAAATATCATCTTCTTTTCGAGCGTTTTCTTAACCCGGAACGTGTTTCAATGCCGGACTTCGATATAGACTTCTGTTATGAACGCCGCCAGGAAGTTATAGAATACGTTAACAGAAAATACGGCGAAGACCACGTTGCGCAGATCATAACTTTCGGAACTCTTGCGGCAAGGGCAGCAATACGCGACGTGGGCCGTGCTCTTGGAATGCCTTATCAGGATGTTGATAAAGTTGCAAAACTCGTTCCTACGGATCTTCACATGACGATTGAAAAGGCACTTACCATTTCCGCTGATTTAAAAGCGCTTTATGATACCGATCCTAAAGTTTATGAACTTATCGATACCGCAAGAAGAGTGGAAGGAATGCCGCGTCATTCTTCCGTTCATGCGGCGGGTGTTGTAATCGCTCCGGAACCGGTTACCGAATTTGTTCCGGTTGCAAAACCGGATGAATCCGTTGTTACTCAGTTCACCATGACAACTCTCGAGGAACTTGGCCTTCTCAAAATGGATTTCCTCGGACTTCGAAACCTTACGGCAATAAGCGACTGTGAAAAAGCTGTGCGCAAACGTATTCCGGATTTTGACATTTCAAAAGTTCCGGACGGCGATCCGGAAGTTTATGAAATGCTCACCAAGGGTGCAGCCCAGGGCGTTTTCCAGTTCGAGTCTGCGGGCATGAGAAGCGTTCTCATGGGTCTTGGCCCAAAATCCATCGAGGATCTTACGGCAGTTATTTCGCTCTATCGTCCGGGTCCAATGGATTCCATTCCGAAATATCTTGAAAACAGCCACCACCCTGAAAAGGTGACTTATAAAACCCCGCTTCTGAAGCCTATCCTTGACGTTACATACGGATGCATAGTCTATCAGGAACAGGTTATGGAAATAGTCCGCAAACTTGCGGGATATTCCTACGGAAGGGCGGACCTCGTTCGCCGCGCGATGAGCAAAAAGAAGCTTGACGTTATGGCGCAGGAAAGGGAATACTTCGTTCACGGAAAATTTGACGAAAACGGAAATCTTGAGCTTCCCGGCGCGGTAAGAAACGGAGTTCCGGAAAAGATCGCAAACGAGATTTTTGATGAGATGAGCTCATTTGCGTCCTATGCTTTCAATAAATCCCATGCGGCGGCTTATGCAACCGTTGCTTACCGAACGGCATATCTCAAATGCCATTTTCCGGGCGAATATATGGCGGCTCAGCTCAGTTCGGTTCTTGATAATACCGATAAAGTAATAGAATATATCGGCGAATGTCAGAAGATGGGACTCAAGGTTCTCGGTCCGGACGTAAATAAATCCGAAAGCGGATTTATCTGGGACGGAGAAGGAGTCCGATTCGGACTTCTTGCGGTAAAAAACCTCGGAAGAGGCATTATCCGCGATATAATCAATGAACGTCAGATGAATGGAAAGTATAAAGGCTTTACAGACTTCTGTAAGCGTGCATACGGCCGCGAACTCAACAAAAGAACCCTTGAAAGCCTTATAAAATGCGGAGCGCTGGATTGTTTCAGCGTTAATCGCCGCCAGATGCTTTCCGGTTATGAATCCATTCTTTCTTCGATCGATGCGGAAAAGAAGGCAAACGTTTCCGGCCAGATGAGCCTTTTCGGAGGTTTTGAGGAAGAACACAGCGAAGAAGATAATCTTCCGAGAGTGACGGAATATTCCCTCCGTGAACTTCTTAATATGGAAAAGGAAACAACCGGCCTTTATCTTTCAGGTCATCCGATGAACGAATATAGTGCTGTCATCGAAAAAATCGGCGCAAGCAAGGTCCTTGAAATAAAGCAGATCAATGCGGAAGAAAGCGATAAACGTGTCCGCCTTTGCGGAATCGTTTTAAGCAAAAAAATGAAAACAACAAAAAGCAACGATGTAATGGCTTTTGTAACCCTTGAAGATACAACAGGAAGCCTTGAAACCCTTGTTTTCCCAAAAGTTCTTGCGGAATTCGGCGGAGTTATCAACGTAAACGAAGCGGTTGTTGTTGAAGCAAGGGTTTCTTCCCGCGAAGATGAAGAAACAAAGCTGGTTGCGGAAAGATTTTTGACAGTTGAACAGGCACAGAAAATTCCTTTTATTCCGGCGCAAAACTATCAGAGAAAACCTGTGCAGCAAAAAGCAGAACCTGCTCCTGCACAGCAAAAACAATCCGTAAGCGGCCTTTTTATCCGTGTCCCTTCGGAAAATTCAGTTGAATATAAAAAAGCAATGGATTTTCTTGCGGTTTTTGAAGGCTTGACTCCGCTTTATATCCATTTTTCTGACACCAAAAAAACGGTCAAAGCGCCAACAAAACTCTGGGTGGATGCGTCCGTTGAAAACGGATATGTTCCGAAACGCCTTAAAAAAATTATCGGGGAAGAAAACGTTGTTCTTAAATGATTTTTCTTTTTCGGAATAAATGGTTGTATTTTAAATATCCCTTATTTATAATTTAGTGGAAAGAAAGGGGGAAGAAGATGAAGAAAATTTTTTGCTTTTTGCTTGTTTTTGCAATGCTTTTTCAGTTCTCATGTTGCGCTTCGGATGATGAACCGGAATTTATTGAAGGCGACGCTTTTCTCGGAGAAACTTCTGAAGAAAGTTCCTCGGTAAAAATAGAAATAAGCCAGATAACGGAAGAAACTTCATCCGTTCCGGAATCTTCCGAAAGTTCTTCGGAAGAAACTTCTTCTGAAAGCAATGCGGAAACATCATTGCCTTCCTCATCTTCATCTAAGGCAGAAAGCAGTTCTTCGTCCTCTTCTTCGGCTGTTTCTTCGGAATCTTCTGTTTCTTCCTCACAAAGTTCTTCCGAAAGCTCTTCTTCGGAACAGGAAACAATTCCGGAAAACACTTACGCTCCTTCCGGAGAAACAAGAGCGGTCTGGATATCTTATCTTGAATATCAGTCAATTTTGCAGGGTAAAACAGAAAAACAGTTCCGAAGCAACATAAAAACCATGTTTTCGAACCTATATTCGGATGGTTTTAACACGGTTTTTGTTCATGTCCGTTCCCACAGCGATGCGATGTATGATTCGGATATTTTCCCCTGGTCGGTATATTGCACCGGAACCGAAGGAAAAGATCCAGGGTTTGATCCTCTTGAGATAATGGTTTCCGAAGCACATTCCGCCGGACTTAAAATCGAAGCATGGATAAATCCATACAGAGTCAAGGGAACTTCAGACACTTCCAAAATATCAAAATCGAGCCCGGCATATAGTTGGCTTGATAGCGGAAAGGTAATAGTGCTCAATAACGGAATTGTATATAACCCTGCGGATGAAGAGGTTATTGAACTTATTGTTTCCGGAGTCGAGGAAATCGTAAGCAATTACGATGTTGACGGAATCCATTTTGACGATTATTTTTATCCCACAACGGCAGAATCGTTTGATAAAGAATATTATAATGATTATAAATCAAACGGCGGAAAACTCGGTCTTGCTGCCTGGAGAAGGCAGAACGTAAACACTCTTATTAAAGAAGTTTATTCCGCAATAAAAGCAATAAACAGTTCCTGCCGTTTTGGAATCAGCCCTACCGGCAATATGGAAAACAATTACGGAAGTCTTTACTGTGACGTATATACCTGGGTCACAAGCGAAAAGTATATTGATTATATCTGTCCGCAGTTGTATTATGGTTTTAATAACCGTGACTGTCCGTATCTTGACGTTCTTTCTGAATTCAACGATATGATTACGAGAAATAATATTGAGCTCATAGTCGGCCTTGCGGCCTATAAAGCCGGTGCGGAAGATACATATGCCGGAGCTGACGGAAAACAGGAATGGATAACATATAACGACATTCTTTCACGTCAGGTCATTGCGGCAAGAAACGAAAACAGATATTCGGGATTTGCTTTATATCGGTATGATTCATTTTATAATCCGGCTTCCGGAGTTAAAAACGCGGTAAAGGCAGAACGCGAAAATCTGCTGGAAATTATATGACAAAAGGGAACCCCAATATAAGGACGGAAAAAACTTTATGAAAAAATTCTTTTTGAACAAAAAGCTGATGACAGCGGTTTTAAGCTTAAGCCTTGTTTTTGTCATTGGCGGAATAGCGGTTTTTGCGGCTTTTCAAAGCGGGCTTCCCGGGATGGAAAAGCTTTTCGGAGATGTTTCTTTTCCGGATTTTCCGGCAAGTTCCGAAAGTTCTTCCGAAGAACCGGAAACTTTGATTCCGGAAGAAGAAAACAACGTTGACCTCAACGATGTAACAATAACCCCAATGGAACCTGTTGTTCCGGAAGAACCGGAAATCGAAAATGTTTTTGATGGCCCGATCGTTTTTCGTGCACCGGAAAGAATGATGGCGATCACTCTTTCCGCAGGTGTGGATTATTATACTGAAGAGGGAATGAGCGCCGAGGATATCAAAAAATCCATCGATAAGGCAATTCTTGGTGCAAAGGAACTTTCGGCAAACACCGTTTTTCTTGAAACTTCCTTCGGAGATTCTGTTCTTTACAGTTCTTCCGAAATGCCACAGGCAAAAGTGACCGTTGATATGCTCAAATATGCAGCAGAAAGCGCAAAGGCGGAAGGACTCTATGTCTATGTTGTTTTTGATGTGCTCAAAATCAACAACGGCGGAAAAACAGAAACTTCTTATATGCTCAACAGCGAACAGCTTTCGCTTATCGGCGCAAATGCAGCTGCGCTTTGCGATTATGATATAGACGGCATCATGCTCAACACATATTCCGTTGAATCCGACGGAAGAGCATATTCCGACTATACAAAATACGGAAGCGGAATGGGTTATGAAAACTATCTCCGCTCCAATGTTGAAGCGGCGGTAACAACAGCTTATAATGCCGTTAAAAAAGAAGATCCGTCAATAGCTGTCGGACTTGCGGTGGATGCTGTCTGGGCAAACAATCTTACTGTTGAAGAGGGAAGCGCTACCGAAGCTTCTTACGAAAGTTTTACCGACGGATTTGCAAATACAAAGAAATTTGTTGAAAACGGACTTGCGGATTTTGTTGCAGTAAAAAGTAATTATGCAACCGGAAATAAATCCGCAAAATTTGCCGATTATATGGAATGGTGGAACAACATAATCGCCGAAAAAGTTCCGCTTTATATCTTCCAGTATGCGACAAAAGCCTGCACCGATGAAAAAGGGTGGGGAGATCCTTCCGAACTTTCCGATCAGGTAATTTCCGCGGAAAAACTCAGCGGATTTAAGGGAAGCGTTTTCGATTCTCTTGCGGCCCTTCAGAAAAACCCGAAACAATCGACAGATGCTCTTGTTCAGTATCTTACTGAAAACATCGACCCGAGTTTCCTTCTTACCCAGCTTGAGCTTACAAGACCTTCAAAACTTACATATTCAACGTATGATACTGTTGCGGTTTTTGCGGGTGCTTCCGACGTAAACTTTGACCTTACCATGAACGGAACAAAGGTTAAACGAGATGCCAACGGTGCTTTTATGCTTACAATGGAACTCAACCCGGGTCTTAACACCTTCAAATTTGAACACAAGGAAAAAACAGTAACTTATAATATAACCAGAAACGTAATGGTACTTAAAGAAGTTACCCCTCTTGGAAACGTAACCGTCGGCGGAGGAATGAGCATTACTGTAACAGCTTTGGCCTATGAAGGTTCCGTTGTAACGGCGACCCTCGGTTCAAATACCGTTACGCTTAAACAAAGTACCGAAGCGGACGATTCCACCGAAGAGGAACAGGACTCCACTTATGTAACTTATACCGGAATGCTTTCCGCTCCGGCTTCGGGAACAACCGAGCAGGGAATCGGAAATATTGTGATCAAAGGTATCTGGGAAGGAACCACAGAAACAAAAGAAGGCGCATACGTTACCGTTTCCGCAAAGGCAAAAGCCGGCGGACTTGTTGAAGTTACCGCAAAAGCGGCGGAAACTTTCCCGACAAACGTTCTTAACGATCTGTCTGACTATGACTGCTATCCTCTTGCAAAAGGAACAAGGGATTATGTTGTCGGAGAAGAGATAGTTTATGTTGAAGGAGAAAAGACTTTTACATATTATAACCTTCAGTCCGGACAGCGCGTTTATACAAAAGACGTGAGCCCCGTTTCCGGCGAACTTGGCGGAAACAAAATAAGCAATATGACGGTTTCTTCGAACAGCCGCTATACTTATGTCACTTTTGAAATGGACCAGCAGGTAGCTTATGTCGCAAAATATTCAAGCAGCGCGTTTACCATAGAATTCTTCTATACGGATGAAACTCCCGGAAATCTGAATCTTAACTGCACTCCGCTTTTCGATTCTGCAAAATGGAACGGTTCCACACTTACTCTTGCGCTCAGCACAAAATCCGGTTTCCTCGGATATACCGCTTACTATGAAGGCGGAGACCTTGTATTCCGGTTCAATAACCCTACGGGAACATCAAGTCTTTCCGGTGTTCCGATAATTGTTGACGTAGGACACAGTGCGCTTGGTGTTGGCGCTCTCGGATTCCTTTCCGATTACGGCGAATATGAAATAAACCTTGCGGTCGGAAAATACCTCAGAGAGGAACTCCAGAGCCGCGGAGCAACTGTTTATATGCAGGATACGGTAAACAGCCGCCCGAGCCTTGAAGACAGGGTCGCATATTCTTCTTCCAAAAATCCTCTTGTTTTTGTAAGTATCCATTGCAACTCCGCAACTTCAAGCAGCGGTTATGGAACAGAGTGCTTCTATTTCACAAGGTTCTCCCAAAACCTTGCTTCCTATTTTTCTTCCAACGTTGCTTCCGCTCTTGGAACAAAAGACAGGGGCGATATGATCGGCCGTTATTACGTAACAAGAACCCAGGAGTATCCTTCGGTTCTCGGAGAACTTGGATTTGTAAGTAATGAATCCGATTATTATAAACTTATAAAAGGAAGCTATCAGAGAGAGATCGCGGAAGGAATTGCGGATGCAATTTCCAGCTATCTTTATTCCGTGGGAAGAAATGGAAACTATAATTACGGAAGTCAATCCACAAACGGAGAAAGCTCCTATCTTCCTCCGGAAGAATCCTCTTCTGTTCCGGAAGAAAATGAACAGGAAAATTCCTCGTCGTCTTCGGAATCCTCTTCCGAATCCGAAGCGCCGGAATGGAATCCGCCGTGGGGTAACGGAGGTTCTTCTTCCTCTTCCGATGAGGAAAATTCGGAAGAAACTTCCTCTGAAAACAACGGAATTCAATTTGTTGGCTGAAAAAATGCCTTCGGATTTATCCGAAGGCATTTTTTATTTTTTGATTTCATATTGTTTTTAATGAAATCAAAGGAGGCGCAACAAAGATGGAAACAAAAAAGAAGAAACACCATTATTTTTTAAAACTGATTATAATCTTTCTTGTTTTTGCACTTATGTTTTTTTATGCATATAAATTTCCGGTAACGATGGAACTTATTGATAAAAATATCAATAAAATTTTGAGTTTTTCAGGGAGAGATTTTGATTTTTCTGTTTTCTCGGATATTTCTGTTTTCACAAAAAAAGCGGTAAATAATGCGGAATATATTTATGAAATCATTAAAGAAAATATTGGAGAGATAAAAAAGGATACGAAACAAATTTCGGGAATCCTTATATCTTTTCCGGCAGCCTTTCCGACAAAAACAACTGATATTTCATCTTTTTTCGGAAAAAGGAACGATCCGATTTCGGGAAAAGAGGATATGCATACCGGAATCGATATAGCGGCTTTTTCAGGGGAAGAAGTAAGCGCTGCCTGGCCTGGAAAAATTTTTGAAACAGGTTCGGATAATATTTACGGAAATTACATTATTATAGAGCATTCAGATAATTTCTATACAAAATATTGCCATCTTTCAAAAATTTGTGTTGAATGTAACAGCCTTGTTTTTGCAAAAGAAAAAATAGGGGAAGTTGGAAATACCGGTCGTACCACCGGAAGCCATCTGCATTTTGAAGTGATATTAGGCGGAAGATATATTGACCCGAAGGAGTGTTTTGCAACCTGATAAACATAACAGTGTTCAATACAAAAGTTTCTGTCTCGCCGATGTTTTTTGCGGTGCTCACCATGGTTTTGCTTTTTGATAAAACCGGTGTTTCGGGATATGCCGTTTTGTTCTCCACAATACATGAAATCGCACATTTTTTGGCTTTGCTATTCACAAAAACACATCCCGGAAAAATTGAGATCGATTACTTCGGAATAAGGCTTTTACTTCCTGAAAACATGAGCACAATGCAAAAAATTCCGGTGCTCACGGCGGGTTTTGCAATTAACTTCGTTCTTTCGGCGTTGTTTTTTTATTTGGGAAAAACTGTTTTTGCGTGTATAAATCTTTTTATAGGATTTTTTACAATGCTTCCGCTTGCTTCAACGGATGGAGGAGAAGTATTAAAAGTTGTTTTGGAAGAATTTTTTTCGCAAAAAGCAAAAATTATTTTCAAAACAATTTCGGTTTCATTTTGCGCGGTGATTTCCGCAATTCTTATTTTTTTGGCGTTTTATACGAAAAATTTTTTTCTTTTTACCGCAGTGGTCTATATGATTTTTTGCGCAATGAAAAAAGCCGCCTGAAAAGGCGGATTTGTTCATTTTGGTTTAACAATTTTCCAATAG
>JAZQBJ010000144.1:0-10369 GCA_045545715.1 Oscillospiraceae bacterium
CGGAGCATATGGGTTGAAGCGTGAACGGGGATGTGGAGTTCATCGTTGACGATGGATTTGAGAAGGCGCTCGATGGAGCGAACTGTGAGCGGAGCTCCATCACGTCCCTTTCGGTTGGAGTTGGATGTAAAAATCTCAAAATCCCTGTACCGGCAATTCCCTACAAACATGTTTTATGGCGCTTTCGGCGGCATAAAAAACTGTTAAAAATATTTGTTAACAAAAAATATATAGATTCAGCTACCCTGAATTTTTTATAATAATTATAAATTACATTCAAAGGATTTTTATTTTAAGCTATAATATTTAAAGGAAGTTGATACTATTAAAAATCCTGTTCAAAAAAGAAAAGACAGCAGCTGAGCTGTCCTAAAAACCGGCGAATCTCAAAGAAAAAACGGAACATACAGCTTCCGCTGGACTGACAAATTCGGAATACGCCGCGACGTTTATGCCCAAACGCTGAAGGAACTTCGTCAGAAAGAAGATGCAATAACAAAAGACCGCCTTGATGGTATTTTGTTTTCACCTCAAAGTCTTACACTTGATGATTATTTCAAAAAATGGTTTTCAGTTAAAAGGGGAATCCGCCCAAGCACCCGCAAAAACTATGAAATCATTTATCGGAAAAGAATCAGTCCATATATTGGACGTGAAAGAATCGCCAAACTTTCTCTTACAGACCTAAAAAAGTTTTATATCTGTTTGAGCGAAGAAGCTGATTTTAGTCCTGCTACAATCAACCTCACGCATATATTGCTGAACCAGGTTTTCGATAGTGCGGTTGCCGAACACATAATCCGCGACAACCCCGCAAAACGCGCGTTCAAAGAATTTCGCTCTGTTTCAGAAAAATCTTCCGGCAAAAAGAGCGCCCTCACAAAAGAGGAGCAGGAAGTCCTCCTCTCCTTTGTTTCAAAAAACGGTTATTACAAAAAATGGTGCAACATGTTTGTTGTTTTCCTCGGAACCGGTCTTCGCGTAGGCGAACTTACCGGTCTGTGCTGGAATGATATTGATTTTGAAAACGATACGATATCCGTTTCCCGAACACTGACTTACTACGATGACCCCAAAGACGGCGGCCTTAAATTTCGTTTTCACAAACCCAAAACTTCAAGCGGCAAGCGCATTATCCCAATGTCTTCATCTGTTAAAAGCGCACTTATTGCAGAAAAATCCCATCAGGAAGAAAAAAAGCTTTCAGGGAAAATCTCTGTCAATGGAATAAAAAATTTCTGCTTTCTTACACATTACGGCAGACCCTATTTTACAACTTCAATAAATAACGCCCTTGATAATCTTGTAAATGCGTTCAACAAAAACCCTGCCTTCAGCGAAACAATAAAACTCCCAAAAATAACCTGCCATACTTTCCGCCACAGCTTTGCAACAAGAATGTTTGAAGCGGGCGTTGACCCCAAAATAATCCAGGAAATAATGGGACATTCCTCCATTTCTATAACTATGGATATTTACACCGATGTTTCCGTTTCCGTCAAAAAACGTGATATCGAAATTATAGATTCTTTCCTTTCTGCTTCTTAAAAAAACGGCTTCAAAAAGCCGTTTTTTTATTATTAGGTTTATACCAAAGCTTACACCAAAACTTACACCAATTTTACGTAAAGTTATGTAAACTTATGCCGACTTATGCCGAGTTCCATGATTTTTTAAATTTTTTATTTTATTCATCCAAGCATGCGCACCCAACAAACGGCTTAGATAAGCCATTTTTAGCACTTCAAAAAATCATTTTTTCTCAGCTGTTGAAACTTTCTTTATAATATGTTATACTAAAATGTAATTTTATAATCTAATATGGGTAATTATGTAATTTTTCATCTCTATCAAGGAGGTTTTGATATGGAAAACATTGAAAACACTGCAGCAGCGCCGGAACGCAAAAAACGCATCTTCAGCGGAATCCAGCCCACCGGCGTATTCACCCTCGGAAACTATCTCGGCGCAATCAAAAACTGGGAAAAACTCCAGGATGAATATGACTGCATTTATTCAATCGTAAATATGCACGCGATCACCGTTCGCCAGGATCCGGCGGAACTTCGCAAGCGCACCCTTGAATCCTATGCCCTTGCAATGGCCTGCGGAATCGACCCCGGAAAAAGCATTCTTTTTATCCAGAGCCATGTTCCCGCTCATGCGGAAGCAAACTGGGTTCTCGGTTGTTCAACCCAGTTCGGTGAACTTTCCAGAATGACCCAGTTCAAGGATAAATCCGCAAAACACGCCGACAACATCAACGCCGGACTTTTCACCTATCCTGTCCTTATGGCCGGCGATATTCTTCTTTATCAGGCGGACGTTGTTCCGGTAGGCGTTGACCAGAAACAGCATCTTGAACTCGCAAGAGATATTGCGGAACGTTTCAACGGTCTTTATGGAAAAACCTTCACCGTTCCGGAACCCTATATTGCATCTTCCCAGGGCGGCGGTAAAATCATGAGCCTTGCTGACCCCACCAAAAAAATGAGCAAATCCGACGAAAACCCCAAGGGCTGCGTTTATATTCTTGATGAACCCAACGTCATCATCAAAAAATTTAAATCCGCCGTTACCGACTCTGATATGGAAGTTGCTTACCGCGAAGGAAAAGACGGCATCAACAACCTTATGACCATCTATGGTGCCGTAACCGGTTTCTCCATGGATTCCATCCAGCGCGATTTTGAAGGCAAAGGCTACGGCGATTTCAAAAAAGCCGTCGGCGAAGCTGTTGCCGAACACCTTGCCCCCGTCCGCGAAAATTATTCAAAATATCTTTCTGAAAAAGCGTATCTTGAAGAATGCTATCGCAAAGGTGCGGAACAGGCAGAAAGAATTGCCCAGCGCACCATTGATAAAATGTATAAAAAAGTCGGCTTTGTTGCCAGATAAGGTGAAAATATGCGAATCATTGCAATCGGCGACGTTATGGGCACCGTTGGTGTCGAAGCGCTTCGCCGCCATCTTCCCGCAATCAAAAAAAGATATTCTCCGGATATCATAATAGTAAACGGCGAAAACGCCGGCGATAACAGCAGCATCACAGCAAGAAACTGCGATGCTCTTTTCGCCATGGGTGCGGACGTTATTACCGGCGGAAACCATTCTCTCCGGAACAGAGATATGGAGGAAGTTTATGAGCGCGGATACGGCGCTCTCCGTCCGGCAAACCTTCATCCGAACGCTCCCGGAACCGGCGTTTATATCTATGAACGCGAAAAATACCGCTGCGCCGTTATAAACCTTATCGGAAACGTTTTTCTTGACCTTGCTTACGAAAGCCCTTTTATCGCCGCTGAAAAAATTATAAAAGACCTCGGCGTAAAAAACATTGTTATCGATATGCACGCCGAAGCAACCAGCGAAAAAATCGCTCTCGGAAGATACGTTGAAGGCAAGGCAAGCCTTGTTTTCGGAACCCACACCCATGTTCCCACGGCGGACGAATGTATCCTTCCCGGCGGAACCGCCTATATCACCGATATAGGAATGTGCGGTCCGATGGATTCCGTTCTCGGCGTTGTAACAAAATGCTCCACCGATTTTATGATAACCCACCTTCGAGGAAAAGGCATGGAAATCGCAAAAGGACCCTGCAAAATCCAGGGTATTTTCACCGAAACAGATGATTCCACAGGAAAGGCGCTCTCTATCGAGCGATTTGAGATAACAGATCCCGTAAAATGAGATTTTTAAAGACATTCACCCTTTTTCTTGCCGCGGTTTTGTTCTTCTCCGGATGCGAAATCCAGACTGTGACCCCTCCGGTCACCGAAGTTGAAATTCCCGCCCAGACAGAAGAACCTTATGAAACAAAGGAAGAAGAACTTTTCACTCTTCGTATTCCCTATGATTTCGAAGAAGGCGCGGCACCATATAAAGCGCTTTCAAAGCCGAATCGCTTTGTCTGCGAACTTATCTACCGTTCAATGGTAAGCCTCAATTCCGATTACAGCTATGAGCTTGACCTTGTTTCCGAAATTTATACCGAAGACAATGTTACATGGTATATATATCTTTCCGAAGGCGAAACCTTCCCGGACGGAACCGAATTCACCGCTTATGACCTTCGTTATTCCACCCAGCTTGCAATGGAAGAAGAAAGCTATTATTCCAAAAGCCTTGAGTGCATAAGCGCTTTAAAAGTTGTCAACGCAACTTGTCTGAAAATAACCCTTTATCACGCAAACCGCTATTTTCCAAACCTTCTCACTTTCCCGGTAATATCCTATAAAACAGAGGATGATCCTCTTTATTTTCCGGATATTTACTATTTCAGCGAGGACGGAAAAAAGCTTTGCTGCGACGTTTATTCCGCCGCGCAGGAAATCGAACTTGTTTCCGCGGAAGATATGGATCTTCTCACCTATGAAATGAGAATGGGACGCTATGACTGTATCTACGTTCCGGATCCCATGGACAGCGGTTCCGCGGCAAACGGCGGTACCCTCGGAATGCAAAGCAACCGCATGGTCTATCTCGGAATGAACAGCTATTATTCTTTTACCTATTATTCCGATTTCCGCCGCGCAATTTCCGCAGCTATCGATTATGACCGTATAGTAACGGATGTTTACGGTCACTTTGCTTCCGCACCCAAAAAGCTTTATAACCCCGATTTTTATGAAATGCAGTATGTTTCAAAAAACAACCTCGACCTCATGTCCGCAAACCTTATCCTTGACGATATGGGTTTTCAGAACAGAGACGAGGAAGGCTTTCGCACAAACAAACGCGGAAGACGCATTTCGCTTAAACTTATAGTCTGCAACGAAAGCACCGTTAAAGTGGAACTTGCTGAAGCCGTTGCGGAAATGCTTGCCGAAGCGGGAATCGAAGTAAAAGTCGTTCCCCTTTCCTATGCTTCGTTCATGGTCGATCTTCAAAACGGAAACTACGATCTTTATATTGCCGAAATGCGTCTTGGGGCAGATATGGATTTTACCAAAATACTCACACCTTATGAATATCAGTATTCCGATTTTGAATATATAAACTATGGTGTTCCGAACAGTGAAAAGCTTTATTTCAGCTGGCTCGGCTTCATGGGCGGAACCGTTACCCCTTCCGAATTTGCCTCAGTTTTCGAGGATATAATGCCTTTTGCTCCCCTTTGTTATACAAAAGGCTGCGCGATTTTTAACCGCGACCTTCCTTTTACCCTTTTCGGAACGGATTTTAACATGTTTTATAACATTCTTGAGTGGAAAATCGAATAATTTTTAAGATTTTTGCGTTTTTTTACAAAATTTTCTTTTACATACGGTAAATTTTATGTTATACTGTATCTTGGTATGGGCTGACGTAATGTTTGGCTCATAAGATATGTGAATTATTTTGTGGTAAAAATAAATCAGATCGTAATAATAAAACTTATCAGGACAATTTAAGAGGAGTTGAGACTTTTGATAAACGGAAAGCAGCTTCGCGATGCTTTTATTTCCGGAGCAAACAACCTTTGCAACAGAAAAGCAGAGGTCGATGCACTTAACGTATTCCCTGTTCCCGACGGCGACACCGGTACAAACATGTCCATGACCATCGGTAACGGAGCAAAAGAACTTGAAAAACTCGGTGACAATGTTACCGTTGAAGAAGTTGCAAAAACCGCCGCTTCCGGCTTTCTCCGCGGAGCAAGAGGAAACTCCGGCGTAATCCTTTCCCTTCTTTTCCGCGGATTTTCCAAAGGAATGAAAGGCAAAGAAACCGCAACCGGCGCAGATATCGCAGCAGCATTTTCCCTCGGCGTTGAAGCAGCTTACAAAGCAGTTATGAAACCCACCGAAGGAACCATCCTTACCGTTTCCCGTTGCGCAGCGGAAAAAGCAACCGAAATCGTAAAGTATGACGATTCCACCGTTGCAGTTCTTTACGGAATGTATCTTCAGAGCAAACGCACCCTTGCACAGACCCCCGAAATGCTCCCCATCCTTAAAAAGAGCGGAGTTGTTGACGCAGGCGGCCAGGGACTTGTTTATATCTTTGAAGGTATGTGGTCCGTAATTTCCGAAGGAAAAATCATCATGCCCAAAACTGTTGAGGAAGCTTCTTCCAAAGCAACCGAATATGTTTACTGCGTCGAAGCTGTTGCAAAACGCGGTGAAAACGCTTCCGAAGGTCTTAAAAAAGCACTTTCCGCTTTCGGCGAAATTGTTGAATATACCGAAGGAACCCAGGGCGCAAAATTCCATATCCACACCAACGAGCCCGGAAAGGTTCTTACCGAAACTCTTTCTTTCGGAACCCTTCTTGCAACTAAGGTGGAAAATATGGGAATCTCGCATACCGAACTCAAATTCGAATATGAAGCACCTGCAGAAGAAGCAAAGGAAGAAAAATTTGTATATGCAGAAGTTGACCCTTCCGTTGAATACGGTTTTGTTTCCGTTTGCGCAGGCAAAGGCCTCACCGACGTTTTTGCCGACCTTGGCTGTGACAACATTGTTTCCGGCGGCCAGACCATGAACCCTTCCACCGAAGACATTCTTGCCGCAATTCAGGCAACCCCCGCGAAAAACGTATTCGTTCTTCCCAATAACAAAAACATCGTTATGGCTGCTGTTCAGGCAGCAGAGATTGCAGACAGAAACGTTGTTGTAATCCCCAGCAAAACCGTTCCCCAGGGAATTTCCGCAATGCTTTCCTATGACTGTGACTCTTCTCTTGAAGAAAACACCGAAGCCATGAACGAGGCTCTTTCTTCCGTAACCACCGGCCAGGTAACTTTTGCTGCAAGAGATTCCGACTTTGACGGTCACAAGATCAAAGAAGGCGAACTTCTTGCTATGAAAGAAGGCAAAATGCTTTATACCGGAAAAGATATGGACATTGTCTGCGGACGCCTTGCAAAATCCCTTGTCAGCAAGGAAACCTCCATGGTCACCATCTATTACGGTGAAGACGTTACCGAAGAACAGGCAGAAGCCATCCGCACCGTTATTGAAGGAAAACTTCCGAACTCCATCGAAGTCAACACCATCTATGGCGGCCAGCCCGTTTATTACTACATCATCAGCGCGGAATAATTTCCGCATAGATAAAAGAAAAGAGCCTGCAATGCAGGCTCTTTTCTTTTTGTTGGGGTATGTGGAATAGAAAAAGGGGTAATATGTTGATTATTGTGCAGTAAAACCGCCGTCAACAACAATTTCGGTACCGGAAAGGAATTCGTTTTCAATCATAAAGATAATTGCATGAGCAATTTCGCTTGCCTGACCGATTCTGCCGGCAGGAGTTATTGAACCGAGATAATTGATGGTTTCATCGCCTACAACATTTCTGTCAATAAGGCCGGTTTCAATATATCCCGGATGTACGGTGTTGATACGGATACCTTTGCTGCTGTATCTGATTGCGAGGGATTTGGAAAAACCACGGAGACCGAATTTTGCCATGCAATAGAACGGGGACTGGATGTTTCCGACAATTCCCATCATGGAAGAAACGTTTGCGATTGCGCCGGGAGTTTCCTGTGCAAGGAACTGTCTTATAGCATATCTGCAGCCATAAACAACTCCGTCCTGGTTTACGCTCATCATTCTTTTATAGACGTCATCATCGACTTCATGGAAAGCGATCTGTTCGGAAATACCTGCGTTATTGACCATAATATCAAGATGTCCGTAAAGTTTTACGGTTTCTTCGACAACGTTTTTGACCTGTTCTTCTTCAGCAACGTTAACTTTGAAGAACGGAACGCCCAGTTCTTCCGCAACTTTTTTGCCCATTTCCTCATTATAATCTGCAATTACAGGAAGTCCGCCTTTTGCAAGAATTGCTTCCACTGTCGCTTTGCCGATTCCGCTTGCCCCGCCGGTTACGATTGCGACTTTTCCATTAATATCAAACATTTTAAAATCATCCTTTCGCTTTTTGAATCCGTATTAATTTTTTCACGGATCCTTTGGTTTTAATTTTAAACATCTTACCAAGGCAGAAGTCAATATCCTTTTTTATTAATAATTTAGCGAAAATAATTTAAATAAAACATATTGAAAAAGTTTTTGGATTGTTATACTATTGACTTAGTCAGTTGTTTGAGGTGATTTTATGGACAATTTATATACTGTAAACGAATTTGCAAAAATTTGTCAGACCACAAAAGACACTTTGCTTGTCTATGACCGGAAAGGTCTTTTGAAGCCGAGCATAATCGGTGAAAACGGTTACAGATACTATCGGCTTGAACAATATTACGATTTTTACGTTATAAAAGCTTTTCAGATGGCAGGGTCTTCTCTTAAAGAAATTTCAGAGCAACTAAATTCAAATGACAGGCACAGCATTGTTGCTCTTCTTGAGGCAAAACGCGGCGAGCTTATCAAACGCCAGTTTGAACTTTCCCAGATGCAGAAATTTATAGAAAAAGCCATAGCTCAATCCGACATTGTGGATATGGATAACGGCAACATTCATATTAAATATTGTCCGGAAGAATACTATGTTGCCATGACAGCAAAATACGATGGTTCAAAACAAAACGAGCCAAAACAATTTCTTAAAACTTACGGAGAACTTAACAATTATATTCAAGAACGCGGTTATTCCGGAAGTATTCTTTTCGAAGGAAACTATATAATTCCAAAACAAAATTTCAACAATAACGATTTCCGATTTGTTCAGCATTGCTTTAAAATACCTTATAAAATGAACGACCCGCTTCTGCATATAAAACCGGAAGGAAAATATGCTATGCAGTATATTAAAGGAAGTATCGCCGATTTTCCCGAACACTGCATTGAATTTAAGAAAAAACTTCATCTTAATGGATATAAAATGCTCAGCGATATTTATTCAACACATTTAAGTATAGGACTTTTTTCCTTTTCGGAATCCGAAAGTATTCGTTTATTATCGGTAAAAATCGGTGAATAAAAAAGCTCCCGTTCCTTTCGGAACGGGAGTTTTTTATTATATTATTTTCAGTTTCCGAACTGATAACATTCTTCTATCATCGGAATCGAACTTGCCGCACCGGCACGGGAAACGGTTATGGAAGCCGCTTTTACAGCCATCATAAGCGCATCCTTGGGGCTTGCTCCCCTAAGTACGGTTGCAAGATAAAAACCGATAAGTGCATCTCCTGCTGCGGTTTTATCCTTTACGGGGGCATCATAAATTTTCTGGTAATATGTATCCTCTTTTGTGATGAGCATCGAACCTTTTACCCCAAGGGTAAGAATCGTTTCCGCCTTCGGGAAGGTACGTTTTATCGCCGGAATAAGCGCCTCAAGATCCATTGGGCTTGCACCGGTGAATTCTGAAGCTTCGAAGCGGTTCACAAAAACATAGGAAAGTTTTTCAAGCGGAAGGTTCCGGAGATTTTTAGTAAAAGGTGCCGGGTTAAGGGCAACTTTTGCTCCGGCGGCAAGAGCTTTTTCAACAATGGTTTCAATTCCGTTTATTTCGTTCTGCAAAAGGATTATATCACCTTTGCGAAGCTGGGCAACCGTATAATCAATCTGGTCATCGGTAATGGAAAGGTTTGCTCCCCCGCAAACGATTATGCTTTTATTGCCTTCCGGTGTAACCTGAATAAAAGCGTTTCCTGTAGGGATTTCTTTCTTGCGAATAAGAGAAGTGTTAACGCCATTCTTTTCAAGAATGTTAAGGAGAATTGCTCCGTCGGTCATTCCTACGCAGCCCGCATGAAAAACGTCCGCCCCCGCCCTTGCAATAGCTATGGACTGGTTAAGACCTTTTCCTCCGGGGAAATATGTAGCCTTTTTGGCGCGAAGAGTTTCTTCCGGACGAACAATATGCTCCACCGGGTAAACATGGTCGATATTTAAAGAACCGAAATTGATAATCTTCATACGAACATCACCTTCCGCATAACATTATAACCAAAATTTTTAAGTTTTGGAATAGCTTTTTTGAAAATTATCTTATATTTTTCGTCTTTTTCCTGCGTTTTTTACACCTCTTGAATAATTTGATTCGAATTATCGATAATTCAGACGTTATATATTTTTGACGCATAAAAAAATCCGGAAAACTTTCGCTTTCCGGATTCGCGTTGGTTGCCCCACGGTCAAAAATCGCAAGGCGTATGCGGAAGAGATTTTTGGGTACCGCAAGTGGGGAGTTTCGGGTGAGAATCCGATGTGGGCATAAAAAAACAGCACCGGCAAAGCCGATGCTGTTACGTTATGGTTGCCCCACGGGCAAAAATGCGATGCGCGCCCTGTGGGCGAAACAGTGAGCATTTTTTGGCGCAGCGGTCAAAAATCGCAAGGCGCATGCCGAAGTGATTTTTGGGTACCGCAAGTGGGGAGCTTCGGGTGAGAATCCGATGTGGGCATAAAAAAACAGCACCGGCAAAGCCGATGCTGTTACGTTATGGTTGCCCCACGGGCAAAAA
>JAZQBJ010000145.1:0-27856 GCA_045545715.1 Oscillospiraceae bacterium
TACAATCATCAGCGTATTCAGCTTAAAACAAAACTGACTCCCCTCGAAAAGAGAAGTCAGTTCCTTGCTTGAATTTTTTATTTCTCTGCCATAATGTGCTTTTTTTGTGCTGTCCGCACAATTTGGTGCGGTGCAAAACGGAAGTGCTTTTTTGTTTTATTGTTTCCGGATTTTTTTAAAGAGAAGCCAGATTCCGTATCCGGCGGAAAATCCGACAAAATTAAGGATCAGATCGTCGATATCGGAAACTCTGTCGATAAACGGAAGCTGTAAAATTTCGATCATAAGGGTATAGCCGAAACCTGCAGGAAGAGCTTTTCTGCAATTTTCAAGTTCCCGGAAAACCGCCGGCCAGATTATTCCAACCGGAATGAACATTGCTGTGTTGCCGATAAAATTAAGCAAAGCGGATTTAAGTTCCGGATAATCGAAAAGATTTACGAAGGGAACAAGGTTTATCCTTGGCGGAAAAGCGTTTTTCGGATCAAAAAGAAGAGGCTGAAGCATGCCGTCGATTTTTTCGAAAGGAAAAAAGGTGAATCTTGCGATAACCACGATGCAGATATAGACGAAAAGAAGCTGGGATTCTCTTTTTAAGTCGATTTTTTTGTTTTTAAACCAGAAAAACGACCTTGTAAGCAACCAAAGGAAGCTTATCAGAATAAAAACGGTTTTAGAACTTATGGCGATCATCGGAATGTTCCTTTTTCTTAAACTTTTATAATCTTTGCGGTATATGCAAGGCCGCATTTTCCCGGTTTAGGAAGGCCGAGCTGCCAGAGGTTTTCGGCACGGTTTTCAAGTTCGGCAAAAAGCTTTGCGGTTTCGGAAGTTTTTTCAAGATCCGCAAGGGAAGCGGAAACAGGAAGGGAACATCCGGAGGTTTTTGCCTCTCTGAGCACCGCGGCGCCGGTTTCGTTCATTCCGAGCACGCGGATATAGGGAAGCTTTGCGCTTTTGAGCACGGAAGAATCAAGGCCGAGAAATGCGCCGGAAACAATGCGCTTGACGCGGCTCATGGCGTAGCGTTTTGTTTTGATGGAAAGATAGAGCTCATCAAGGCTTGTTGCCTCCTGAACGGCGTCAAAAACCCGATGATAAAGCCCTTCGGCGGCACAATCGGGTATTTTTTCAAAATCTTCCTCCCGCATCATCCGCAGTACCGCAAGAACCGCAGGCTCGATCTTTTTTTCGCTGAAAGGAAGCTTTCCCTCTTTGAAATCCAATGCAAGAAGTTCATAGCATTTGTATGGAACAAAGGGGAAAATATCCTCCGGTTCGTCAAAGGTGCGGAGATAGGTGGCGGAGGCTATTCCGCTTTTGAGCACGGCAGTTACGCCGTGGCCGGCGCCGTATCTTTTGATGGTGCTCGGTTTTATTTTGCTGTTAAGGCGGAGCAGCCATTTGCAGTATTCCGCGCCGAGAGTGTCGTTGGGATTTGATGCAACAGAGGAAAGTTCCGGCGCAAGTTTTTTTGCGGCAATTTCCCTTGCAGCGGCGGAAGAAACTCCTTCAGAAAGGGCTTTCTTATATTCTTCGATAAAATCCTCGCGCTCAAAAAGCCTTGCGAAATCCATGATTTTTTCCGCATCTCCGCATTCGCTTCCGAAGCTTAAAGTATCCACACAGCCGAGAGCATCCAGAACGGAAATTCCGCCTTCGGCAAATTTTTCCGCGGAACCGACGGCATAGGGAACCGGCATTTCGAGCACAAGGTCAGCGCCGCAAAGAAGGGCGGCTTTTGCTCTGGTATATTTTGAGCACCAGGCGGGTTCTCCCCTTTGGGTGAATTCTCCGCCGAGAACAACAACGATGGCATCGGCTCCCGCTTCGAGGGTTTTCTTTATCTGATAAGCGTGACCGTTGTGAAAAGGATCATATTCGGCTATGATTCCTGCAATTTTCATTCAATATTCCTCCGTTTTTGCAAAGAAAAGCACAATTTCATCAACTTTTTAACGTTATTTCCTTGCAATTTGTTTTCCAATGTAATAATATATAATTGTCACCCGAATGTCAATGAAGGCCGGCATTGCCGCGCCCGAAAACAAAAGGAAAAATTTGTCGGGACAACATACTTGGAGGTTAGAAAAAACATGAAAGTACTTGTTATTAACGCAGGCAGCTCCTCTCTTAAGTATCAGCTTATCGAGATGGACACCCAGGATGTCGTTGCAAAAGGCCTTTGCGAAAGAATCGGCATCGACGGCAGAATCAGCCACAAAACCGAATCCGGTTACAAAGCTGAATATGACGTAAGCTTCCCCACCCACAAAGAAGCATTTGAAGAACTTGTTAAACTTCTTACCGAAGGCGAAAACAAAGTTGTTGAAAGCATCAGCGAAATCAAAGCAATCGGTCACCGCGTTCTCCACGGTTCCGAAAAATACAAAGCTTCCACCATCGTTACCGATGAACTTATCGAAGATATCGGCGTAAAATTCAAAGACCTTGGCCCTCTCCATAACCCGCCTCAGGCTGTTGCAATGGCAGCTTGCCAGGAAGTTTTCGGAAAAGAAACCCCCATGGTCGCTGTTTTCGATACCTCCTTCCATCAGACCATGCCCGAAAAAGCTTATATGTTCGGTATTCCTTATGAATACTATGAAAAATATTCCATCCGTCGTTATGGCTTCCACGGAACTTCCCACCGTTTCATCACCAAGAGATACTTCGAAATCACCGGAAAAGATCCCGAAGGAACCAAACTCATCATCTGCCACCTCGGTAACGGTTCTTCCCTTTCCGCAGTTAAAGACGGCAAAGTTTGCGACACTTCCATGGGTCTTACCCCTCTTGATGGTTTCGTAATGGGAACCCGCTGCGGCGGAATCGATCCTTCCGTTGTAACTTACGTTATGGATAAAGAAGGCCTCACTCCCGAACAGATGAGCAACCTTATGAACAAAAAATCCGGCTTCCTCGGAATTTCCGGAATTTCCTCCGACTGCCGCGACCTTGAAAACGCAGCAGCAGAAGGCAACCACAGAGCACAGCTCGCTCTTGATATGTTCACCTATCAGATCAAGAAAATCGCAGGCGGTTACGCAGCAGCAATGGGCGGCGTAGATGCAATCATCTTCACCGGCGGTATCGGCGAAAACTCCGCAGCACAGCGCGGCGAAATCTGCTCCAACATGGAATATCTCGGACTTTCCGTTGGCGAAGAACTCAACAACAACGCAAGCCGCAAAGAAGCAAAATTCTCCACCGGCGACAGCAAAGTTGAAGCTTGGGTAATCCCCACCAACGAAGAACTCATGATCGCACAGGATACTGTTGAAATCGTTTTCGGAAAATAATCAGTTCCGGATAAGCCTCCCTTGCCTAAAGGGAGGTGCCTGCAAAGCAGGCGGAGGGATTCTTTAAAAAAAGCAAAAGGCACCGCTTCGGCGGTGCCTTTTTTGTGTATAAAAAAGCGGCGGAAAACCGCCGCTTTTGTTTTTTATTATTATTTTGCGCTTCTTCTTAAAAATTTCGGCCGGAAAACATAAATGTAAACATTCATTATCTGGGTAAGGGCAAAATCGAAAACGAAGAAAAGAATGTTTCCGAGGCCGAGCATTATCGCAACGGAATATTTTCCGAAATCGCCGAATTCGGTAAGGATATCCGGCATTTGAAAAACAAAAATCACGATGGAATAGGCCACGACTATGCAAAAGTTGAAAACGATCAGTTTTAAAAGAAGAGAAAGGGGTTTGAATTTTATTTTTTCAAGCCAGAATTTTGTTATGGGGTAATGTCCGAAGAACATTACGAACATAAGCATTGCTTCCTTATCGGGTGTAAGGATTATGGAAAGGATCGAAACCGCGGCATAAAGAGTGAAAGCCCAGTTTGCGCCGGTTTCGACAGCAACGGTAACCATAAGAAGTCCCGCAAGGGCGGGCATTGCATAGGTTGCAAAAGGAAAAACGCCGGTCATGAACATCAAAAGGGTGCAAAGCGCCGCAACCATTCCGCAAAGGGCGACTTTCTGGCTTTTCTTTGTCATAATGCAGTTTCTCCTTTCCTGATAGTTTGAAATTGCAGGGAATATCGTCCTCGACGTTCTGAAAACAAACCGATGAGGACAGTATTCACTACGTTAAAATTTTTATCAGCAGCCGTTTCCGCAAAGGCAGTCACCAAGGCAGTCCATGCACATCATCGCTGTGCAGCAATCGCAGCAGTCACAGGGACAGGCGTAACATTGGGTCTGGGTGGTTCTTCCCGGGGAGGAACCGTATTGCTGCTGGTAGGAGATACGCTGCCATGCAGCGGCATATTCCTGGTTGCCCGGTTCCATCTGATAGGCCCTTTGGAAACATCTCGATGCTTCGCCGAGCCAGCCTCTTCGGTAATATATGCTTCCTTTAAGGAAATACCATTCGGCGTTTTTATTATATTCGGGAACGCCGTCAAGAATTTCGTCCGCTTCGGCAATTCGGTTTTGCTGAATGAGCCTTCTTACGTCGGAAAACTGGCTGTTTCGGGAATAGCCGGTTCCGTAACTGTTATAACTGGAGCCGCCGTAGTTCTGGTTATATCCGCCGGCGTTATAATAACCGCCGCCGTAATTTCCACCGTAACCGGAATTTCCATAGGAGGTTTTTCCCGCCTTGCGGTCCTTTTGGATCTGGTCATATGCGGCGTTGATATCCTTCATTTTTTCCGCAGCGACATCAGCAAGGGGATTATCGACGTATTTATCCGGATGATACTTCCGGACAAGGTCACGGTAAGCTTTTTTGATTTCCTCATCGGTGGCGTTTTCGGAAACGCCGAGAATTTTATAAGGATTATCCGTTTTGTTCTCCCCCTTTTTTGTTTATTATTCGTTCAACTTCATAAGTTAAACCGAGCCAAACAGTATTTTCCACTATTTCTTTGTATTTGTCAAGTTCAAGAAGTTCAAGATCGTCGCCGAGTTCGGCGGTTGTCATGAAAAGAACACTTTTTGCGTTTTCGGCAGCGTTTTCGCCGCCATAGATAAACGGGTTATAGTTTCCCTTTTTCAAATCGTCCTCAAGGTCATCAAGGGCGTCGCAAAGATAGATATAGCGCCCGAGAAGATAGCCGAAACGGCGAAGGACTTTTTCGTTTTCTTCGGTTCCGCCAAGGGAAATTATTTCCGAAAGGAATTTTGCGGTGGGTTCGGCGGCTTCGTCCGAAAGGGAAGATTTTTTATCCTCCACGGATTTTTGTTCCTCTATCATTTTTTTTGCGGCGGAATCAATGAATTCTGCTTCGCTTCCGGAAGAAAGAGCTTTTTTTCTTGCGGAAGAAGCAAAGGGCAAAAGAAGTGCCGCTCTTAGTTTATGAGAAAAACCTTTGTCGGAAAGATCGTCCCTGATTTTGTAATATGTCAGGATCATCGCGGCCTTTGCCGCAAGGGAAATTGCTTTGTTTTCGGTGCAGCGGCATTGTTTTTTAAAAGGATGGGCGATGCAGGAACATTTTTCAAAAGAAGGACAGGAGTTTTTGTCTATGGACATGAAAAGCATCGCCATGAAAGCAAAATCATAGCTGAGCGTCATCCGGGCAAAAAGCCCGTAGCTTCTTCCGAGTTCTTTGCAAAGTCCGCAGTAAACGGCCTTATATTCTTCCTCCTCACGGATCTTAAGTTCCGGGCGGAAGGGCTTTATATATCCGAACAGGCGAAATGCCCCCTTTTTTTCATTATAGGAACATTTTACACCCTTTTTGATAAAAAGTAATTAATAAAGTGTAAAAACTATGTTTTAAAAAAGCCGGAAGATTATAAAATTCGACAGTTTTTTTCAAAAATATTGCAATTTTTGCCTTGTGGTGCTATTATTAACAAAAAGGATCTTTAAAGACGGTACAGAGAGACCGGCAAGATCGAAAGCCCCGAAAACCTCGGCAAAAATGGAGTTTTACGGTTCTGCCCTCTTACCGGGCAGAACCGTTTTTTGTTTTTCCGAAAGGTGGAATTATAATGGAATTCAAATCCGACCTTATGGATTCAGACACACTGAAACGCTGTCTTATAAGAATGTCCCATCAGATTCTTGAACGCAACGGCGGAACCGAAAACCTTTGTCTTGTCGGAATAAAAACAAGGGGCGTTCCCATTGCGGAAATAATCCGGGATAACATTCTTTCCATCGAAGGGACAGAAGTTCCGGTGGGAACCATCGACATAAGTTTTTACCGGGACGACATCGACCATTCCACCCATGACCCGAAAATTTCGGGTGCGGAACTTCCTTTTGATGTTACCGGAAAGACCATAGTTCTTGTTGATGACGTTGTTCAGACCGGAAGAACAACAAGGGCGGCCATCGACTGCCTTTTTAAACACGGAAGGCCGGCGTTTATCCAGCTTGCGGCGGTTATTGACCGGGGCCACAGAGAGCTTCCCATCCGCCCGGATTTTGTCGGCAAAAACATTCCGACTTCGCGTGAAGAGCTTATTTCCGTTCGCGTACCTTCGGTTGACGGCGAACTCGGAGTAAAGCTTTTTACAATATAAAAGTTTCTTTTTTTGAGGAGGAAAAAGCAGATGAAACTTATTTACAATGTTGAAGATAAGCCCGAATTTAAAAAGCTTATCGTCTTTGCATTCCAGCAGCTTCTTGCAATCATCACAGCGACCATCGTAGTCCCGATCCTTGTCAACGCATTCGGTGTTGTAAACCTTGAAATGGACCCTGCGGCAGCACTTCTCGGCGCAGGTGTCGGAACCCTTGTCTATCAGTTCTTCACCAAGGGCAAAAGCCCCGTTTTCCTCGGAAGCTCCTTTGCTTTCCTTTCTTCCATGTACGCTGCGACCGTTTTCGGTTATTTCGGAATAATCCTTGGTGCAGTCTTCGCCGGTCTTGTATATGTAGTAATCGCTCTTCTTGTCAAAGCGGTCGGCTCCGGATGGCTTAACAAACTTATGCCTACCGTTGTTATCGGACCCACCGTTGCCCTTATCGGACTTTCTCTTGCAGGAAACGCAGTTGCCGACCTTACCAAAGCTTCCGCAACCGGTGCGGCTTACAGCCTTGCGGCTATCATCTGCGGACTTTTCACCTTCGGCGTAACCATCTGGGTTTCTGCAAAAGGCAAAGGCTTTGCAAAACTCATTCCCTTCATCATCGGTGTTCTTGCAGGCTATGCTCTTGCTTCCGTTTTCACCGTAATCGGCAATTTTGCAAATATCGAAGCGCTCAAAATCATCGATTATTCCGCACTTGCCAACAACTTCAGCACCCTTTCTCTCGGAACCTTCTTCCATATGCCCAAACTTGCATTTGTTGAGGCATTCAAGGAAATTACCGGCGGTAACTTCGCAATGACCATTGCTGATTTCGGAACTCTTACTCTTCTCTATGCTCCTGTTGCACTTGTTGTTTTTGCCGAACACGTTGCCGACCACAAAAACATTTCCTCCATTATCGAACGCGACCTTCTTGCAGATCCCGGCCTTGATAAGACCCTTCTCGGTGATGGTGTCGGTTCCATGGCAGGCGCATTTTTCGGATGCTGCCCCAACACCACTTACGGCGAATCCGTAGGCTGCGTTGCAATTACCAGAAATGCTTCTGTTGTGACCATCAGAACAGCAGCTCTTCTTTCTATCCTTCTTGCATTCTTCAGCCCCTTCGTGGCATTCGTTAACACCATTCCCAGCTGCGTTCTCGGCGGAATCTGTGTTGCACTCTATGGCTTCATCGCTGTTTCCGGTCTTAAAATGATCCAGACCGTTGACCTTAATAAAGAACACAACCTCTTTGTTGTAAGCTCCATTCTTGTTCTCGGTATCGGCGGATTCATGCTTGACTTCGGCGCTCTCCAGATCACTTCCATCGCCGCTTCTCTTATCGTCGGCATTATTGTCAACCAGCTTCTTAAAGAAAAAGAGGCATAAGAATCATAAAAAAGAAGCCCGGTTTTTGCCGGGCTTTTTTACTTTTTATAAGAAAAGCGGCGGAAATTTCCGCCGCTTTTTTGATATTGCTTTGTTTTTTATTTTGCGATTTCTCTTGCAACAAGAACACCGCTTGCGGAAGCATGGGAAAGGGAGTGGGTGATTCCGCTTCCGTCGCCGATTATATAAAGACCCTCGTATTTTTTGCTCATAAGGTTTTCGTTGACTTCAACTTCCATGTTATAGAACTTGACTTCAACGCCATAAAGAAGGGTGTCGTCGTGTGCGGTTCCGGGCGCTACTTTATCAAGAGCGTAGATCATTTCAACGATTCCGTCGAGGATGCGCTTCGGAAGAACGAGAGAAAGGTCGCCGGGAGTTGCGCTGAGAGTCGGGGTGATGAATGCGCCTTCGATTCGGTCGTCGGTGGAACGTCTTCCGCGGATAAGATCACCGAAACGCTGGACTATAACACCGCCGCCGAGCATGTTGGAAAGTCTTGCAATGCTTTCGCCATAGCCGTTGGAATCTTTGAAAGGTTCGGAAAAATGTTTTGCAACAAGAAGAGCAAAGTTTGTGTTTTCGGTCTGTTTTGCCGGATCTTCATAGCTGTGGCCGTTTACGGTGATGATTCCGTTGGTGTTTTCGTTAACCACCGCGCCTTTGGGGTTCATACAGAAAGTGCGGACAAGGTCACCGTATTCCTTGGTGCGGTAAACGATCTTGCTTTCATAAAGTTCATCGGTAAGGTGAGAGAAAACTTCTGCGGGAAGTTCAACGCGAACGCCGATATCAACACGGTTGGATTTTGTGCGGATTCCCATTTCCTCACAGACTTTTTCCATCCATTTGCTTCCGCTTCTTCCAACGGAGATGATGCATTTTTCGCAGGAATAGGAGTTTTCTGCGGTCTGGACTTCATATCCGCGTTTGAGGGCAACAACGTGCTCAACGGGGGTATCGAAGAAAAACTCGACCTTATCCTTAAGGAAATTATAAAGATTTTCGAGAACAATATAGTTTATGTCGGTTCCGAGATGACGAACGGAAGCATCGAGAAGATGAAGGTCATTCTGGATGCAGAGTTTTTTGAACTTGGTTCCGGCGGTGGAATAAAGTTTGGTTCCTTCGCCGCCATAAGCCATGTTTATATCGTCAACATAGCGCATAAGTTCAAGGGCTTGTTTCTTTCCGATATACTCATAAAGGGTTCCGCCGAAATCGTTGGTAATGTTATATTTTCCATCGGAAAAAGCGCCGGCACCGCCGAAACCGCTCATAATGGAGCAGGTTTTGCAGCCGATGCAGCTTTTTACTTTTACACTGTCGATGGGACAGCGGCGTTTTTCAAGGGAATGGCCGGATTCAAAAACGGCAACCTTGAGTCCGGGTTTTTGTTTGACAAGTTCAAAAGCGGAAAAAATTCCGCCGGGACCTGCGCCGACAATGATTACGTCATAATTCATGAAAGCACCTCCGAAGGGGGATTATTAACAGCTAATAAGTATATCATTGAAAAAGGGCTTTTTCAAGGGATTAAAAGCTGTTTTGCAACATATAACTGCAGATAATTTTTTATATTAATAAAAATATATTATATTTTTGATATTTATTGAAACTTTTGAAGCGTTTTGATATAATAAAATATATATATGCTCGAAAAGTGTTCCCATTTTTGAAAAGAGGAGGCATTTTTGTTGAAAAAGAAAATAGACCTTCTTGAAATAGCGCTTATTATTTTCATGGCGATTTCGGTGATCTTTACGGCAATGGCTGCGGGATATGACCCGAAGATTTTTGTGATCCAGCTTTTCATCACCGTTTGTGCAGTTGCCTTCGGCATATGGAGGCTTTTTTCCGCAAGGCGCGATTCCAGGAAATTTCTTGAATATATCGGCGGAAGGCTGGGCGCAGTCAAAAGCGATGCCCTTATAAAATTTCCGCTTCCCGTTGCGGTAACAAACGGCGAAGGCGAAGTTATCTGGACAAACAGCCTTTTTCATGACGGAGTTATGAAAGGCGCTGAATGTTTCGGAAAGAACATAAAGGATCTTTGCGAAGGTTTTGATATGGAAAAGGTTTTTTCTCCCGGCGGAAACGAAGTTGTTTGCCAGGAAGGAAACTATTGCGTTTGTTCCACAACTTCCACCGAAATCGGCGAAAGACTCTATGCTTTTTATTTTATCGACAAAACCAATGAAAGAAAACTTGAAAAGCTTTATGAAGAAAGCCGCCCGGCGGTTCTTTCCATAACTCTTGATAACCTTGAAGAGCTTTTTGCAAACTGTAAGGAAAGCGAAAAAAGCTGGATCAAGGGCGAGGTTGAAAAACTTTTTGAGGATTTCGTTGCGGAAAACCACGCGTTCCTGAAGCGAAACTCAAGTTCCAAATATGTTGCCATTGTTGAGGAAAAATATCTTCGCCAAATGGAAGAAAGACGTTTTTCCATTCTTGACAGAGCAAGAAAGATACTTACCAGCGAGGAACAGCCGGTAACCCTTTCCATCGGCGTTGCAAGGGGAGATTATTCCCTTGATAAACTTAACGAATTTTCACTTCAGGCGCTTGAAATGGCCCTTGGCCGCGGCGGCGACCAGGCTGCGGTAAAAACCGTAAACGGATATGAATTTTACGGCGGATTTGCAAAAGGCGTTGAAAAACGAACCAAAGTTAAAACAAGGGTCGTTGCGGCGGCGCTTGCGGATCTTATCGAATCCAGCTCCAACGTAATTGTTATGGGTCACCGCTTCGGCGACCTTGACTGTATCGGCGCTGCCATCGGTATGGCGGAAGGCGTCCGGGATATGGAAAAGGATTGCCACATCGTAGTCAACCGGGAAACCTGCCTTGCAAAACCGCTTATCGACAAAACCGAAAAAGCCGGAACTCTTGAACTTTTCATCTCCCCGGAAGAGGGACTTTCGCTCATCAACGAAGAAACCCTTCTTATTATTGTTGATACCCATATAGGAAGCCTTCTTGAATCCAAGGAGATTTTTGCAAAATGCCGCAACGTTGTGGTAATTGACCACCACAGAAGAATGGTAGGAAGCATTGATAATGCGGTCATTTTCTATCATGAGCCCTATGCTTCCTCCGCTTCCGAAATGGTTACCGAGCTTTTGCAGTATCTTGACGGAAGATGCAGGATCAAAAAAGCGGAAGCGGAAGCGCTTCTTTCGGGAATTATGCTTGACACAAAGAGCTTTTCCATGCGAGCGGGCGTAAGAACTTTTGAAGCGGCGGCATATCTTAAGAAAATGGGCGCGGATACCGTAAGAGTAAAGGAACTTTTCAGCGGAAGCCTTCAAAGCTATCAGCACCGTTCCAAAATTGTTTCCACAGCGGAAATTTACCGCGGATGCGCGGTTTCCTTCGCAAAATCCTATGACGATATCGGAATTGTTGCTCCCCAGGCGGCGGATGAACTTCTCAGCATACGTGGGGTAGCTTCCTCCGTTGTTATGTATAAAACCCCTGTAGGTGTTTCTTTTTCCGCAAGAAGTCTTGGCGGAATGAACGTTCAGGTAATTATGGAAGCTCTCGGCGGCGGCGGTCATCAGACAATGGCTGGCGCCCAGATCCCGGATATTGCTCCGGCGGAGGCAAAGGAAAGACTTTTTGCCGCAATCGATGATTATTATGAAAAAGCCGCAGGACATGCGGACGAACAAATAAATTAAATCCCCCCGAAAGGAGATATTTTGATATGAAAGTTATTCTTCTTGAAGATGTAAAAGGTTCCGGAAAAAAAGGTGAACTTATCAACGCTTCCGACGGTTATGCAAGAAACTTTCTTCTTCCGAAAAAACTTGCAATGGAAGCAACCCCCCAGGCAATGAACGAACTTAAACAGAAAGAAGCCGCAAAGGAACGCAAACTTGCCCTTGAAAAACAGGCGGCAATGGATTCCGCCGCTGTTATCAAGGAAAAAACCGTTAAATTCACCGGAGTAGCCGGAAACGGCGGAAAACTTTTCGGTTCCATCACCGCAGCGGACGTTGCGGCTGAGATCAAAAAACAGTTTGGAATCGAAGTTGACAAGAAAAAGGTTTCTCTTGAAGGCGATATCAAAACCTACGGAACTTTCAATGCCGAAGTTAAATTCGGTCACGGAGTTTCCGCAAAGATCTTTGTTCTTGTTTCTGAATAATAATTGCGCCCCTTGTTAAAGGGGAGAGGGCCACATCGCGTAAGCGGTGGCGAGGGGATTCATCTTAAAATCCCTCCGTCATCCTGCGGATGACACCTCCCTTTAGGCAAGGGAGGCTTTATTGCGAGGTGAAAAATTTTGGAAAACGATAATCCGCTTTTGCTCGGAATGGATCTTCCCTATAGCCTTGAGGCGGAACAGAGCGTTTTGGGTGCGGTTCTTGTTGAACCGGGCTGCCTTTCGGAACTTGTTGAAAGGCTCCGTCCGGATTCCTTCTATCGTCCCCAGCACAAAGCGCTTTTTAACGAAATGGTCCGGATGTTCACTTCCGGTGAACCCGTTGACTTTATAACCCTTCTTGAAGCAGCGAAGGAAGACGAAATTTTCCAAAGCGAACAGGAAGCAAAGATCTATCTTTCCCGTCTTATGGAAATAGTTCCTTCGGTAAGAAACCTCGGAGCTTATGTTGATATCATTCTTGACAAACAGCTCACCAGAAACCTTATCGAAATTTCAGGCGATATCCTTAATAACGCAAGGGAAAGCGGCGCGGAAGGAAAAATTCTTCTGGATTCCGCGGAACAGAAAATCTATGATATCCGCCAGGGAAGGGACGCAAGAGGTCTTATTCCAATAAGCGATACCCTTATTGAAGCTTATGACAGGATAAACAAGCTTTCCGGCGAGGACAGAGAACAGTATCTCGGTCTTAAAACCGGTTATTCCGCCGTTGACGCAAAACTCGGCGGACTCAACAAATCCGACCTTGTTATCATAGCGGCCCGTCCGGGTCTCGGAAAAACCAGCTTTGCACTTAACATTGCCGCAAAAGTTGCTATGAAGCAGAAAAAGAACGTGGCGATTTTCTCTCTTGAAATGAGCTCCGAACAGATAACTTCCCGAATGCTTTCCTGCGAAGCAATGGTCGAAAGCTGGAAGCTCCGAATCGGTTCTCTCGAAGCTTCGGACTGGACAAGGCTTGCGGAAGCGGCGCAGATGCTCAACAAAGCGAATATTCTTATTGACGACACCGCAGGCATCACCGTTTCGGAAATGAAGGCGAAACTCAGAAGAGTTAAAAACCTCGACCTCGTAATCGTTGACTATCTCCAGCTTATGTCTTCGGGAAAACGCAGCGACAACCGTGTTCAGGAAGTTTCCGAAATGACAAGAAACCTTAAACTTATGGCGAAGGAACTCAATGTTCCGGTAATCGTTCTTTCCCAGCTTTCCCGTGGAACCGAAAGCAGACAGGGACATAAGCCCATGCTCTCCGACCTTCGTGAATCCGGTTCCATCGAGCAGGATGCGGATATCGTAATGTTCCTTTACCGCGAATCCTATTATCAGCAGCAGGAAGGCGTCGCAACGCCAGAAGCGGATACCGTTGAGGTAATTGTTGCGAAAAACCGCCACGGCGAAACCGGAACGGCGACCCTTTGCTGGGACGGCCAGTTCACCAAGTTTACAACTTTGGAGGAAGACCGATGAGCACCGCACCGCTTGATATTGAAGCGGTCAAAAAAGTTATTGAGCACCATAAGATGCTCGAAAACTGCGGCGGAATAGTTGCGGCGGTTTCCGGCGGATGTGATTCTTCTGTTCTTCTCCAAGTTCTTTGGCATCTGAGCAGGGAAATGGATTTTAAGATCCTCTGCGCGCATGTTAACCATAACCTTCGGGGAAGCGAAAGCGACCGGGATGAAGCTTTTGTGCGTTCTGTTTGCGAAAAATACGGTATTGAGTGCAGGGTTTTAAGCTCAAACGTTGCGGAATTTGCCGAAAAACACCGTTTGAGCACCGAAGAGGCCGGAAGAAAACTCCGCTATGAGTTTTTTGAGCACTGCGCGGCGGAGCTTGGAGAAAACGCGAAAATTGCAACGGCCCACAGCCTTTCGGATTGCGCCGAAACCTTTGTTTTCAATTCCGCAAGGGGCGCGGCCCTTTCCGGAATCTGCGGGATTCCGCCGGTTCGCGGAAAAATAATCCGACCGCTCATCGAATTTTCGAGAGAGCAGATCGAAGCTTACGCCGATGAGCACAGAATCGATTACGTTACCGACAGCACCAATCTTACGGACGAATATACCCGCAACAAAATCCGCCACGGGGTCATACCCGTAATGAAGGAAATAAACCCGGGGTTTGAAAAGGCATTTTCAAGGCTTTTGAAAAATCTTTCGGAAACAAGGGACTTTGTGGATTCGGAAGCGGAAAAACTTTTGGAAAACGCAAAAACCAAAGACGGTTTTGACGGAAGGATCCTTGAAAAAGCCCACCCGGCGGTCAAAAACCGAGCGGCGGCGATGATACTTGATTCATTCGGATTTGCTTTTGATTTTGACAGAACCGTTCGGCTTTCGGAACGTTTCGGAAAAAACGATTTTAAAGAGGAACTTTCGAAAAACGAATATCTTATTCAGAAAAACGGAATTGTCCGAAAAGATTTAAAACAGAAAGAAATTCCGGGAATTTTGGAAACAGAATTTTCGGAAGGAGAAATCCGGCTTTTTGCGGGAAAATATGCAAAAATCAGGATTTTGTCATATGAAGAATTCAAAAATTCATATAAAATTAATAATATTGTATTAAAAGATACATTTGATTTTGATAAAATACAGGGCGTGGCGGTTTTCCGTTCCCGAAAAGAAGGCGACAAAGCCGATATTCACGGCGGAACGAAAACCCTTAAAAAACTTTTTATCGAAGAAAAGATCCCGGCGGAAAAAAGAAGTTCCGTGGCTGTTCTTTCCGATAACGATGGCGTGCTCTGGATCGAAGGGCTTGGTGCCGCAAGGCGTGCAAGGCTTTCTGAAAAAACTGTTCGTGTGGCGGAAATCAAAATCTGCCATAAGATAAAAGAATCTGATGCGGAGGATGCGGAAAATGCATAAAGTAGAAGAAGACATCGAGAGAATCCTTATTTCTGAAAAGGACATTAAAAAAGCAGTTAAAAAAATGGGAAAACAGATAAGCAAGGATTTTGCTGACAAAAACCTTATGCTTGTTGCTGTTCTCAAAGGTTCCGTAATTTTTATGGCCGATCTTATGAGAGCAATTTCCATTCCGATAAACATTGACTTTATGTCTGTTTCCAGTTACGGCAGCGGAACCCAGTCTTCCGGCGTTGTTAAAATCATCAAGGACCTTGATCATGATCTTTCCGGAAAAGATATTCTTATCGTTGAAGATATTCTTGACAGCGGAATGACCCTTTCCTATCTTAAAAAAGTTCTCAGCCAGAGAAACGTTAATTCCATAAGCATCGCCACCCTTCTTGATAAACCGGAGCGCAGAGTTGCAGATGTTAAGGCAGATTATTTCTGTTTCACCGTTCCGGATGAATTTGTTGTCGGTTATGGTCTTGACTATGACCAGCAGTACCGCCATGTACCCTATATCGGTGTTCTTAAACCCGAAATTTACGCAAGCAAAGAGTAATATAAATCCGGTTTTTCGGGTTTTAAATAATAAATCGGAGTTGATGTTTTGAACAACAAAATAAAAACAATAATTTCATATGCGGCGGCACTTCTTTTGCTGCTTTTCCTCACCTCCCTTATGTTCACAATGAACAAGGAAGAGGAAGTCAAGCCGAAATATTACGAGATTCTTCAGCTTTTTGAAAATGCTGAAGTTGAAAGTTATGTTCTCGATCTTGGCACAGGCGAACTTACAATCAACAAAAAGCCTTACGAGGGCAAGGAAAAAGGAGAAAAACTGGAATATCTTGTTCCTAATGTTTCCGTTTTCCTTTCCGACATTGACGTTATCAATGAGCAGAACGGTTTTTCCGCAACCGAAATGCAGCCGGATTATCTTCCGATAAAGGAAACTCCCTGGTGGGTTTCCATGATTCCGACCCTTCTTCTGATCGGAGCAATGGCGATTTTCTGGTTCTTTATGATGCGCCAGCAGAGCGGCGGAAAAGTAATGGATTTTGCCAAGGCAAAATATAAGGACAAAGCCGGCGACAAACCCACGACTTTCAAGGACGTTGCGGGATGCAACGAGGAAAAAGAGGAACTTGAAGAAATCGTTCAGTTCCTTAAACACCCGAACCAGTTCAATGCTCTTGGCGCAAGAATTCCGAAAGGCGTTCTTCTGATGGGTCAGCCCGGTACCGGTAAGACCCTTCTTGCAAGAGCGGTTGCCGGCGAAGCGGGAGTTCCTTTCTTCTCCATTTCCGGTTCCGACTTTGTTGAAATGTTCGTCGGCGTCGGCGCAAGCCGTGTTCGCGACCTTTTCGGCGAAGCAAAGAAAAACGCTCCCGCAATCATCTTCATCGATGAGATCGACGCTGTCGGCCGTCACAGAGGCGCAGGTCTTGGCGGCGGACACGATGAGCGTGAACAGACCCTTAACCAGCTTCTTGTTGAAATGGACGGTTTCGGCAACAACACGGGAATCATCGTTATGGCGGCAACCAACCGCGCGGATATTCTTGACCCGGCGCTTCTTCGTCCCGGCCGTTTTGACCGCCAGATCGTTGTAGGCGCACCGGACGTTGAAGGACGCGAAGCCATTCTTAAGATACACACCAGAAACAAACCGCTCGGCCCGGACGTCGACCTTGGAGTTATCGCAAAATCCACAGCAGGTTTTACCGGTGCGGAACTTGAAAACCTTGCAAACGAGGCCGCTCTTCTTGCCGCAAGAAGAAAGAAAAAGGCCATCACCATGAAGGATATCGAAGAAGCGACAATAAAAGTTGTTGCCGGCCCGGAAAAACGTTCCAGAAAGGTAAACGACAAAGACAAACGTCTCACTTCCTATCATGAAGCCGGCCACGCGGTAGTAACCTATTTCTGCAAAACCCAGGATCCGGTACACGAAATTTCCATCGTTCCCCGCGGTTATGCAGGCGGTTACACCATGAGCCTTCCCGTTGAGGACAGAAACTATGTGACCAAAGGTTATATGGAAGAGGAACTTTGCACTCTTCTCGGCGGACGTGTTGCGGAAGCAATCGTTCTCGGCGATATTTCCACCGGCGCTTCCAACGATATTGAAAGAGCCACCAGAATTGCAAGAAACATGGTAACCCGCTATGGCTTCAGCGAAAAACTCGGCCCGATCGTTTACGGTTCCGACGAAAACGAAGTTTTCCTTGGAAGAGATTACGGCCAGAATAAACACTATTCCGACGACATAGCTTCCGATATCGACAGCGAAATCAGAAGACTTGTTGACGAGGCTTACGCAAAAACCGAATCCATCCTTCGTGAACACAGGGATAAACTCGATGCTGTTGCGGCGGTTCTTATGGAAAAAGAAAAGGTCAGCGGAGCGGAGTTTGAGGAAATTATGAACCCGAAGCCGGTTGAACCGGAAATTATTCCGGAAGAAACCGATCCCAAAACCGAAGAAAACACCGAATCTTCTGAAGAATAAATAAAAAAACAAGGGCGCTTCCGAAAAGGAAGCGCCTTTGTTTTTTTATGTGTGTTTTTTTCAGATTTCAAGGCGGAATATTACGGCCATAAGGTAGGTGACAGCATAACCGATGATTGCGCATACAATTGCCAAAAGGATTTTCTGATAGGGCCTTTTTCCGATTTCACGCTGTTTTTCAATTTCATCAAGGCGTTTGCCTTCCATAAAAGCGTCGATTTCCTTATAGGTCTGGATATCAAGCTTCTTTTTCTGTTTTTCAACTTTCAGTGCATAGCAAAAACCGATTATTGCAAAAACGGCATAGATAACGGCGCCGGTTATTCCGAAAAATTTAAGAAGAGGAACAAGGGCAAAAACCATCCATATCATCACGGCTGTCATAACAATATTCGATTTTTTAAAGCTTGCGATATCTTCCGCTTTGATTTTTTCGTTCATTTCCTCAATATCTCCTTTTACAAGATTATCAAGAGAAACGCCGAAAACTTCCGCCATAAGAACAAGGCTGTTGATATCCGGATAGTTTTTATCGTTTTCCCAGTTTGAAACGCTTTGGCGGGTCACAAAGATCCTTTCGGCAAATTCATCCTGGGAAAGTCCCAGTTCGGTCCGGTGTTTTTTGATTTGTTTTCCGATTTCCATAATTGGCATTCCTCCCACAGTGTAATTTTATCCGAAAAGGGAAGCCTGCGCCATCAAAAGTCTTTTACATAACGCCGTTTTTGTTTTGATAAAGGGTTTTTGCGAAGGCAAGAAGAGAATTTTTATCATTAGGAAGTTCTTCTTCGATAACTTTTTCAAGAAGAACAGAAAGAATTTTGCCTATTTCCGGACCGGGAGGAACCTGGATATCTATAAGGTCGGTTCCTTTTACAGCGAGATTTTTGAGAGAAAAACATTCCTCTTTTTCAATGATTTCGGCGGCGATTTTGCGGTATCGTTCAAAAAAACTTTGGGGTTCCTGATATTCCGGACGTTTTCCAAGGTCATCAGCCTGCATAAGCAAAAGAAGATTTTCATAAGCTTCGGGGCCGATTTTTCCAAGAAGGCGCTTTATCGGCTTCGGAGAAGCTTCAAAGCGGTCTTCGTGATGAAGAACAAGCTCGCAGACGGATTTTCTGGTTTCATTATCGAATTTTAGCCGGGTCATTATCTCTTCCGCAAGCTTTGCACCGAGGGAAGAATGGCCGTAATAATGGGCGGTTTTATTTTCGTCAAAACTTTGGCAAAGAGGCTTGGCGATATCATGGAAAAGAGCCGCAAGGCGAAGAACGGGTTTTGGCGGAACGTTTTCCAAAACCGCGGCGGTATGCCCAAGAACATCGAGGTAATGGCGAAAATGGTGCTGGTCAAAACCTTTGAGCACCGAAAGTTCCGGAATGAGCACCGATAAAACATCGACGTGCTCAACAAGGACCTTTGCGGCATTTTTTCCGCAAAGAAGTTTTATGAGTTCGGAAGAAAGACGCTCGGCGCTTATGTTATTTAAAAGTTCGCGGTTTTTATAAAGGGAAAGGGCGGTTTTTTCTTCGATTTTAAACCCCAGAACCGAAGAAAAACGCAGGGCGCGCATTATTCGAAGGCCGTCTTCCGAAAAACGCTTGTCCGGTTCGCCAACACAACGGATGATCCCGTGCTCAAGATCGTAAATTCCGCCGAAAACATCGATTATACCGGTCTTATCATTATATGCAAGGGCGTTCACCGTAAAATCCCGCCTGGCAAGATCTTCCCGAAGGGAACGGGTGAATTCCACAGTCAAAGGGTGTCGGTTGTCGGAATAATCTTTATCGATGCGGAAAGTGGTTATTTCGATGGGATAAGAATCGATAATAACGGTAAGGGTGCCGTGTTTTATTCCGGTTTCGATGAAGCGTTCGTTCTTAAAAACGGTTTTCATCTCTTCCGGCAGGGCGGAAGTTGTTACGTCATAATCGGTGGGGTTTTTCCCGAGAAGGCTGTCCCGAACACAGCCGCCGACAGCGTGGGCTTCAAAACCCGCGGATTCCAGCATGGATATTGCTTTTTTGACTTCCGGCAAAAGGACCACAAAACCGCCCTCCTTTTTGTTAATGTACTATAAAGAAATATTATCACAGAGGGCTGGATACGTCAATGGAGAAAAAATTCATGTTTTTGGGAGTTTCGCTGAAAAACGGCATTGTTAAAGCCTTTTTTTAACCTTTGGAAAATATCTTTTTTAAAAATTAAAAGTTAGAAAAACAGAGAAAACAAGAGAAAAACGAAGAAAAACAAAGCAATCAATTTGTAAATTAAATTTTTTCAAAAAAGCTGTTGACAAAGGGCTTTTCTTTAATTATAATAATGACTGTCGCTTTTAAACGAAAGTAATATTATAAGGAAATTTAAACGGAGGTAAACGCTATGTCCACTACTATGCCGAATGCCGCTACTATCGAGCGCAAATGGTATGTTCTTGACGCTGCAGGCAAATCTCTTGGTCGTGTTGCTGCACAGGCTGCTGTTCTTCTTCGCGGCAAACACAAAGTTGATTTCGTTGCTCATGCTGACTGCGGCGATTATGTTGTTATCATCAACGCTGAAAAAGCTGTTCTCACCGGTAACAAACTCATCCAGAAAAAATATTATCATCACACCGGTTATGTAGGTCACCTCAAAGAAGTTAACTACAAAACCCTTATGGCTAAAAACCCCGCTTTCGCTATGAAACTTGCTGTTAAAGGCATGCTTCCCCACAACAGCGTTGGCGCAAAAAGCCTTACCCGTTGCCACATCTATGCTGGCGCAAACCACAAACACCAGGCTCAGGCTCCCGAAGCTTGGGTAAAATGATTCGGAAGGAGGACGTAAACCATGTATGATTCTAACCCTTACTTCTACGGTACCGGTAGAAGAAAAAGCTCTGTAGCTCGTGTTCGCGTTTATCCTAACGGAACCGGCGCAATCACCATCAACGGCCGTGACATCGACGATTATTTCGGCCTTGATACCCTTAAACTCATCGTTCGTCAGCCCATGGAACTTACCGAAACCGTTGGCGCATTCGACATCGTTTGCACTGTTGCAGGCGGCGGCGTAACCGGCCAGGCAGGCGCAATCCGTCACGGCCTTTCCCGTGCTCTTCTTCAGTACAACGAAGAACTCAGACCTACCCTCAAAAAAGCAGGTCTCCTTACCCGTGACCCCAGAATGAAAGAACGTAAAAAATACGGTCTCAAAAAAGCACGTCGTGCACCTCAGTTCTCCAAACGTTAATCGTTTCCAAGAACATTTTCAGAGCTTCACCTTTTGGTGGAGCTCTTTTTTTATTGTCGCACAGAGGTGTCCTCGTAAAAAAGCCTTCCCGGAGGGGAAGGTGGATTTTTTGCAACTTGTTGCAAAAAAGACGGATGAGGGATTATAGGTAACCCGGAGGGCAGAACCTCACCATACGGTGGAGCTCTTTTTTTATGCAAAACAAAAAAATCCGGCAGAAAATCTGCCGGATTTTTAATTTTTGATGTTTTAAACGATTGTGATTTCTGCTGCTTCGCGAACAAGTTTAAGAACTTTTCCGGTAACAACGCTGTGGGCGACGGATTTTTCAATTTCGGAATCGTTTGCGCAGAGTTCTTTGATCTGTTCAAAAGTCATTCCGTTCTGCTGGGCAACGTGTTTGAGAGTGTGTTCAATTTCCTGCTCTTCGGCGGTTATGTTTTCAAGCTCGGCGATTTTAAGAACCGCTTCCGTAACGCGAAGGCTGTTGACGGCATCTTTTCTGGCTTCCTTCTTCATCTGTTCAACGCTGCTTCCGGTGAACTGGCAGTACATTTCAAGGTTAAGACCCTGCTGTGCAAGCTGTGCGGAAAAGCTTCCGAGGATATTTTCGATTTCTTCTTCGATCTGTTCTTCAGTGGGTTCAAAATCAAGGGATTCTGCCGCCTTGATGATAAGACGGTTCTGAAGCTCAAATTCGGCTCTGTCGTCGGAAAGAGCCTGCATGGAAAGTGTGAGTTTTTCTTTGAATTCTTCAATGGTTTCGCAATCTCCGAATTCTTTTGCAAATTCGTCGTTCAGTTCATATCTGGATTTTGCGTGGATGTGATGAATTTTGCAGTGGAATTCTGCGGCTTTTCCGGAAAGTTTCGGGGAATGATAAGCTTCCGGGAAGGTTACGGAAACGATTACTTCTTCGCCGATTTCTTTTCCGACAAGCTGTTCTTCAAAACCGGGAATGAACATTCCGCTTCCGAGGGTGAGGGGCTGATGATGGGCTGTACCGCCTTCGAACTGTTCTCCGTCACAAAAGCCTGCGTAATCGATAATTACTTCATCGCCAAGCTGTGCGGGTCTGTCGGTAATGTGTTCAACTTTCGGGTTTTCATCCAGGATAGCATCGATCTGCTGCTGAACGTCCTCTTCGGTAACAATATAGTGTTCCAAATCGGCCTCGAGGCCGCGATAAACAAAGCTCATAAAAATCTCCTTGTTCTTTTATAATATAGTTTTTGCAAGTTTGCACATATGGAAATGTTAGTATGTTTTTGCGGATTTGTCAATAGCTGTTATAAATACCTTTGATATTGACATGAAAAAAGCGCGGGAATATAATTGTTACAGAATGATTGAGCAAAGGGTGGGTTTTAAATGAGCGATATAAAAGAAATAAGCATCCATGATATTAAACATATCAGTATCGGACACGCCCAGGATTTTGAACATGCCACCGGCTGTACCGTTGTTCTTTGCGACAAAAAAGCCGTTTGCGGAGTTGACGTCAGGGGCGGAGGTCCCGCTTCGAGAGAAACGGAACTTCTTGACCCGATGATGAGCAACGATGGAATAAACGGACTTTTTTTAAGCGGCGGAAGCGCCTTTGGACTTGATTGTGCCGGCGGAATAATGAAATATCTTGAGGAAAAAGGCCGGGGAGTAAAAGTTGGAAATGCGATAGTTCCGATCGTTGTGGGTTCCTGTATTTTTGATCTTGGCTGTGTTGACGGAAAGATCCGCCCGGACGCAAAAATGGGTTATGAAGCCTGCATTGACAGCGAAAAAAACATCGAAAGAAACGGAAACATCGGCGCCGGAACCGGAGCTACCGTCGGAAAAATACACGGTGACGGTTTTGCCATGAAGTCCGGCCTTGGCTGTTACTGCATACAGATGGGTTCTCTTAAAGTCGGCGCAATTGTTGCAGTAAACGCCGTTGGTGATGTTTTTGAAATGGATTCGGGAAAACAGCTTGCGGGACTTCTTAACAAGGAAAAAACGGGTATGATTTCGAGCGAAGCAGAGGCAATCAAGCTTTTGCATCTTGCAAGCAAGTTTTCGTTCAACACCACCATCGGTGCAATAATCACCAACGCAGACCTTGACAAAGCGGAAATGAACAAGGTTGCGGCAATGGCTTCCAACGGAATTGCAAGAACGATCCGCCCGGTCAACACCTCCATGGACGGAGATACGGTTTATGCCCTTTGTACCGGAAAAGTTAAAACCTGCGCAGACGTTGTGGGAACTCTTGCGGCAACTGTTTTGGGAAAAGCCATCAACAAAGCCGTTCTTGAAACGGAAGAAATTTACGGATACAAATCTGCAAAAAGCTTTTTATAATGATATAACGATATTAAAAAACAGCCTGCTTGCGCAGGCTGTTTTTTTAATATTTCTGACGGCATTCAACAACTTTTCCGAAAATTCGGACGGGAAGATTTTCCACATCTTCCTTTGAATAAAAAATAGGTTCGAAGGAGGGGTTGAAAGGCTGGAGAAGGATTCCGTTACTGAGGAACTGGACTTTTTTAACGGTGGCTTCACAGCCATCTACCATAACAACAGCAACTTCGCCGTGCTCAACGCTGCTTTGAACACGAACGATCACAACGTCGCCGTCATACATTCTCGGTTCCATGCTGCTTCCCTGGATTTTGAGGGCAACATAATCGCCGGAGGCAGCCATTTCGGAAGAAATCTCCTCATAATCGAGGATGTTTTCAACGGCGGTTATGGGAATTCCGGCGGCAACGGTTCCGAGAACGGGGATTTTTACGCCCACAACGGCGCCGCGGTTTTTATCAAAAGCTTCTTCTTTTCCAAGAAGGGTGTTCATATTAACACAAAAATATGATGCTATTTTTTCAAGAGTTTCAAAATCCGGTTCCCGCTGGCCGCGTTCATACATTCCGACGGTGCTTGCGGCAACGCCGAGTTTTTTTGCAAGTTCCGCCTGGGTAAGATTGTTATCTTTTCGAAGATTTTTAAAAACGGTGCCGAAATCGGGCATAGAAAAAACTCCTTTTTGTGATGATGTCATAAATATAATACCACAAAACGTGTAAAAGTCAAGTGTTGGGACGAAAAAATCACACAAAAGGTGTTGACAAATTTTGAAACCTGTGATATAGTACGAACTGCACAGAACGTGTTGTTTGTTTTTTTATAGTCTTTTGGCAGAAAAAGACCGGGTAAAAAAGAAAGCAGTGCCGACGGGATCTTATTTTTGCAAAAAGACAAAATACGAATGCATTTTACAGAAAAGAAGCTCTTTTTCGGCGATTCCGAAAAACTTCAGGCTGGGGCAGCTTTTGCCCATATTTATCGGAGCATTTTTTGGAGAGGTATTTTCAATCATAAACAACACGAATTGTGTTAATTTTTGCCGTCCGGCAGAAACGGAAGTGGTTGTTTTGAAAAAAGCAGTTTAGAAAGAAAAGGAGGAAAAACATTTGTCGCTTGGTGGAAAGATGGAAAAGTTTTGTGAAGAATATATTTCCGATTACAGCGCTTCAAAAGCGGCTCTTCGGGCAGGATATTCCAAAAGCAGCGCAAGGGCTTACGGATATCAGCTTCTTAAAAGGGAGGACGTTCTTGAAAGGATATGCGAACTTCAGGAGGAATATATCAAAAACAGCCTTTTGGACAACAAAAACCGGGTTTTAAGGGAGTTCTGGGAAATGTACGAAAGGGCGACCCAGGCAAAACCGGTAACTGTGTGGGATAAGGAACTTAAGGAATATGTTGAAACGGGAGAATATCAGTTTGACGACAAAACCGCCATGAAATGCCTTGAATTTATCGCGAAACTCGGCGGAATGCTTTCGGAAAAAGAGGGAGAAAAATCCGCGAAGAAAGAAAGCTTCGAACTTGTTGTAAAGGTGGAAGAGGATGAGGACTGAGATCACGCTTTTTCCTAAACAGAAGGAATTTGTTGATTCGACCGGAAAAGCCGATGAGGTTCTTTATGGCGGAGCCGCCGGCGGCGGAAAAAGTTACGGGCAGCTTTGCGATGCGCTTATTTATGCGATGAAATACCCCGGAAGCAGGCAGCTTGTTCTTCGAAGAACACTTCCGGAGCTTGAAAAAAGCCTTGTGAGGGTTTCGCTGGAACTTTTTCCAAGGGAAGTTTACAGGTATTCCGAATCGAAGCATACCGGGAGTTTTACAAACGGTTCCATCCTCGATTTTGGTTACTGCGACAGCGAAACGGACGTTTACCGTTATCAGTCGGCGGAATATGACGTCATTCGTTTTGATGAACTCACCCATTTTACCGAACAGATGTATCTCTATCTTATGAGCAGGTTAAGGGGAACGAAGGATTTTCCGAGAGCGATGAAAAGTTCCACAAATCCCGGCGGAATAGGACATTCGTGGGTGAAAAGGCGGTTCATAGATATCGGCGAACCGGGAAAAATCCATTCGAAGGGAAACGGAAAAAGGCTTTTTATTCCGGCAACGGTCTTTGAAAACAAGGCTCTTATAAAAAACGATCCGGATTATGTTAAAAGGCTTAAGAACCTTTCGGAAAAGGACAGAAGGCAGCTTCTTGACGGAGATTGGGACACAAATGAAGGACAGTATTTTTCGGAATGGAGAAGGGAACTTCATGTTTGCGAACCTTTTGCTATTCCGAAAAACTGGCGGAGATATTTTGCCATGGACTATGGACTTGATATGCTTGCGGGATACTGGATAGCGGTGGACGAAGGTGACAACGCCTTTGTTTATCGGGAAGTTTATCAAAGCGGACTGATCATAAGCGAAGCGGCTAAAAAAATTCTTGAAGCACAGGGAAATGACTTTCCGGAAATCTATATTGCACCGCCGGATATGTGGAACCGAAGACAGGACACGGGCAAAAGCGTTGCGGAACTTTTTCTGGATTTCGGGATCATGCTTTTTAAAGCAAGCAACGACCGCGTTCAAGGCTGGTATTGCCTTAAGGAATGGCTCCATCCGCGAAAAAACGAATTCGGAGAGATAAAACCGCGGCTTAGGATCTTTTCAAACTGTACCGAAGTTATCAGAACGCTTCCGGCACTTTGCTTTGATGAGAGAAACCCGAATGACGTCGGCGACAGAGTTCATGAATATACCCACGCGGCAGATGCTTTGCGTTACTGGGCGGCGGCAAGGCCCATGCATGTTCCGGAAACTTTTGAAGAAGAAACGGAATATCTTGATGAAGTGGAAAACTTTCTTGGATTTGGGGTGGAATAAGAAAACGAAAGTTTTTTTGGAAGGAGAATGATATGAAAAAGAAAAAAGAAAAGGAACTTCTTATGCAGGAAATTCTTGAAGGATACCTTGGGGAGGTCAGCGAAGTTCCGGCGGAGGAAAATTTTTTCGGCGAAGAAAAGTTTGAAGGGGAAGAACCTTTTGAAAAAGAGGAAGAAAACCTTGAAAACGGAAAAGAGGAGCTTTTTAAAGCCGCGGAAGTTTTTGCGAAGGCTTTTGAAAAGAAACCGGAGGAGATTCTTGAAATTTTCGGCAAAGGTCTTGAGTTCGATGGAATTTCCGAAGAACTTGGAAAAGCAAAAAACGATTCGGAAGTTTTTGAAAAACTTGCAAAGATCCGGGGGATTTCAAAAGATGAGATGAAGGAAGAGATCCTTTGGGCTCTTGAAAAGGCGGTTCTTGAAAAAAGCATTGCCGAAATCATGGCGGCAAACCCGGGAATGAACAGGGAAACCGCAAAGGAACTTGCGACATTCAGGCTTGAGGTGAACAAAGCAAAAAAGGAAGAACAGGACGACGGAAGCGAAGCAATGCTTTCGGAACTTGAAAATTTTCTTGCCAGACATTCCGGAGAGGGAATTGAAAAACTCGATAACGGAATTGTTGAAGAATGGGAAAGAGGGATCCCCCTTGAAACCGCTTTTGAAAAATTCAGACTTGGAAAAGAAAAAGAAGAACTTCTTAAAGAAGTTGAAAAAATGAAAAAAGAACAGATCAGAGAGGCGCAGAAAAATTATGCAAGGGAACATTCCACCGGAAGCGCAACTTCCGCCGCAGGAATTTCCGGCCTTGATGAATTTGTTGAAGGACTTTTTAAAGAATATTGATTTTGTGAAAACAGGAAAAGCGAAAGGAGATTTTTAAATTATGGCAGTTAATCTTGCAAGCAAATATGCAAAAGAACTTGCGCAGGCATTCAGCCAGAAATCCTATGTTGACGGAATTGCCTGCAAAGACTATGAATTTACCGGGGTAAAAAACCTTAAGGTTTATACTGCGGTTTCTCAGGAACTTAATGATTATAAACGCAGCGGCACCAACCGTTACGGCGAACCCAAGGAAGCACAGGATACCGTTCAGGATATGATCGTTGAAAAAGACCGTTCTTTTTCCATCACCGTTGATAAGGGCAACAATGCGGAACAGATGGGTTCCAAAGAGGCTTCCAAAATTCTTGCTATCGAAATGAACGAACAGGCAATTCCGGAAATGGATAAATATGCACTTCGAAAATTCATCGATTATGCGGGAACTGTTGAGGCTGTTGCAGAAGAGCCCACCGAGGACACCATTGTTAAACTTATTTCCGACGGTATGGTAAAAATGGGCAACAAAAAAGTTCCTGCCGAAGGCAGATATATCTTCATCGGCTGGAGCTGGTTTGGAATGCTCCGTCTTTCCAAACAGTTTATCGGTGTTGAAGCTCTTGCGAAAGAAGCACTTGTTAAAGGTGCGGTGGGCACTTTTATGGGTGCCCAGGTAGTCACCGTTCCGGACGATTATCTTATGAAAGGCGAAAACAAGGCATATTTCCTTATTGTTTATAAAAATTCCGTTCTTCAGCCGAAGAAAGTTCAGGATTATTTTGTTAAGGAAAACCCCGCAGGCATCAACGGTGCGCTTATTGAAGGACGTTTTATCTATGATGCTTTCGTAATCGGAGCAAAATGCGACGGCGTTTATGCCGCGGTTGAAGGCGAAAAAGTTCAGGCAGAGCCTGCTTTCAGCCTTTCCGGAAAGAATCTTGTTGTAACTTCTGCCGGCGCAAACAAAATCCGCGTTACCACCGACGGCACCGACCCCAGATTCAGCGACACCGCAGTTGAAACCACCAGCGGCGGCAGCGTTGCCCTTTCTTCCGGTACTTTTACCGCAAAAGCTGTTGCCATGAGCGATGAGCTTTTTACTTCCAAAGTTGCGGTTGACGAAGAAAGAACCGTTGCTTAAGAAAAACAAAAGTC
>JAZQBJ010000146.1:0-8046 GCA_045545715.1 Oscillospiraceae bacterium
TATCAAACCCGTGCTCAAGAGCTTTTTTTCTTACCGTATTCAGAAATATTCTTGAAAAAGCGCCGTTTTCGTCTTCAAGAATATATATTCTTTTGCAAAGAAGTTTTGGAGTTTTTTCAAAAAAGAAAATTCCTTTATCCGTTATCGCGCTTAAAAAACGCTGTTTTTCGGTTCCCTGGCGGTGAATTCTTTTGCCGAATTCTCTTGAGCACACCCTCAAAGCGGCCTTTGCAGCCTTTTCCTGATGGATCGAATCCATTCCAAGCCTTGAAGCTTCATCAAGAAGGTTTGCCGCCGCAGAAATATAACGTCTTGCTTCTTCATGCAGACGGCGATTTGAATCAAAAAGGTCTGTAATTTGCTTTGAGCAGTTTTTGAGCATATCCTCTTTCCAGCAATCCGAAAGCGAAACCGTCGTTTCATAGGCCCCGGGATATTTCGGTTCTACTGAATGGGGCAAGGTTGCATCAGCCGCAACAATTTTCCCATCAGAAGTCATCACCGCATCAAGCGAAGACGTATCTGCCGAACAATATATAAGTTCGGTGCTCAGGCCTTTTTCACCGAGCACCGCGGCAATTTTTTTGAGCATCGTTGATTTTCCGGTTCCCGGGCCGCCTTTTAGCAAAAAACATTTTCCTTCCGGTGCTGCAGTAAAAAGCTGGTCAAACTTCGAATAATATCCTTTCGGCGCATTTGCGCCGAGAAACCAGCAGGGCATTTGGCTAAAATCGGACATTATGTATCTCCTCCCTCCGTAATTTATTTTATTCCGGAAGGCGTTTTGAGGTTAATATGTAGCAAAGGAGAAACTTCTTCCTTCCCCTTTGCGGAAACTGCTGCGGATGCTCAAAGAGAATCAATATCGATCATATCCGCAATGTTTATGGCGTTATCAGCCCGGCGCATCTCTTCTTTTTTGGAACCAATAGTATTCATATGGGTAAGAATACGTTCCTGCTGCATTGGGTTGAAAGTTCCAAAGGGTCTTGATCTTTTGGGATCGTTTTCAAACGCCGGCCCACCCATGTTTTTAAGTTTCTCTCTGTTACTGCTCATATTTTTCACCTCGGTATTATTTTAGGCCGAAGCTTCCTTTATATTCAGAAAAAATTATGGAAGAGCCTTTCTTAAAAAAACAAATTTTTCCGACGAAAGCACTTTTTCAAAAAACGCCACAACAAAACTCAGACCGCACCAGAGAACCGTAAAAGCCGGGCATATCTGGCCGAGTATGTTTCCCGGAACGGAAGAATAATCCCAGACTGACATTCCGAGAAAGAGGTTGAAAACGATTCCGAAAACAAATTCCACCGCTGTTATGACCGTTCCGCCGACAATGGATTTAAAATAAAGCGGAGCATTTTTAAGTTTTCTGAAAATATTTATCAGAAACAAAAGCGAAATCCCTCCGGCGGCAGCCATCGACCAATGGCTGTGTCCGCGCCACAATGTTTCGAGCATATAATACCCCGCGGCTCCGAGAACAAAAAATTTTCCGTTGTTTTTAATTTTTTCCATCAAATCACCCGAAACTATTTTTTACAAAAATGATATAAAAATCCCTATGTAAAAAATGGGTTTTATTAAATCAAGGCAGATGGTATAATATTTTTGCCCGGCTAATATTTTTCAGGAGGAAACCATGAAGCGAATTCTTGTAATCGGCGGAAACGGAAGCGGAAAAAGCACTTTTTCAAAAAAACTCGGCGAAAAAACCGGTCTTCCGGTCGTTCATCTTGATAAAATTTTTTGGTGCGGAAACTGGGAATATATTTCCCGGGAAGAATTTGACGTTCTTCTTGAAAAGGAACTTCAAAAAGAAGAATGGATAATCGACGGGAATTTTGAACGCACCCTTGAAGAGCGGCTAAAATATTGCGACACCGTTTTTTATTTTGATTTTTCGACCATCCGCTGTCTTTTCGGAGTCACCGAAAGGGTTTTAAAAAACTACGGAAAAACAAGAGCGGATATGGGCGGAAACTGCCCGGAAAGATTTGATTTTGATTTTTATAAAGCAATTTTGCGTTTTAATAAAAAGAACCGCCCGAAAACAAAAGGGCTTTTGGAAAAATATAAACCAGAAGTCATTGTTTTTAAAAACAGAAAACAGGCGGAAGTTTATCTCCATAATCTTTAGACTGCATTTTATATTGACGGAATTATCCGCCAGATGATATAATAAAACATCATTTTAAAACATCGGAGGAAACCATGGCTAAACAAATCTGGAAACCCGCAACTCTTCTTTCTCCCCTTCCTGCAGCGCTTGTAACCTGCGGCACCGTTGAAGAACCCAACGTTCTCACCATCGCATGGACCGGAATCATAAACTCCAGTCCTGCAATGACCTATATTTCCGTCCGTCCCGAAAGATGGAGCCACCATCTTATTGCAGAGAGCGGCGAATTTGTAATCAACGTAACCACCGACGAGCTTGTTCGCGCAGCGGATTTTTGCGGAGTACGTTCCGGAAAAGACACCGACAAATTTGCGGAAATGAAGCTTACCGCCCTTCCGGCATCCAAAGTTTCCGCGCCGATCCTTGCGCAAAGCCCCGTTTCGCTTGAATGCAAAGTAACCGAAGTAAAACATCTCGGAAGCCACGATATGTTCATTGCGGAAATCGTTGCCATTCAGGTGGAGGATAAATATATCGATGAGGCAGGAAGACTTGACCTTCGCAAGGCGGGAGTTATGTTCTATTCCCACGGAGAATATTTTGCACAAGGCAAAAAAATCGGCCAGATGGGATATTCCGTTAAGAAAAAACGCACCAAAAACCCGAAACTTGCAAAGAAAAAGGAAAGCAAATAAAAAAACAAAAATCCCGGCCGATTGGCCGTGATTTTTTTATTTATCAACTTTTCTGGTTTTGTAAATTCCGATTCCGAAAAAAATTGCAGCAATAAAAAGAAGCGAAACAAGACAGATAAAATTTATGTTTCCGTTGATACATTCTTCCCAGTTATAAAAATCTATCTTATAACTGCTGTCCGAAGGACCAAAAAGCCATTCCGCAGCAAAATCCGCAAAATACAGCATAACCGCGCTCAACGCGGTGCAGATTCCGGCTTTTAAAAACGCCCCAATTTTTAAAGTACAAAAATATGCTGACAAAATAACCGGCACAAAACCATAGCAGGTCATAGCTATTGCCTTCCAAAGCGGAAAAGTTTCCCAAATACGGATATTTAGAATCATCAGAACGCTCAAAACAAAAATAAAACCTAATGCAATTAAAAATTTCCAGCGGGACAGTTTTGTTTTAGACAGCAATATCGGTAAAAACAGCAGCGCATAACCCATCAGAGTTCCGACGCAGGCTGTTATAAACCACGAAAAACCTTTTGTATATACCGCGCATACAAACAAAAGCAGACAAATTGAAAGGTAGCTTGTTGATGCAAAAACAAGAAGTTTTTCAGATTCAAAAAAACTTGTGAAAGTCGGGATAAATGAATAGGCACAGATGAGCGCCGCCAAAACAACGAAAAACCAGGACAGAGTGTGGTTCACCGCCAGATTACTGATAAAACAAATCGCCGCCGCGGCAATATAAGAAATTGTCGGAACCCAGAACCAGGTTCCGCGAATTACGCGGAATTTTTTTGCGTCAAGTTTCATTTCCCTTTCCGCCGTATCCGTTGATGAAGTAATAAATTCGTGCTCGCTTATATCAAGAATCCGGCATATATCGGAAACCAAGGTGATATCCGGATAAGATATTCCCCTTTCCCATTTGCTGACGGCGCCTTCGGTCACATAAAGCATTTCCGCAAGTTCCTTTTGGGAATAGTTCTTTTCTATCCGCTTGCTTTTGATGAATGAACCAAAAGTTTTTTTGTCGGTCATTGCTTTCACCTCCTGCCCGCTATTTTAATTCAGAAACTTTTTTTCGTCAATGGACTGTTGAGCCAGTTGTTTTTTTATAAAAAAACGGCGGGAGCAAGCCCCCGCCTTGGATTAAAATCATTCGATTTTTGTGAAATCATAAAACCTTTCGCCTTTTTCAAAAAGCTCCATTGCAACAAAGGCCTGCATGCACTGATCGGTAGCCATGGCGTTTTCGCCCATTTCAAGGGTATGGCAAAAAGCGCCGTTTCCAAGATAGTATTTCATAATATAGGAACCTATCCAATTTTCGCCTTTTATAAATCTTTCATCTGTTCTGATATCGATTCCGATGGAAGAAAGGGCGATAACGACCTGAGCCGCGGTCTGAACATTTTCGGATTCCCATGCATAAAAGCCGCCGTCGGGTTTCTGAACTTCGGAGAGCACCGCAACGGCTCTGTCAACAGCGGCGGTAACATCTTCATCTGTTCCGTAATAAGGAGCGAAGGCCTGGATCACCTGCGCGGTTATATCAACGTCCGGGTCTTCACCCATAAGCGCCCAGCCACCGCCCTCATATTCTTCCGAAAGGATGTGTTCGATAAGTTTTTCTCTTGAAACATTGCCCTCCGGAACTTTGTATCCGACGGAATCCAGCGAGAGAAGAGCAAAAATGCTTCCGGGAATGCCCTGATGGGTGACAAAATCATAATCGGCGTAACTTTCAAAAAGATTGAAACCACCCACATCCGAAGGGTCTTTCCCGATTGCGGTAAGGGTAAGGACTGCTCTTGAATAGTTGCCGTGTTTTGTTCCGCTTAAAACGCCTTCGGTTTCCGCAAGGGTTGCACAAAGGTTTTTGTAATAAATATCGAACCAGTCTTCCGGAACTTCTGCGCCGTGCCTTGCGGCAACAATCACCGACCATTCGCCGTTTATGTGGTTATGCCCCGGATCCGGTGCTTCTTCAATGATATGTGCCATGGTTTCCTCCATGACCTTGGAAAAATCGTAATCCGTTCCGATTTTTTCCGCGCCGCACCCCGAAAGCAAAAGCGCCGTTATTAGAATTATTGCAATCAACTTTTTCAAAAAAATCTCTCCTTTCTAAAAAAGGAACTTTTTTCATAAGATTATGATATCATATCACGCAGAAGACATCAAGGCGTGAATTGTTCCAAACTTGCTGAAAAGGAATGATGTTTTTTGAACAAACGCAGTTTTTTGACCTTTCTTTCCGCATTTTCGCTTTGCGTTTTGCTGATTTTAAAAAATGCTGAAATAAGCGAAGGAATCCGCCGCGGACTTCACCTGTGTTCATATTCGGTTATTCCGGCGGTTTTTCCGTTCATGGCGATTTCGGTATTTATCTGTAAAAGTTCCGCTTCGGATTTTATTTCGAAAATTTTAAGACCGGCTGCAAAAATTTTAAAAATTCCCGAAAGCTGCGGAAAAGTTTTTCCCGCGGCAATTTTCGGCGGATATCCCGCCGCGGCAAAATGTATAAGCGACCTTGTTTCCGACGGATACACCGACAGAAGGACAGCCTCGAAAATGCTTTGCTATTGTGTAAACGCCGGACCTTCTTTTCTTATCGGCGCCGTAGGAGCAGGGGTTTTCGGAAATGTCCGTATTGGATTTTTGATTTTTTTCGCTCAATTTATTTCTGCGCTTATAATTTCCGGCATTGTTTCGTTTTTTTCTAAAAAAGCCGAACCCGGAATCGTTTTTGAAAATTATTGTTATAAAAACAATTCTTCCGCAGCTATCGAATCCATTGTTTCCGCAGCGGAAAGTTGTTTTCGTATGTGTGCGTTCATAGTAATCGCCTGCGGAATTACGGAAACGGTTTTAGGCGGCCCGTTTTTTGCTTTTTGTGCAGAAAATCCTTTTCTCAAGGCAATTTTTTCCGGATTTTTTGAGGTTACCGCCGGAACTTTTGCCTGTTCCGAAATCGAAGGTTTTAACGCGGTTATCACCGCCGGTGCAATCGCTTCTTTTTCGGGAATTTCGGTGATTTTTCAGGTTGCGGCTGTTACCGATGAAAGTAAAATTCCACTTTTACCTTTTATCATTTCAAGATTTTTTCACGCCGGAATAACCGCAGCTGTTTTAAAAATATTTCTTTGTTTTTCCGGCGGTTCAGAATCTGTTTTTATTGCAAAAGGCGGAAGGATCGAAGCCGTCCTTTCTTCCTCCGCGCCGGCGGCGGTAAGTCTTCTTTGCATGGCTGCACTTTTTCTTCTTTCCATCGTTCCTTCAAAAAGCGAAAAAGAACCTTTTTTAAGTCGAATCCGGAATAAAATTGAAACATTTAGGCATAGCCAAACCGGATGATATATGGTACAATAAAATCAAACAAAACCTTTTTTTAAAACGGAGGAAACCGTTTATGTTTGATAAAAAATTTTTTGATAAAAATATTGAACCGAGATGCGAATACTGCTCCGGCGGATATCTTTCTGCCGACGGAAAAAACGTTCTTTGCAAGAAAAAGGGCGTTGTTGAAAAAGGTTTCCATTGCCGGAGTTTTGATTACGATCCGCTTTTAAGAGTTCCCCGCCCGAAAGCACCGGAACTCCCGACCTTTGATCCGGAGGAATTTAAAATTTGAAAAAATTATTTTCGCTTTTCCTTTTATTCGTTTTTTGTTTTTGTTTTTCAATAACCGCAAATGCCGCCGAAGTTCCGCTTCGGCTTTTTTCCGTTGACGAAAAAAATTCCCCTTCCGAGGTTTGTTCCTTTGCCGCCGAAAATGGTTTTAACGGCGTTCTTCTTGATCTCCGCAAAAGCGATTCAGCGGATCTTTGCCTGGAATATATTAGCTCCGCAGAGGAAATCGAATTTTTTGAGGTTTACACCCTTGTTGATGAAAGACACCTTGACGAATTAAAACCCGGAAAATATGTAGTTTCGGAAGAAATTTCCGAAGAAGCCTTTGCGAAATATTCCGGCGATTTCGGAAGCGAATGTTTTTCGTTCCTTCTCCCTTTTGAAAATTCAAAATCACTTGAAACGGCAAAATATTTTTACGAAAAAGGTTATTTCAAAACCCTTTTTGTGGAAAACGTTCTTTCCTGCTATTCCGAAAACGGTTATGAAGAATATCTTATTAAAATTTCTGAAAATTTCCCCGGCGCAAAAATCGTGACAATAAACGATCTCGGAAGAGTTATGGTTCCGGTGGTTCGGGGAGATTTTTTCGGCGATGCCTTTGAACTTTGCAATCAATATCTTGTTAACAAAATAAATGGATTCGGTTTTTGCGTTTCGGATTATTCCGCCCTTATCGAAAACCGGAATTCAAGCGCGGAAGCTTTGATCTCCTATTTTGAAAGCAATGTGCTTAATGAATATGCGGATTTTTCCGTTTCCGAAAAACTTGAAATAACAAGGCCAGCCGGTTCCGCTCTTAACGTTTCAACCTATAAATACACCATCTTCGGAACTTCCGATCCGGATAAAGCTCTTTATATGAACGGTGAAGAAGTTGAAAGAATAAGCAGCGGCGGTCTTTTTGCTGTAACCGTTGACGTTACTAAAAAAGCTAAAACTTTTACCTTCAGCCAGGGAAATGTTTCCGAATCCGTAACTTTAAAATTCGGCGGAGAAAGCGGCGGCGGTTCCGGAACCACCAAAAAACTTTCATCCTGTTTTCCTTCCGCGGCAAGCATTATCAAAAACGGAGAAACCGTTCTCACCCTTTCCTGCATAGGGCCTTCCGGCGGAAAAGTTACAGCTAAAATCGGTGAAAAATCTGTTTCTATGAACCAGGTTGCCTATGCGGACACCGGTGTTCCCGCAAGGTTCACCGCAGAAATCGATCTTTCCGGCGAATTTTCCGAAAATGAGGTAACCGGCCTCGGAAAGGTAACCTATACCCTTTCCTATAGCGGAAACATAACCACTTACGAAAGTTCTTCCGAAATTTATTATCTCGGTGAAAACGCTGATTTTGCCGTTCGGGCAAACGTTGAACTTGCCGGCGTTGAAAAACTTGCTGAAGAAAACGGAAGTTACGTTACAACTCTCCGAACCGGATGCGTGGATTCCGTAACCGAAATTACCGAAAACGGCTGGTATAAAGTTTCCTGCGGCGGATATATGAAACCTTCCCAGTTCGATATCCTTACCGGCGAATTTGATATTACAAACAAAGTTTCCTCCGCATCAAGAGAAACCGGCGAAAATTATGAAAAGCTTATT
>JAZQBJ010000147.1:0-4626 GCA_045545715.1 Oscillospiraceae bacterium
CTCCTAAAGCAGAAAGTGCGGATTCCGTTCTTGTGCTCACCAAACGCGTTGTAACCGAAAGAGATATTAAAGAAGCTGCTGCAAAGCACTATAAAAAGATTCAGCTTCCCGAGAAGCCTGTAATCACTTATCTCGCAAAAGATACCGCGTTCGAGCTTGGCATCGAACTTCTCTGATATTTAACGGAGGTATTACCTAATGAGAATTGGTGTAGTAATAGGCAGTGTTTGGGCAACCAGAAAAGAACCCAAACTCGAAGGACTTAAACTTCTCATCGTTGCTCCTCTTGACTACAAGATGAAAGGCAACACCACCCGAGAACCTTATATCGCCGCTGACGTTGTTGACGCAGGTATCGGCGACAGAGTCCTTATCGTAAACGGTAACCCGGCAAGATATGCCGTCGGAACCAGCGTGCCTATCGATGCCGCGATAGTTGGTGTAATTGATGACACCGTTCTTTCCAATCTTGAATCTTTTCAGTGATTGAAAAAAACGAACCTTGAAAAATCCTGTTTAAACAGGTATTAATTGTCATTCTAGGAAAACATGGGACAATATAATACATATTTGCATATGGATAAGCGGCCTTCCCTTGGGGAGTATCCTTTGCAAGCTCGTGTTTGGTTTTTGTCCCAATGTTTTACCTTTTATGAATATAGTTTGAGAAATAACTTAAATCTTTTTAGGAGGAAAAATATTATGTTCGATTTCTCTGAACTCGTAGCAGCATGGAACGAAACCCTTCCGCTTTTTGGACAGTCCGTTTCTGCTTGGGTTGATGGCCTTGCAATCAACTCTGTAGTTGTTATGATCATGATGCTCTTCATGCTCTGGGGCGCAATTGACAAAATTATGGGCAACAAATTTGGTTATGGCGAACAGTGGGAAGAAGGCCTTAACTGCATGGGCCCGCTCGCAGTATCCATGGCTGGTGTAGTAGCAGTTGCTCCTATCCTTGCTCTCGTACTTAACCCCATCGTTGGACCTATCTACGGCCTTGTTGGCGCAGATGCTTCCATGTTTGCTACCACCCTTCTCGCTTGCGACATGGGCGGTTATCCTCTTGCTATGGCTATGGCTGCTAACGAAGCAATCGGTAACTACGCTGGTCTTATCCTCGGCACCATGATGGGCCCGACCATCGTATTCACCATCCCCGTAGCTCTTGGTATCATTGCTCCCGAAGACAGATCCTACCTCGGCGCAGGTACTCTCGTTGGTGTTGTAACCATTCCTGTAGGCTGCATTGCTGGTGGTTTCTGCATGAACGCAATGACCTCTTACAAACTCTCCGTTGGTGAAATCTTCATCAACATGATCCCTGTTGTTATCATCGCTGCTGCTATCGCTGCTGGCCTTTGGTTCGCACCGACCGCAATGATGAAAGGCTTCGACAAATTCGGTACCGGCATCACCATTTTCATCACTGCTATGACCGCTATCGCAATCTTCGAAACCAACACTGGTATCCTCTTCCCGCTCTTCAGCGACATGGTTGACGTAACCAGAACCGGTGCTGTTAACGCATACGACGCTGGTACTTCCGGCCTTGCATCTGGTCTTCTTACCTGCGGTAACATCGCTATCGTTCTCGCTGGCGCATACCCCATGGTAAAATTCATCACCGACAAATTCGGTAAAGCTCTCGAAAAACTCGGCGCAATGCTCGGCATGAACGCTGCAGGTTCTGCAGGTCTTGTTGCAACTCTTGCTAACAACATCGCAATGTTCAACATCCTCAAAGACATGAACCCGAAAGCAAAACTCCTCAACTGCGCATTCGCAGTATCCGCAGCATTCGTATTCGGTGACCACCTCGGCTTCTGCGCAGGTAACAACGCAGAAATGATCGGCCCGATGATCGTTGGTAAACTTGTTGCTGGTATCCTTGCAGTAGTTCTCGGCCAGTTCATGGCTCCCGCACTTCTCGCAAAAATCCCCGGCGCTGACAAATAATTAATTAAATATTAGTTGTTTTTCAATGCTACCTTTTGGGAGCGCCTATTGCCGCGATAGGCGCTCCTCTTAAAGATTTTAACAAGGCTCCTTTTTAGAGAGCCCTTATTCTTATACAGAAGGAGGCGCATATCAATGAACATCAGTGAAGAACTGATTAAGGAGATTGTCGCCAAAGTCTGCGCAAACATGAAAGAAGAAGACGCTGTACCTTTCGAAAGAAACGTACTTTCCAACGGCATGATGAGCATCAAGACCGCAACCGTTGAATGCGAGCCTTTCCCCTTCGAAATCGGAGATGCACAGGACAAGACTTTCGCAACCGACGTTCTCTCTCTTGAAGAGTCTCCTCGTCTTGGAGCAGGCGTTATGGAAATGAAAGCCGGAGCAGAGTTCCCCTGGACCCTTAACTACGATGAAGTTGAATACATCATCGACGGTACCATCGTACTCAAATCCGAAGCTGGCAATGTTACTGCACATGCAGGCGACATGACCTATATTCCTAAAGGCACCAGCATTCATTTCTCCACTCCCGATTACGTAAGATTCATTTACGTAACCTACCCTGCAGACTGGGCAAATCAGTAATTTATTATTGATTTAAAAAACACCGCTTAGGCGGTGTTTTTTTGTGCCCGAATTTTGCTTTTTGGTTGTTATAAGCCTTGTTTTGTGATAAAATATACATGGATTTTTTGAAGAAACGAGGCGAAAAAATGCCTGATTATAAAATAATCGACGTACATAATCATATTTATCCGGAAAAAATCGTGAGCAAGGCAACGGATGCCATCGGCGATTTTTACGATATTGATATGCAGCATCTAGGAACCAGCAATGAACTTGTTGCGGCAGGGAAGAAGGCAGGGATTGAAAAATTTGTGGTTTGTTCCGCTGCAACAACTCCCGCGCAGGTTCAGATAATAAATAACTTTATTGCTTCGGAATGTGAAAAACATCCGGAATTCATCGGATTTGGAACTTTGCATCCGGGTTTTGAAGACTGCAGCTCTGAAATAAAAAGAATGAAGGAAATGGGACTCACCGGGGTGAAACTTCACCCGGATTTCCAGAAATTTTATATAGATGATCCAAAAGCTTTGCCTATGTTCAAGGCGATTCGTGATAACGATATGTGGCTTATTGTTCATCTCGGTGACGACAGATTTGAATATTCCCAGCCGGAAAGAATGGCAAAAGTTCTTGATGAAGTTCCGGGACTTAAACTTATTGGTGCCCATTTCGGCGGATACCGCAGATGGGAATCGGCTCTTGATGTTTATAAACCGGGTACTCTTTATTTTGATATTTCCAGCTCGCTCCATTTTATGAGCAAAGAACTTGTTTTCAGGTTTTTCGACCGCTTCGGAATCGAAAATTTCTTTTGGGGAACTGATTTCCCCATGTGGGATCATAAGGAAGAACTGGAGCTTTTCTTCAGCCTCGGCCTTTCGGAAGAACAGAACAGAATGATACTTTATGATAACTTTGCGAAGGCTTACGGACTTTAATTTTAGCTAAAATTTTATAGAAAAAATTATAAAAAACGCCCAAAAAGTTCTTGACACATGGGCGCCTTTCCTTTATAATATTAATGTTGTTGTAAAGCAAATTACTTTACAAAAGAAGGAGGTGGACACAATGCCGAAGGATATGAATATTTCGCTTCTTTTCGATTTTTATGGCGAAATTCTTACCGAAAAACAGCAGGATGTTATCGATTATTATTATAACGATGACCTTTCACTTGCGGAAATTTCCGAGCATCTCGGAATAACAAGACAGGGTGTCCGCGATTCCATAAAAAGGGCGGAAGCGACCCTTCTTGATATGGAAGAAAAACTCGGCCTTGCAAAACGCTTCCGCGAGATCCAGCGCGGACTTGATACTATCATTTCCGAAGCCCACGCTATCGAGGACGACAGCATCCGCGGAGCTACTATCAGAGATATCACCCAGCACACCATGAAAATTGTGGAGGTTGCAGGCCATCTCAACGATTAACGGAGGAACAAAATGGCATTTGAAGGTTTATCCGATAAGCTTTCCTCTGTTTTTAAAAAGCTCAGAAACAAAGGTAAGCTTACCGAAAGCGATGTAAAAGCCGCTATGCGCGAAGTCCGTCTTGCTCTTCTTGAAGCAGACGTAAACTATAAAGTTGCAAAAGACTTTGTCGCAAAAGTAAGCGAAAGAGCTGTTGGCGCGGAAGTGCTCGAAAGCTTAACTCCTGCCCAGCATGTTATTAAAATAGTTAATGAGGAACTCACCGCTTTGATGGGTGAATCCAACGCAAGGATTCAGTTCTCCACAAAAATTCCGACGATCATTATGATGGTCGGTCTTCAGGGTTCCGGTAAAACCACCCATTCGGGAAAACTTGCTCTCCATTTCAAAAAAATGGGAAGAAGACCGCTTCTTGTTGCCTGCGACGTTTATCGTCCTGCGGCAATCGACCAGCTTAAAGTTGTCGGAAGCCAGATCGACGTTCCTGTTTTTGAAATGGGACAGATCGAACCTCTCACCATTGCGAAAAAAGCGGTTGCTCACGCAAAGGATTACGGAAACGATATCGTAATTCTGGATACGGCGGGTCGTCTTCATGTAGATACCGAGCTTATGGATGAACTCCAGGGACTCAAAGATGAATTCAAACCCGAAGAGATC